>DATGNP010000079.1:0-20176 GCA_035306665.1 Trueperaceae bacterium
GGGCTCGAGAACCTGACCGCGCTCGCCCGCGACCCGCTCTTCGCCCGCAGCCTGGTGAACACCGCCTACTACGCCGCCGGCCTCGTGCCCCTCGGCCTGGCCATCGGGCTGGCGCTCGCGCTCCTGCTGCACCGGCCGCGGCGCGGCGTGAGGGTCTTCCGCACGCTCGTGTTCCTGCCCGCGGTCCTCTCCGGCGTGGCGACGGCGCTCTTGTGGAGCTGGGTCTTCAACCCGCGCTTCGGGCTCGTCAACGGTCTCCTCGCGGCGCTGGACGTGAGGGGACCCGGCTGGCTGCACAGCGAGGCGTGGGCGATGCCGACGCTGATCCTGCTGGGCCTATGGGGCGTGGGCGTGAACATGGTCGTCTACCTCGCCGCCCTCGAGGCCGTGCCGCGCGAGCTCCACGAGGCCGCCCAGCTCGACGGCGCCGGCCCGTGGCGGCGCTTCCGCCACGTGACCTGGCCGCTCGTGTCGCCGACGACCTTCTACCTGGGCGTCGTCAACCTGATCGGCGCCTTCCAGGTCTTCACGCCCACCTACGTGCTCACCGGCGGGGGACCGAACAACGCCACGCTCACGCTGCCGCTCTACCTCTACCAGAGCGCCTTCACGCACGGCCGGTTCGGCTACGGGGCGGCGCTGGCCGTGGCCCTCCTGGCCTTCGTGGCGCTCCTCACGCTGGGCCAGTTCCGGCTCTTCGAGCGGCGCGTCTTCTACCTGCGCGAGGGCACGTGAGCCGGCCGAGGACCACGCTCGAGCACGCCGCCACGGTGCTGGCCGCGCTGCCGTTCGTCGTGCCCCTCGCGTGGCTGGTGCTGGCGGCGTTCCGGCCCGCTGCCGAGCTCTTCCAGCCGCGCGCCGGCTGGCTGCCCGAGCGCCTGACGCTCGCGAACCTCACGGAGGCCTGGAGCCTGCTCGACTTCGGGCGCTTCATGCTGAACACGGCGCTGGTGGCGGCCCTGACCGTGGTCGGCACGGTGCTGTCGTCCTCGCTCGTCGGCTACGCCTTCGCGACCCTGGCGGCGCGCGGCAAGGGCGTGCTGTTCGCGCTGCTCCTGTCGACGGTGATGCTGCCCAGCGCCGTCACGCTGCTGCCCACCTTCGTGCTCTTCAGCCGCCTCGGCTGGGTCGGCACGTACCTGCCGCTGGTCGTGCCGCACTTCTTCGCGAACGCCTTCTACGTCTTCCTCTTCCGCCAGTTCTTCCGGAGCCTGCCGCGCGACCTGTTCGACAGCGCCGAGCTCGACGGCTGCAGCCCGCTGGCCGCCTACTGGCACGTGGCCCTTCCCCTGGCGCGTCCGGCGGTGGCCGTCGTGGCGGTGTTCGCCGCCGTCGGCGCGTACAACGAGTTCCTCGAGCCGCTCGTCTACCTCACGCGCGAGTCCACGTTCACGGTGTCCCTCGGCCTCGCGTTCTTCGATGGCCTCTACGTCAGCCAGCCGCAGTACGTGATCCCCGTGTCGCTGGTCGCGCTGTTGCCGGTCGGCCTGGCGTTCTTCCTGGCCCAGCGCGCCCTCCAGCGCGGCATCGTCACGACGGGCGGGCGCTGGTGATGGGCGGCGACCCCGCTCGCCCCGGCGCGGCCGGCCCCGCCCGGCGGGCCGCGACCGAGCCGGGCCAGGGCGACGAGACGCTACCCGGCGTGGGTGCCGCGGCCGGCCCCGCCCGGCCCGCCAAGGCGTTGCCGCCCGACGCCCTGCTCGAGCGCCTCGTGCCGACCTGTACCCGCACCTTCCGTCTGGCGGGCGAGGCGCTGCTGTGCGAGAGCAACGACGAGAGGGTCGTGCGCCTCGCCGAGGAGCTGTTCGGGCGCTTCGGGCCGCCGTCGGACGGGAGCGTCGAGCCGCTCGTGCTGCGCGTGCTCGTGCACGCCCCCGCCGACCCGGCGCCCCTCGCGCCGCGTCCGGTGTTCCGCACCCACGCCCACCTCTTCACGGTCGTGCTGGGACCTCACGACAGCGCCGCCGCCGACGTGCTGGCCGGCCGCGCGTTCGCCGTGGTGAGCCCGGCGCTGGTCGAGGAGGGGTGGCGCCTCCAGCACCAGGTGATCGCCGCGCTGGCGCTGGGCATGCTCGGCCCCGCCCGCGGCTACGTACCGCTGCACAGCGCCTGCCTCGCGCGGGGCGACCGCGGCGTTCTGGTCCTGGGTCCCTCGGGGGCCGGCAAGTCGACCCTCGCCTACGCCGCGGCGCGGCGGGGCTACCGGGTCGTGGCGGACGACTCGGTGCACCTGGGCGGCGGGGAGGAGCCGCGGGCCTGGGGCACGCCGTGGCAGCTCCAGCTCCTGCCCGACGCGCGGACCCTGTTCCCCGAGCTAGCGGCGCTCGAGCCGCGGCAGCAGACGAACGGCGAGCTGAAGCTCGACGTCGACCTGGGCGCCCTGCTGCCGGGCAGCGTCGCGACCTCGGCGCCGCTCGGACCGGTGCTGGTGCTCGAGCGCCGGCCGGGCAGGACCACGATCGAGCGCCTGACCGACGCCGAGGCCGCTGCCGTGGTCGAGCCCGCCTGGCCGTGGCAGGTAGGCTGGACCCACCGGCACCAGCTACGCCTCGACGACGTGATCGCCCGCGGCGTCTACCGCTTCGTCGCCGGCGCCGAGCCGGGCGCGGCGGTCGACGCCCTCGACGCGTTCATGGAGGAGCGGTGGGACCGGTCGGCGGAGGACCGGGGCTGACCCATGGGGGGCCGATGGGGCTGAGGGAGGCACGCGAGCTGGTGCCCGTGGTGCTCGGCTGGCTGCGCCGGCCGGACCCCGAGGCCTTCCTGGGCGACCTGGCAGCGATGCCGCCGAGCCGCCACGCCGCGCTGCGACACCTGCTTACCAACCAGGGCCTGGCGCCGCTCGTGGCCGACGCTGTGGCCGAAGGGAGCGGGGCGGCAGGCGCGCCCGCGGACGCTTCGGGCGGTGACCCCCACGGGGCGCAGTGGGCGGCTACGGACACGGTCCGCTGGCCGGCCGTGCAGCTCGACCAGAACCGCGCCCGCATGGCGGCGTTCGCCGCGGACCTCGCAGCCGTACTGGCCGGCGCGGCGGCGGCCGGTATCCCCGTGATGCCGCTGAAGGGCGGCCTGCTCGCGTTCACCCGCTACCGCGAGCCGGCCCTGCGGCCGATGGCGGACATCGACCTCCTCGTCCGCCCCGCCGACGAGCCCGGTCTGCACGCGGTCCTCGAGCGCCTGGGCTACGGCCTCGTGGACCCCGCGGACACGCGGCACCGCTCCTTCAGCCGACCGGGGGAGGGCGTAGCGGCCCACGACGGCACCCATCCGGGCAACCCCCGCGAGGTGGAGGTGCACACCAGGCTGCTGCGATCGGTGTGGCTCGACCGCGGCGGCGTGGACCTCGCGCCCTACCTGTGGGCCGCGGCCGAGGAGGGCCGGCTCCTCGGCCAGCCGGCGATGGTCCCGACCGACGCGGCGCTGGTCACGGACCTCGCCTCCCACGCGACCCTGCACCTGATGCGCGGCTCCGGCATGCTCCTACATTGGCGCGACGTCGCGCACGTCGCCACGGGGGTCGGGGAGCTGGACGAGGCGTTCGCGGCCTGGGCCTACCCCGCCTTGGCACTGGCCGCCCGCGCGCTACCCGGCGGCGGTCTCCCTGCCAAGGTGGAGAGGCTGGCGCCGGCGGCGGGCGCCGGCTTGGCCGCCCTGGCCGCTCGCGTGCCCCTCGACGACAGGGCCGGACTGAACCTGCAGGGCGTCCAGGCGAGCAGCCTGCCATGGCTGCGGTCGCGCTGGCGGCGGTGGCGGCCGAACCCATGGCTCGTGCGCCTCGCGAACCCGGGCCTGCCCGCGCCGGCGGCGTACCCGGTCTACCTCGGCCGAGTCGGTGCTCGGGCGGCGCGCAAGGCCGCGCGGGCCGTGCTGGGCGGCGGCAGGTAAGCGGCCATGGCGGCGTACGGGGCCGGCCCCGGAGCGCTCCAGGTGGCCCCGGAGGGAAGCGCGGGGACGCGGCTGCGCGTCGCGCTGGTCGTGCCTGGCGGTGTCGACGCGAGCGGCGAGCGCCGCGTGATCCCGGTTCTGCTCGCCCTGATCGAGCGTCTCGTGCGCCGCCACGACGTGCGCGTGTTCGCCCTAGGTCAGTACGCGGAGCCGCGGGAGTACCGCCTGCTCGGGGCCCGCGTCACGAACCTGGGTCGCCCCGCCCGGTTCGCGGACCTTCCCGGCCGCACGCTGTGGTGGCGCCGGCGTGCCCTGGCGCGGGCCCTGGACCGGGAGTCGTGCGACGTCGTACACGCCTTCTGGGCGAGCGAGCCCGGCTGGCTGGCGACGGCGGTCGCCGGACGGCGCGGCGTGCCCGCGGTCGTGAGCCTCGCGGGCGGCGAGCTCGTCGGCCTGCCGGAGGTGCCGTACGGGGCGCAGCTATCGCGCCGCGCGCGGTGGCTGGTGGGCGGCGCCATGAGGCGCGCGACCGTGGTCACCTGCGCCAGCGGCCCCATGGAGCGCCTGGCCGTGGCGCACGGGCGCCGGCCCGTCGTCGTGCCGCTCGGCGTCCCGCGGCCCGCCGCGGACCGCGCGAGCGCCGCACCGACCGGGGACGCGGGCACCTCGGTGTCCCATCGCCTGCTGTTCGTCGGCAGCCTCAACCGCGTGAAGGACCCCTTCACGCTGCTGGCTGCGCTGCGTCTCGTCGTGGACGCCGAGCCGAGGGTGACCCTCGACGTGGTGGGCGAGGACACGCTGCACGGCGCGGCCCAGCGCCGCGCCGTCGAGCTGGGCCTAGGGCCGAACGTCGTCTTCCACGGCTTCCTGCCCCACGCCGCGCTGGCTCCCCTCTACCGCTCGGCGCGGCTGCTGCTGGTCACCTCGCGCCACGAGGCCGGCCCCGTCGTGGCGCTCGAGGCCGCGCACTGGGGCGTGCCCAGCGTCGGGTCGCACGTCGGGCACCTGGCGGACGGCGCCGGGACCTGGGCGGCGACGACCCCGCCAGGTGACGCCCTGCGCCTGGCCCGGGCCGTGCTAGCCCTCCTGCGGGACCCAAGCCGCCGCGAGCGGCTGGGTCGGGCCGCGAGGGCGTGGGCCCTGGCGAACGACGCCGACGCCACGGCCGATCGCTTCGAGGCGCTCTACGCGGCCGTGCTGGGCTGGGGCTGAGGTCCCACCGGGCCGAGCCGAGGGCCACACGGGCCGGCCGAGAGCCGGAATGTCGCCCGCTCGCACGACGGCCTGGAGCGCGTCTACAGCTCGGCCAGCCAGGGGTGGTCGCCGTGGAACAGGCGCAGCGCGTCCGCGAGCCAGGCCCGCGCGTCGACACCGAGGGTGGGCAGCACCCTGACGAAGTCGGCGGCGTCCCTGTCACGCGGCCCGGACTCGACCCCGTCCGCGCTCGAGCGGTTCTTGAAGAGCAGCACGGCCTCGGGCGCGAGGTACGGCACGCGCACGCCGCCGGGCAGGTCGGCGTGTCGGATCGCCAGCGCCAGGGGCAGCGTGACCCGCTCGTCGCGCCGGAAGCGCCACTCGGTGGGGCCGCGCGGGGCGAGCTGGAGGTCCATGAACCCGCTTCCCGAGCGGGCGTGCACCTGGTGGACGCCGGCCGCGAGCGGTTCCCCGGGCGGCCACGGGGCGTACCTGCCGTCCGCCACCACCTGATCGAGGCGCCAGCCGGCGGCCTGCAGCGCTCCCTGGAGCGCGGCCTGCCGCGACGCGTCGACCTCGACGTCGAGGTCGACGTGGTAGCGGTGCGGCGCTCCCAGGTGTAGGTCGAGCGCCCAGCCTCCGGCCACGGCCCACGAGCCCTCCGGCAGGCCAAGCAGCACCGGCACCAGCTCCGCGACGGGCGAGAACCCCGTCGCCTCGAGGTACCAGGCGAGCGCCTTCGGTTCGAGGGAGGCGATCAGCTCGCTCTTGCCGTCCTGGTAGGCGGGCCGGTCGTCGCGGAAGCGCTCGGCGAGGCTGACCTTCAGCTCCTCGTACTGCCTCCTCGCTTCGGGGTTCGCGCGCAGGTAGTCGCGGAACAGCAGGTGCCGCTCCCAGTGACCGCTCGCGAAGCTGAGGAGGTGCAGGTGGTAGTCGTGCGGGCCCTTGGTGAAGTAGGTGCGGCCGGGCAGGCCGAACTCGCCGCGCCACGTGTAGCCGATCGCCGCTAGCGCCGCGATCTGCTCGGGGCCGGGCGGGTAGGGGTGGACGCGGCCGTAGATGTCGATCGTCGGCTTGGCTCGCAGGCCGGGTACCGAGGTCGAGCCCATGTGGGCGAGGCCCTCGAGGACCCCACCGTCGACGAGCCACCCGAGGGCCGCCGCGACCTGCTCGCTCTCGGCCTCGTAGAGCCGGCCCCACTCCGGGTCGTGCTCGGTCAGCACGACGGGCGCGGGCGGGACGGGCTCGGGCGCGGGGAGGTCGGGCCGGGGGTCGGTCGCGGCGTCGCTCGCGGTCGCTCCGGCGGTAGCCGCGGACGCGCCGAGCCCGACCTTCGCCCGCACCTCGTACCGCGGCCCGTCCGGTCCGGGGCGGCTCTCCATCAGGAGGAGCTCGTCGGCGCGCCAGGCGCCGTACTGCCGCGAGCGGTCGAGGCCCGCGGGGAGCGCCCGCGGCTCGCGCGACCGCGCCAGGGTCACGTGGGGGCGGTACGGCTTGGGATCGAGCTCGAAGCCCTCGTCGCGGAGGCAGCCGGCGAGCCTCCCTTGCAGGTCGTGGAGCGCCTCGAGGTCGCCGCCGACGCCGGCCCACAGCACCCGTGCTCGTCTCTCGTCGGGGAAACCGCCGATGCCGCCGGCCGTCAGGTCCAGCGCCGGCGCGGCCGCCGCGCCCTCCCCGAGCGCGCGCTCCGCGGCCGCGACGCGCTCCTCCGCGACCTCGCCGAGGAACGCCAGCGTCAGGTGCATGGCCTCGGGCTTCACCCAGCGCCAGCCGCTCGACCCGGGCTCGGCGAGCCCGGCCAGCGCCGCGACCACCTGGTGGCCGACGGGCAGCGCGACGAAGAGGCGCGGCATTACGCGTCGATCATGCAACGTCGCGGCACGCCGATGGCGCGGTCGCGACCCGCAGCGGTCACACGTCGAACCGTCGCCACTGCCCCTCGGATACGACCTCGACCTCGCCGTCGACGACCACGATGGCGGTGTCGTCGTCGACCGCGTACGCGGGCGTGCCCAGCTTCGCGGCCCACCTCTCGGCGGCGTCCATCGTGTTCGACGGCAGGGCCGGGTGGCCGACGTGCGGGAACATCGCGAAGTCGACGACCCCCAGGGCGGAGTCGTCCACCGGAGCGGTGTCGTCGCTCCCCGGCGGGCGCCACCCGACGAACTCCTCACCGATGCGCGGTGCCATGACCATGCTGCCGCCGCTGAGGCCCACCCAGACCGCCTCCGTGAGGCTCGGCAGGAGGTCGAGGAGCCCGGACTCCCGCATCCAGTGGGCGAGGTAGAGCGCGTCGCCGCCGTTCACGAGGAGGAAGTCGGCCGCCTGGACCCAAGACCGCCAACGCTCCGCGTCGAGGCTGGGGAGAGCTGTCAGCTCGAGGACCCCTACCGACCGCCAGCCGAGCTCGCACATCGGCGTGTCGGACTGGCCCGTGAGGAAGCTGTACGCCGGCTCCGGCTTCATCCAGGGATGCCCGTACCCCGCGGTGGGGACGGCGAGGGCCTGGCACTAGGCGATCGGCTTGCCCAGCAGGGAGAGGAGCGCTGCGTGGATGCTGGGGTTCTTGACCCCCGCGGACGTCAGGAGGAGCTTCATCTGGTTCCTTCCCGGGGGATGTCCCCTCGCGGATCCGGACAGTGTTCATACGCTACACGCCTCAGGTGCCTGGTCACGCCAAAGACGGCGGACGGGCTTCGGACGGGAGGCGTGTGCCAGCCTGGCGGAAGCAGGCGCGCCTGCGGCATGACGCAGGCACGTCGAGATCGGCCGAGTAGAACGACTCGGAAGCGACCGCGGAGGTCTGGTGATGACGTCGCAACGCCTGGCGCTTCGGCTCCTCCTCTGCCTCGCGCTCACCGCCACGGGGGGGCTCTGGGGGACGGCCGTCGCCCAGTCGGCCGACCTCCGCTACCGCGTGGCCGTGCTCGACTTCGACGTGAACGACCTCTCCGGTCAGGTCGTCTCGCCCCAGGGGCTCGGGCGCGCGATGGCGACGGAGTTCCAGACCCCGCTCGTGAGGTCCGGGCGCTTCACGGTGATAACGCGGCTGGACCTCGAGAAGGTCCTCGACGAGCTCGCCCTGGGCCCGACGGGGATCCTCAACCCCGACCAGGTACAGGCCTTCGGGGAGATCGCCGGTGTCGACATCATCATCACCGGCAACATCACGGTGTTCTCCAACTCGTCCTACAGCATCTCCGCGACGTTCATAAACGTGGCCACGGGTGAGGTCGCGCATGCCGCGACCCTGCGGGTGGGAGCGCCTGAGGAGTTCCTCGACGCCGCCCAGGGGTTCGTGGAGGGTGCTCTGGTCCGATTCCCCCTGCAAGGGGCCATCTTGGCGATCGAGGGCGCCGAGGTCTACATCAACATCGGCATCGTCCACGGGCTGACGCCTGTCGACAAGAGCGGGCTCATCTACCGGCCCCGGCAGGTGGCCGAACGCAGCATCCCGGTGAGGATCGGTACGTTCACGATCGAGCAGGTCTACCAGGACGTGGCGGTCATCGCGCCGAGCGTCGTCGATGGCTACACGCTTCAGGTGGGCGACGTCGTGGTCGTGCAACCCCTCGAGGACCCCCGCGGCGTGGGGCCGTTTACGGGCCTGGTGGCCGTGGACATCGCCCTCTCGCCGCCTCATGCGGTCGTGCTCCTGGACGGTGTCGCCACCGCTCTGCCGCTCCAGTTGGAGCCGGGCGTTCACGAGCTGGTGGTCAGGGCGGACGGCTACGAGGAGACCCGTCTCGAAGCGGACACGCGTGCTGGTGAGCCGGTGTCGCTCGCGGTCCGGCTCGAACCGCTGCCTGCGACGCTCGTCTTCACCGGTGTCGAGACGGGCTACTCCGTGGAGGTCGACGGTAGGTCGTACGGCGAGGTCGGCGAGATCCGGCTGCCCCCAGGCGATCACGTAGTGGGCGTCATCGTCGGCTCCGCCGTCCACACCGAGGAGGTCACTCTGGGGCCGGGCGAGACCCGCGAGGTCTTCGTCGCCGGCGATCCTCCCGAACCTCCGGCTGCGGCGGCCGCCCTCCCTTCGGCCGCCACGCCGGCGACGGTGCCGCTGCCGACGTCGACCACTCGGCCCGGAGCCCCGGGCGACGTGACGCTCGCGGTCGTCTCGAACGCGAGCCCCGTGCACCTGGTACTCGAGGGCCAGACGACCGTAGAGGTGGAGGTGGCGGAAGGCATGGCCGAGCTGTCCGTGCCCGCGGGCCTCTACCTGGTCAGGGCGGAGAGCCCCGGGCGTGGGCCCATCGACACCGTGGTCGCGGTGGACACGGGCGAGGTGACGTTGCTGGAGCTCGTGTTCGATGACGTGCGTTTCATCGCGGTCCCCGGGCCGTACCGCACGCCCGACGGCGTAGGGACCATCGTCTGGGTAGTGGTCGACGGCATCCAGGCCGCGGCCGGTGAGACCCGACTCGTGGTGTTCGGACCGCCGGGGTGGAACCGCAACCTGCCCATGAGCCTGCCCTTCGACCCCGTCGGCGGGTACGTGGTGCTGAGTCGCGACGAGTACGCGCCCGGCACCTACCGGTTCCAGCTCGTGTTCCCGACGCGGGGGCCGTTGACGTACGAGTCGACTGTGGGAGCCGCGTCACCGCTCGCACTTGTCGAGCGGGTCCAGCTCGCGGCGACACCTGCTCGCGACGGGGTGGTCGCGACGTGGTCCCCGGTGCCGGACGCCGCGTCCTACGTGGTCGACCTCACCGGCAGCGCAGCGGCCTCCGCGACCACTACCGCGACCACCAGCACGTTGGGCGTAGCGGTCACCGGCGGCAGCGAGTTCAGGCTGTGCCTCTCGGCGCTCAGCTGGGATCCCTCGGCTCCGTTCGACGCCGGCATCGTCGTGAGCGCGAGCACCGACTGCCGCGCGTTCTCCGGCCTCGTTCGGGACGGCAGGGTCGAGAGGGGAGAGGACCCGCCAGGCGATGGGCCGTCCGGACCACAGCCGCCCGGCGGGTTGCCCCCGATCCCGCCGCCGCCTCCCTGAGCGCCTACCTAGGCGCGAAGAGCAGGTAGTAGCTGCTGACCGCGGGCGAACCCGCATGCTGGTCATCGACCGCCGCGACCATCAGGTAGTCGCCGGCGAAGACGTCGAACGTCTGCCCCGAGACGAACGGACCTGCGGTCGGGAGCTCGTCGGCGTTCACGGGTCCCGCTCGGAGGGGGAGCAGCTGCGGCGAGGAGGCGATGAACTCAACCGTCCCGTCTTCCAGCACGGACCAGATGTCGCGGTCCCCCACGGTCTCTATCGCGCCCGCGTCGTAGCTCGCGTAGCTCGCGAGGACCGGCGACATCGGGGGCGAGTCGTTGTAGGGCTCCCCCAGGTCCGAGAAGGAGGTACCGAAGGCGTAGAGCGAGACGTCCTGGGTAGCCTGCCGTGTGTTGGTGACGGCTACGTAGTACCGGCCTTCTGCGGGTTCGAGGATCACGCAGGATCCCAAGCAGGTGGGGGCGAACTGGAGGGCCTGCGGCGCGAACCGCGATGGTTCGCCCCCCAACGTCGCAGGCGCGCCTCCACCGGCCTGGAACAGCGACTTCGCGCTGCTATGGAGTAGCACCTCTTCGAACGAAGAGGAGAACACCTGCAGCAGTAGCTCTTGCGAGAGGTCCACGTAGAGCAGGTCCATCGCGCGTGCCGAGTTGGACACGGCGAGCTCGTACACCACGGTCTCACCGGGCGGGATCGCCCGGCTGTCGACGCTCTCGTACTGGTCGGGCCACGCCTCTACGGGCACGCTCCCGGGAGGCGGCCCATGGAGCTGGACCGTGGCGTTCGCGAGCCAGTAGGGATCGACGGCGTCCTGCGGGTGCTTGAGGACGCTCAGCTGGTATCGCACGTAGCCGGAGGTGAGCGGGGCGTAAGGCACCTCCACGAGGCTGCCGCTACAAGCGACCGCTTGCGGTTCCCGCGCCTCGTCGTTCTCGGCACGGCGCACGAGGAAGCAGCGCTCGGGCGCCGACGGGTCGAGGCGTGACTCGTCTACGGACCATTCGATGGTGACCGCCATGCCCCTGGCCACGACCGACGGAGTGACCTGGAACGCTGTGATCGCCGAGTCGGACGGAGGCGGCGGATCGACGCAAGCGGGAAGCAGGAAGGCCAAGCAGGCCGGCAACGCCATCAAGCGACGGACTGCCCTCACGACGACCACTCCCTCTCGCGTCTTCTCGCACCCCGGACCGGCTACGACATTCTGCGTCAACCCCACCGTCCAAGGCCCGTCCACGCCCGCGCCGATCGCGACGGCTCCTACCGGCGGCGGTGGCGCGGCCGCTCGCCGGACGGGTCTTGGACGGGAGCGGTCCGTTAGCTTGCCTCGGGCGACCCTCCGCGGGCGCCTGCACAGCTCGGATGCCCCCGACGGGGCCAAGGAGGCCAGAACGATGAACTCGGTCTGTCGGTCAAGTCGCTGGGTCGTCCTCGGACTCCTGCTGCTCGCACCGCTAGCCTCGGCGAAGATCGTCGCGAAGCACGTCTGGATGAGCCTGCCCTCGGGCCAACGGGTGCTCATCGACTGGGGTCTCGGAGAGCTAGTCGCCACAGGCCAGGCGGTGCCGCCCACCAACGCCACGACCCCGGGGCAGAAGCAGCTCCTGGCGCGGCGTGGGGCCGTCCTGGACGCGCAACGCAACTTGCTCGAGGCGCTCGAAGGCGTGCAGGTGTCCTCGGACTCGACGATGGTCAACTTCATGGCCAACGACGTCGTCCGCACGCAGGTGGAAGGCGCCGTACTGGCAGCGGTCGTAACGTCGGAGAGCTGGGACCCGACCAGCGAGATCTATACCGTCGAGATGACCATGCCCCTCCAGCCCGTGCGGGCCATCGCGGTGCCCGCGGAACAGGGGCCGCTGACGCCTAGCGAGGGCGCCCCGACCGGCATCGTGATCAACCTGCGGGGCCTCGACGCCGTGCCGTCGCTTACGTTCAACATCTACACGGCCGATGGGGCGCTGGTCGTGTCCGGAGCGAGCGGCTTCTACGTCGCTGTCACGGCGACGAGCGACCCGAACGACGTCGCGGACGCGCTCTCTGACGCTCGCGTGGCGGACGATCCGTTCGTCGTCAAGGCGGAGGCGGTGGCGCCCAACCGGATCGACGTCATCGTGGACCCCCAGGCCGCTCAGCTGCTCAGGGAGTACTTCGCCGCCCGCGACTACCTCGGCGAGGGCCGGGTCCTCATCGTCGTCGACTAGGAGGCGGCGCCGTCGTGTCATCTCCGGCGCAGCGCGACCGATCCAGGCTCAGCGCTCGTGGGGCCCGCCCCGGCGTTCGCGGCGTTGTGGCTGCCTCGTTGGTGGCCGCCAACCTCCTCTGCGTCTCCGCGGGCCAGCAGCCCGTAGGCACGCCGGAGGCGATGACCCTGACCGTGGACGGCGTCGGGGCCGTGGTCGCGAACGTGGGCGCGGCGCGCGACGAGGCCGTACGGGACGCTCTCAGGCGCGCCGTCGAGCAAGCGCTGGGGGTGAGCGTGGAGGGTCGCACCGTGATGGTCGACCTCCAGGTCGTCGAGGACCGGGTGATGGGGCGGGCCGAGGGCTTCGTGCGCAGCTACGAGATCGTGGCGGAGGAGAGGGTGGAGGACCTCTACCGAGTCACGGTGACGGCGACCGTCGACGCCGACCTGATGGTCGACGACCTCGAGGCCTTCGGCGCCATGCTGCGGCTCTCGCTGGGCAACCCGCGAGTCCTCGTGCTCGCGGCCAGCCGAGACGGCCGTCGCGACGAGCCCGAGGCGGAACGGGTCCTCGTCGATCACCTGGTCGCTCGTCAGTTCCTCGTCGTGAGCGCCGACCAGCTGGGAGCGCTCTACTCGCGGGAGGCCGTCGACGATCCAGCGGAGCTGGCCGCGCTGGCGCGGACCGCGGACGCGGACCTCGTCGTACTGGCCAGCGTCGACACCACCCTCGGCGGCACGACCGCCACGGCGCGGAACCGGATCGTGACCCAGCATGCCTCGGTGACGCTCCAGGCGGTCATGGCGCGGACCGGCCAGGTGGTCGCCAGCCGGACGGGAGCCCATACGAGCGCCAGCACCGCGAGCGCCCTGGCCCGCGGTCAGGCGGTGACGGCCGCCGTCGAGGCCGCGCTGCCCCAGTTCACGCTCGACACGATCAGCGTCCTCAACGCGTCGGCGGCCGGCTCTGGGGGGACGCGTACGTTCAGGGTGCTGGTCGAGCGCGTCGGCGACTTCGACACGCTGCTCCGGATCCGAGAGGCGCTCGGAGCCGCTCGCGGGGTGGAGGCGCTGCAGCAGCGGCAGTTCGACGGCACGAGCGTGACCTTCGACGTGCAGGGCAGCGCGACGACGGAGGAGGTCGCGATCCACATGACTTCGCTCGACGGCTTCGACCTCGCCGTCACGTACCTGGATGACCAGCGGTTACACCTGTCCCTCGGCGGGCGGTAGGAGCCGCGCCGGCGGAGACCTGGAGGGGGTGCAACAGAGATGAACACGTGTCGTCGTCCCTGGCTCTCGTGCGCGGTAGTAGTCGCGGCGCTGGTCCTCGCGGCGTGTACTGGCGGAGGTGGAGGAGGGGGCGGCAAGAGAGACGAAGAGGGGAGGACCCGCATCGACCTGTTCGTCGCGAGCAGCTACTCGGTCCGGCGCGGAGGGGCTGTGACCTTGACGTGGCAGGTGAGCGACCCGGGTACGCACGACATGTTGGAGAGCCCGTGCGCTCTGAGCCTGAGGCCGGAGAACGAGGAGGCCCTCGACCCCGTCTACGTGCCGTGCAGCGGGAGCCGCACGATCTGGCCGCGGACCGCCGAGACCTCGAGCTACATGCGCGTCCAGCTCAGCGCCCTCAAGGACCCGTACGACGAGGCGGACCCCTACCTCGTGGAGTGGCTCGACATCGTGATGTTGGACGAGGACGGTCCGCCGCCAGACGCCATCGTCCTCGACCTGATGGGCGACCGGGAGCTGGAGCGAGACACGCGCGAGTACGCCTCGGGCCAGGAGGTCGTCTACCAGCTCCCCACTCCGGAGTGGGCGCGTGACGGGAACCCGGTCTACGTCGAGCTCGACCGCGACGTGAGGCTCGAGCTGCTGCCGGAGTCCTACCAGGGCGTCCTCTTGACCAGCGAGTCGAAAGCATCCTTCCGGCGTGGCGGCACCGCTCCCACTGGCCTCCAGGCCGGCGATGTCGCGTACGCCGAGCCCGCCGGGCTATGGGGGTCTGGGGTCCTGTGCCGCGGCACGTGCGTCATCTTCCAGCCGACGGACGATCACTACTTCGTGAGGGTGCGGAACACGTCGGACGCGGACCAGACCGTGAGGGTGTGGGCGTACACGTCCTTCTTCAGCGACGACAACGAGCCGCTGAACGACACGTTCTACGACGCCGTGGAGCTGGAGGGGCTGGTGTCCGCGGGAGCCATCGAGACGGTCGGCGACATCGACCTGTGGTACGCCCCCTACACCGAGGAACTGGCCTTCTTCACGGCGGCGGACGGCATCGCCTTGGAGCTTCACAGGCTCGACTACGACGGCATCGTGGTGGGCGGCCCGTACCAGGACGGTGACAGCTTCGAGGCTCTCTCCGGCGAGTACCTGAGGGTGAGGCCCGTCGACCCGAACGAGGCCGCGTCCTCGGGCCGGAGCCACTACAAGATCGAGCGGGTGTTCGGCAGCACGAACGGCGGGAGGTGAGAGGGGGACGGCACTAGGCTGGCCGCGACGTGAAGAGCGCCGCACGTCGACGCCGGCTGTCTGACCCCTACTTCCGTCCGGTGGCGGTGGCCGATGACCGCTTCCTCGACGTGCCGACGTTCAACACCGCGCTCCTGCCCGAGCCGGTCGTGCCTCCCGAGGCCCTCGCCTCAGGCGGCGTAGCACCCGGCGCTCCGTAGCCGACGCGCTATTGGTTTCACCATCTAGCGATACACTGGAACGTGAAACGCCGAACGGTGAAAGGAGGGTCGGGACGGTGACCACGCCAGAGAACCCGTTCCGGATCGGGGAGCACGTCTCCGGCTACCACTTCGCCGACCGCGAGGCGGAGGTCGCGCGGGTCCGGGAGGCGATGCTCTCGGCCTCCTCCCTCCTCGTCTACGGCCCGCGGCGCATGGGGAAGAGCTCGACGATCCAGAACGCCGCCGCTGCGGCGCGCCGCTCGCGCCCGAAGCCGATCGTCGTGACCGCCGACGTCGCCACGGCCACGAACCTCTTCGACGTCTCGGCCCGGCTGCTGAGGTCGCTCTACCTCGAGACGCGCTGGCTGAAGCTGCGCCTCGAGGACCTGCTCGGCGGGCTCGCCCCCCGCGTGACGGTGAAGCTCGACGAGCACGGCGGTCCGCCGGCGATCACGTTCGGGATCGACCGTCGCACCGCCGACGAGGAGGAGAGGCGTCGGGCGTTCGAGGGCGTGTTCCAGCGCCTCAGCCAGGTGCGGGAGGACACCGGCCGGCCGGTGGCCGTCGTGCTCGACGAGTTCCAGGCGATCCGCACGTTCGCCGGGGAGAGCTCGGAGTGGCACCTACGGGACGTCATGCAGCGCCACGGCGACCTCGCGTTCGTCTGCGCCGGCTCCCAGGAGTCGCTGATCCACGGGATGATCGGGCCCGACCGCGCCTTCTACAAGATGTTCGACCTCCTCCACCTCGGGCCGATCGACGAGCAGGTGTTCGCCGACTGGATCGAGGAGCGGCTGGCCCGCGGGAGCGGCGTCGCGCCCGGGGTAGGGCGCGAGCTCGTGCGGCTGGCGGGCCCGCGCACGCAGGACGTGGTCCAGGTCGCCCGCCAGCTCTACTTCCGCGGGCTGGCGGCGGGCCGCCGGGTCGAGGCGGACGACGCCAGGGCGGCGTTCGACGAGGTCGTGCGCAGCGAGGCGCCCCTGCTGCGCAGCCTCTGGAGCGACCTCTCGGCCCAGCAGCAGGACGTACTGCGCGTGGTGGCGCTCGGCGTCGACCAGCTCTACTCCGCGGAGGTGCGCGACCAGTACGGCCTGCCCGGCGCCTCGTCGGTGCACAAGGCGGTCCAGACGCTCATCGAGCGCGGCCTGCTGGTGCGCGACGACGGCCGGGTCGCGTTCGACAGCCCGTTCTTCCGGCGCTGGGTGAGTACCGAGGTGGCGCCAGACCTGGGGTGAGCTGCCTCGACCGGCCGGTTACCGTGGGTCAAGTGGCGCAGCGGTCGAGATGCCGGTCCCCGGGCCCATGTCGTCGCCTCGGCCGGGGCAGGCCGAACGCCTTGAGGCTCCCGCGATGACGCCCGTGAACCCCTGGGAGCTCCTTGGCGCGGCGACGCTCCCCGGCGGGGACGTCATGACGCTCAGCCGCCGCGGCGACGAGTACGCGCTGCGCGTCGCGAACGTGGAGCTCATGAACAGCCGGCAGTCGGGCTCGGAGGAGAGCCTCGCCACGCTGGCCGGGGCGCGGGTCCCGAGCCTGGAGCGCGCCGCCGTGCTCGTCGGTGGTCTCGGGATGGGCTTCACGCTGCGCGCCGCCCTCGACGCGCTGCCCGCGGACGCCTCGGTCACCGTGGCCGAGCTCGTGCCCGAGGTCGTCGCGTGGAACCGCTCCCATCTGGGCGGCCTCGCGGGCGAGCCGCTCGCGGACCCCAGGGTGAGGGTCGTCGTGGGCGACGTCGCCGACCTCGTGCGCGGCGCCGAGGCGCGCTACGACCTGGTCCTGCTCGACACCGACAACGGCCCGGAGGGCACGACCCACGAGGACAACGAGTGGCTCTACTCCCGCGCCGGCGTCCGCGCCCTACACACCGCCCTCAGGCCCGGCGGCGTGCTGGCGGTGTGGTCGGTGTTCCCCAGCGACGCCTTCACGAAGCGCCTGGCCGGCGCCGGATTCGACGTGGACGTGGAGCACGTGCGCTCGCGCGGCAAGAAGGGTCACAGGCACGTGATCTGGCTGGCGCAGCGGCGAGCCGGCCCCGCCCGACGAGGCCGGCGCCCTCGCAGGCAGCGCTAGCCCCGACCGGCCGGCGAGGCGGCGGCAGGAGCGGCGCCGACGAGGCCGAGGTCGGTGGGCGTCCGGGCCGCGGCCGCCGTCGGCGCTGACCGGCCCCGCAGCTATCCGGTCACACCGCGCATCCATGCCTCCACCTCGGCGAGGCGCGGGATCGCGGCCTGCGCGCCCGGGCGCGTCACGCACAGGGCGGCGGCCGCGATCGCCACCTCCGCGGCGCGCTCCCACGGGTCGCCGGCGGCGAGGCGGGCCGCGAGGGCGCCGGTGAAGGTGTCGCCGGCTCCGGTCGTGTCCTTCGCCTCCACCTCCCACGCCGGCCGCGAGCCCGTCCGGCCCTCGTGCGACCAGGTCACGCCGTCGGCGCCGAGGGTGAGGACGACGCTGCGGTAGCGCCGGGCCAGGGCCGCGACGAGGGCGCGGGGGTCCGCGGGTTCGTCACGGGCGCCGTCGTCGACCCTGGGAGCGGCGCGCGCGCCGGCCCCGTGACCCCGCTCCGCGTCCCCCGCGCCATCGCCGACCAGGTACGCCGCCTCCGCATCGTTCACGACCAGCACGTCGACGAGCTCGGGCGGCACGCGCTCGGCGCCGTCGGGCGGAGCGGCGTTGAGGATCGTCGTGGCCCCGGCGGCGCGCGCGAGCTCCAGCCCGCGCACGACGGTCGCCAGCGGCACCTCCAGCTGGAACAGCGCGAGCCGCGCCCCGGCGAGGTCGGCGGGGTCGAGGTCCTCGGCCCGCAGAGCGGCGTTCGCGCCGGCCTCGATGACGATGACGTTCTCGCCGGTGGCGGACACGAGTATCGTCGCGAAGCCCGTCGGCCCCGGCACCGTCCTCAGCGGGCCGACGTCGATGCCGTCGTCCGCCAGGGCGGCGCGCAGCCTGGGGCCCGCGTCGTCGTCGCCCACCCTCCCGACGAAGCGCACCGCCGCCCCCAGCCGCGCCGCGGCCACGGCCTGGTTCGCGCCCTTGCCGCCGTGGTGAAGGGCGAACGAGGTGCCGTGCACGGTCTCGCCAGGCGCCGGCAGGCGCGCAACGGTCTGGACCCTGTCGAGGTTCACGCTGCCGACGACCACGACGTCGGCCACCGTCAGCCCAGCCCCCACCGGTCCACCCGGGCCCCCGCTCAGGCGCTGGCCCTGCGGCCGACGATGGCGGTGATCCAGATCGGCGCGAACGGCGAGGTGCAGCCCTTCGGCGTGGGGTAGTCGCGGTAGACGCCGAGCCTCTCGCCGATCGCGATGGCGCGCTCGCGGTGCTCGGGGAAGTGGATGCCGATGCCGGCCAGCGTGTTGTTCATCGTCCACTGCGGCTCGGGTGCGGCCGTGGCCAGCTCGGCCTCGATCCTGTCGAGGAGCGACGTCAGGTCCAGGCCCTCCGGGCTCTTGCCTACACGCTCGGCGGTGAGGCTCCAGTAGGCGCGCGCGGCCCACGGGTGCGGGTCGTGCTCCCAGGACAGGCGCAGCGCCTCCTTCTCGGGGTGCTGGCGCACGACGTAGGAGTCGAGCCAGTCGAAAACCTGCACGAAGCCGGCGTCGCGGACCATCGCGTCGACCTGCTCGCGTGTGAGCCGCTTGGGCTTCAGGAGCAGGATCGCGAGCAGCCGCGCGTCGACGATGCCGGTCGCCCACAGCTCCATGGCCAGCTCGTGGTCGGAGCGGGCCTCCTTCGCGACGGCACGGATGTCGCCCATCCTCACGCCGAACTGCGGCAGGTCGCCGGCGCCGCGCTTGACGTTCTGGGCGCGCATCTTCTCGCTGCCGAGGGCCTCGAGCCTGGTCAGGGCCTCCTCAAGGGTCATGCCGCAATGATGCACGCTCGTGGTGCTCCTGGGCGTCTACGCTGGCCACGTCGTGCCGGTCAGTCCCGTCGGGCTGAAGGTCTTCGATGTGCCCGTATGCGCGACGTGGTCTGGCGCGGACGCCGCCGATCGCGGCGAGGCGAGGAGGGACCATGTCCAGGCTGCGCTTCACCATCAGCACATCGCTAGACGGCTACGTGGCGGGGCCCGACCAGACCCGCGAGGAGCCCTTGGGCCGCGGCGGGGAGGGGCTGCACGAGTGGGTCGTCAGGCTGCGGTCGTGGCGCGAGGCGCACGGCCTGGAGGGCGGGGAGGTGAACCGCTCCGACGAGCTGCTGTGCGAGTCGACCGCGAACGTCGGCGCCACGATCATGGGCCGCGGCATGTTCGGCGGCGGGCCCGGGCCCTGGGACGCCGCGAACCCGTGGCGCGGCTGGTGGGGCGAGGAGCCGCCCTTCAAGCACCCCGTCTTCGTGATCACGCACCACGGCCGCGAGCGCCTCGAGTTCGACAACGGCACCTCGTTCACGTTCGTCACCGACGGCATCGAGTCGGCGCTCGAGCAGGCGCGGAGCGCGGCCGGCGGCCGCGACGTGGCGCTCGGCGGAGGCGCGGACGTGGCGAACCAGTACCTGGCGGCGGGCCTGATCGACGAGATGGAGCTCCACGTCGTGCCGATACTGCTCGGCGGCGGGGAGCGGCTCTTCGAGGGCGTGGGCACCGACCTCCACGGCCTGGAGCTCGTACGCACGGTCGCGGGTGACGGGGTGGTGCACCTGAAGCTCGCGCGGCGCGCGTAGCGGGCGAGCGCCCGAGGGCGGCGTGCGTGGGCCCGGCCCAGGCCCGGGCTCTCGTGCCCCCGCCGTGTACTGGTCCGTGCGCCGGCCGCCCCTGCCGTGTTCCCGGTCGCGCCCCGGCCGCCCCGGCGTGTTCCCGTTCGCGCCCCTGCGGCCCCAGCGTGTTCCCACCCGCGCCCCGGCCGCATTGACAACGTTTGTTGCAGAGAATTATCCTTCTACAACAGTCCGTGTAACGACCGATGGCAACAAGAGGGCTCCGGCCGGGGCGTCTCGCGCGTCCCCAAGTCTCTTTCTCGCCGCCGCGGGCGGTAGGAGGTGCGGAATGGGTCAGCGTCCCACGCTGCTCCGCAAGGTCCTGACGGTTCTGCTGGTGCTCGGATGGGCGACGACGGGCGCCCTGGCGCAGCAGACGCTATCGTTCACCCTCGACACGACGGAGAACCGCGCTGCCGAGGTGCAGGCGATCGCCGCGATGCTCGCGGAGATCGGCGTCGACGCCCAGGTGCGCGTGTGGCAGTCCGCCGTGCTCGTCGAGGAGATGCAGGCTGGCAACCGCTCGGCGTCGACCGG
>DATGNP010000080.1:0-2494 GCA_035306665.1 Trueperaceae bacterium
TCGGGGGCGTCCTTCAGGCGCACGGGCGCGCCCTCGGCGGCGGAGGCGTAGGCGGCGAGGATCAGCCTCACGGCCTCGCGGCCGTCCTCGCCAGAGCAGACCACGGGTCCCTCGCCCCTGACGGCCTTCACGAAGGCGTACACGTGCGCCGTGTGCGGCTTGTAGCCGCCGAAGGTGTAGGTCGTGAGGTCGGTCTCGTCCCAGGTGCCGCCGGGGGTGGCGCGGTAGTAGTGCCGCAGCCACGGGGAGCCGAAGCGGTTCGTGCTCTCGAGCGCGCCCTCCGTGCCGTAGATCCAGAACCCCTCCTCCCACCCGGTGGCGGTCCAGGCCGTCTCGATCGTGCCGATCGCGCCGTCGGCGAACTCGATGGAGACGTTCGCCGTGTCCTCGACCTCGATGTCGTAGGCGAGGGTGGCGGTGCGGGCGTACACCTCGCGCACGCGGCCGCCGAAGAACCGCGCCAGGTCGGCCAGGTGGCAGCCGTTGTCGAGGAGCGTGCCGCCGCCCGAGCTGGCCTTCGTCGCGAACGACGGCCTCACGCCCTGCCCGCCCCAGTCGTGCGCCTGACGCAGCCGGAGGTGCGTGACGCGGCCGATGGCGCCGGCCTCGACCAGCTCCTTGGCCTTGCGCGCCGGCCCGGACGACCTCAGCTGGTGGTTCACGACCAGCATGACGCCGGCCGCACGGCAGGCCGCGATCATCTCGTCGGCGAGGGCGAGGTCGAGCGCGATGGGCTTCTCGACAAGGACGTGCGCGCCGGCCTCGGCGGCCGCGAGCGTCGCGGGGTGGTGCACGGCCGTGGGCGCGGCGATCGACACGGCGTCGATGCCGCCGGCGGCGAACATCTCGCGGTAGTCGGAGAACGTCCGGTCGACGCCCCAGGCGCTGGCGCGCGCCGCCAGCTGCACCGGGTTCACGTCGCACAGCGCGACGACGTTGGCGCCGGCGGCGCGGTACCCGTCGAAGTGCGACTGCGAGATGCTGCCGGTGCCGATGATCGCGACGCGTAAGGGGTCGGCGGAGGAGGTGGGCGTCACGGCTTCAGGACGTGCTCCTTCCCGGGGTTCGGCACGGGCTCGAGCGCGGGCGTCTCGGGGCTCCGCGACTCGTCGCGCCGGAAGCGCGCGGCGGCGTAGGCGGCGGCGTTCGCCACGATGCGCCTCACGTGCGGGTTCCGGTAGGTGGGGTACGTCTCGTGGCCGGGCCGGAAGTAGACCACGCGCCCGTGGCCGCGGCGCCAGGTCATCAGGCTGCGGAACACCTCCCCGCCCTGGAACCACGAGATCATCAGGAGCTCGTCGGGGTCGGGAACGTCGAACCGCTCGCCGTACATCTCCTCCTGCTCGAGCTCGAAGCTGTCGGGCACGCCCGCCAGGATCGGGTGGCTCGGCTGGAGGCTCCAGAGGCGCTCCTTCTCGTCGGCCTCGCGCCACTTGAGCGACCCGTGGGTGCCCATCAGGCGCGTGAACGGCTTGCTGTAGTGGCCGGAGTGGAGGACGACGAGGCCCATGCCGTCCAGCACCGCGCGCTGCACGCGCTCGGCGACGGCGTCGGCGACCTCGGCGTGGGCCTTGTGGCCCCACCACAGCATCACGTCGGTGGCGTCGACGACCTCCTGCGTCAGCCCATGCTCCGGCTCGCGCAGGGTGGCGACGCGCACCTCGGCGCCGGGCGCGTGCTCGAGGACCGCCGACCTCAGCTCGGCGTGGATGCCGTCGGGGTAGACGCGGCGCACGCTCTCAGCCTCGACCTCGTGGAGGTACTCGTTGTAGATCGTGACCCTCAAGGCGACCCGACCCTTCCGGGACGTCAGTCGGTCACCGCCCCGACCGACGCGCTGGACACGAGCTTGGCGTACTTCGCCAGCACGCCGGTAGTGTAGCGCGGCGGCCTCGGGGCCCACGCAGCCCGGCGCCGCTCGAGCTCGGCGTCGTCGACCTCGAGGCGGATCAGGTTCGCGTCGGCGTCGATCGTGACGAGGTCGCCCTCCTCGACGAGCCCGATGGGGCCTCCCACGGCCGCCTCCGGCGCGACGTGACCGACGACGAGCCCGTAGGTGCCGCCGGAGAAGCGCCCGTCGGTCACGAGCGCGACGGAGTCGCCGAGGCCCTGGCCGATGATCGCGCTGGTCGGCGCCAGCATCTCGCGCATGCCCGGCCCGCCCTTGGGCCCCTCGTAGCGGATGACGACCACGTCGCCCTCCTTCACCTGGCCACCGAGGATATGCTCCACCGCCTGGTCCTGGGACTCCACCACATGGGCCGGGCCCTCGAACACCAGGATCGACTCATCCACCCCGGCGGTCTTCACCACGCAGCCGTCGACGGCGATGTTGCCCTTGAGCACGGCGAGTCCCCCTTCCCTCGAGAAGGCGTGCTCCAGGTCGCGGATGCAGCCGGTGGCGCGGTCACCGTCGAGGCTCGGCCAGCGAGCCGCCTGGGAGAAGGCCACCTGGGTGGGCACGCCGCCGGGGCCCGCCTTGTAGAACTCCACC
>DATGNP010000081.1:0-29868 GCA_035306665.1 Trueperaceae bacterium
CCGCGTCGAGGAGGCCGAGCGCGAGGCGCGGCGCACGGTCGAGCAGGCCCAGGCGGCGGCGCAGGCCGAGGTCGAGCAGGCCAGGCGCCGCTGGGACGAGGACGAGCGGCGCCTCAGGCAGCGGCTCGAGGAGGACCTGGAGCGGGAGCGCGAGCGCGTGCGCGCCGAGCTGCAGCGCCTGCGTCAGGAGGGCGAGCGCGAGCGCGCCCAGCTCCGCGACCTGCGCGAGGAGATCCGCCGCGAGCGCGAGAAGCTCGACCAGCAGGAGGACCGCCTCAACCGCCGCGGCGAGCAGCAGGACGCGCGCGCCCTGAGGCTCGACGAGGCCGAGGAGCGCCTGAACCAGCGCGCCGTCGAGCTGCAGGCGCGCGAGGACTCCCTGGTGAGCCGCGAGGCCGAGCTGACGGCGCAGCTCCACGAGATCGCGCAGCTCACGCGCGAGCAGGCCTCGGCGATGGTGCTCGAGCGCGTCGAGCGCGAGCTCGAGCGCGAGAAGGCCGTGCGGGTGCGGGCGGCGCTGGAGAAGGCCGACGCCGAGGCGAAGCGCCGCGCCACCGACGTGATCGCCCAGGCGATCCAGCGGAGCGCCTCGGAGGTGTCGGCGGCGATAAGCGTGGCCGTCGTGCCGATCCCCAACGACGCCATGAAGGGCCGCATCATCGGCCGCGAGGGACGCAACATCAGGGCCTTCGAGGCCCTCACGGGCGTCGACCTGATCATCGACGACACCCCCGAGGCCGTGCTCCTCTCGAGCTTCAACCCGATCAGGCGCGAGGTCGCGAAGATGGCCCTCTCCGAGCTCGTCACCGACGGCCGCATCCACCCCGCCCGCATCGAGGAGGTCGTGCAGAAGGCCCAGCACGACATGCAGAACTACATCAGGGAGCGCGGCGACGAAGCCGCCCTCGAGGCCAACGTCGTGGGCCTCAAGCCCGGCCTGGTGCAGCTCCTCGGGCGCATGCAGTTCCGCACCAGCTACGGCCAGAACATCCTCAAGCACTCGGTGCAGGTCGCGCACCTCTCCGGCATCATCGCCGCCGAGCTCGGGCTCGACGAGGGCCTCGCGCGCCGCGCCGGCCTGCTGCACGACATCGGCAAGTCGATCGACCGCGAGATCGAGGGCACGCACACCGAGATCGGCGCGAACCTGGGCCGCCGCTTCGGCGAGCCGCCGGAGGTCATCGACGCGATCCTGAACCACCACGACCTCGACCGCGCCGAGACGCTCTACCCCATAATCGTCAACGCCGCCGACGCGATCTCGGCCGCGCGGCCCGGGGCGCGCCGGGAGTCGCTCGAGAGCTACATCAAGCGCCTCGAGGGCCTCGAGAGCATCGCCACGAGCTTCCCCGGCGTCGAGAACGCGTTCGCGATCCAGGCCGGCCGCGAGGTGCGCATCATCGTGCAGCCCGACAAGGTCGACGACGCCTCCGCCGTCCTCCTCGCCAGGGACATCGCCAACCGCATCGAGCAGGACATGGAGTATCCCGGTCAGGTCCAGGTGACCGTCGTGCGGGAGTCGCGGGCAGTAGAGTACGCCCGGTGAGGATAGGGGAAGACCTCAAGCTCTTCCGCGGCACCTCGACGCCCGAGCTGGCGTCGAGCGTGGCGCGGCACCTCGGTGTGCCGCTCGCGCACGGCACGGTCTCGCAGTTCCCCGACGGCGAGACGCGCATCATGATCGAGGAGTCCGTCCGCGGCGCCGACTGCTACATCGTGCAGTCGACCTGCGCGCCCGTGAACCACAACCTCATGGAGCTGCTGGTGCTGATCGACGCGCTGCGCCGCGCCTCGGCGTGGCGCATCAACGCGGTCGTGCCGTACTTCGGCTACGCCCGGCAGGACAAGAAGGTCCAGGCCAGGGAACCGATCACGGCGAAGCTCGTCGCGAACCTGCTCGAGAAGGCGGGCGCCGACCGCGTGATCTCGATCGACCTGCACGCCGGCCAGATCCAGGGCTTCTTCGACGTGCCGCTCGACCACCTCACGGCCCTGCCGATCCTCGGCGACCACCTCAGGCAGACCGACCTGACGGACTCGATCGTCGTGTCGCCCGACGTCGGCCGCGCCACCGAGGCTAGGCGCCTGGCGAACTTCCTGAACCTGCCGCTCGCGATGCTCTACAAGCGCCGCACCAGCCCCACGGACACGCACGTCACGCACGTGATCGGCGACGTAGAGGGCAAGCGGCCCATCCTCATCGACGACATGATCAGCACCGCCGGCACGATGCGCCAGGGCATCGAGGCGCTGCTGCGGCTCGGGGCGCAGCCCGACATCAAGGTCGCGGCCACGCACGCCGTGTTCACGCCGCCGGCGGCCGAGCGCCTGACCCACCCGGCGATCACCGGCGTCATCGTCACCGACACGGTGCCGCTGCGACAGGACGTGCCGCACGTGACCGTGCTCTCGGTGGCGCCGCTGCTGGCCAAGGCGATCCGCAACGTCCACCAGCACGCGTCGGTCAGCTCGCTGTTCACGACCTGAGGCCGGGGACCGACTCGCGGGGCAGCGCGGCGGCTTCCCGCGAGCCGCGCTCTGGCACCTCGGCCGCGTGACCCGGCGCCGCGGGTCCCCGCTCGGGGCGCCCGGCGCCACCGGCCCCGGCGCGCGGAACGGTCCTACCGCCACGCCTCGCGCACGCGCCTGATGCGCGCGATCACCAGCGGCAGGCGGTAGTCGCCGCCGGGCAGGCTGGCGCGCGCCGACTCCCACAGCTCGAGGTCGTCGCCGACGGCGGTCGCGAACTGGATCAGGAGGTCGGGGTCCTGCGAGCCGATCACGGCCCGGCGCAGGCACTCCTCGACGTGCAGCCTGAGCTCCACGACGCCCGGGGCGTCGGAGCCGGGCAGCAGGGGCCCGGAGTAGTGCTGGACGGCCCGGTGCACCTTCCCCGCCGCCAGGAGGGCGAGCACGAGCTTGAAGTCGCACTCGAACGGCACCTCGATGCGGTAGGGCGACGCCGAGATCGGCACGACCTGGCGCAGCCGCGAGACCGTCGACTTCACGGTGCCCTCGCCGACGACGTCGTCGAACACCAGGCGCCTGAGCTCGGCCGTCGTGACGCCGTCGTCGCGCTCGCACAGCACGGCCAGGACCTCGCACTGACGCAGCGTCAGGGCGTGCTCGCGCGCCCGGTACTCGAGGCGCGGCGCGCCGAGCAGCTTGACCTTCAGCGCGTCGCCGCCGCCGCGGGCCAGCCCCAGGAGCTCGCGGTGGACCGGGTCGTCGGCCAACAGCAGGCGCCAGCCCGGCTCGGCGAGCTCGCGCGTGCCGAGCTCCGCCTCGGCGAGGGCCCTGACCGCCTGGTCGAGCCTGCCGGTGCGCAGGTGGCAGCGGGCCAGCCACAGGAGCGCCTGCGTCTGGAAGAGCTGCAGGCTCGTGAGCTCGAACTGACGCGCGGCCGCCTCGAGGACCTCGGCGCCGCTGCCGGGGTCCGCGTAGGACAGCACCATGCCGAGGCCGAGGGCGCCGATCGCGCTCTGGAAGCGCGGCGCGCCGCGGCTCAGCGAGTAGGCGTACTCGGCGGCCTCGCGCGCGGCGACGTGGTCTCCCCTGGCGAGGTGGACCTTCACGACGTCGAGCGAGGCGGAGGCGACCTGCGTGAGCGGGGAGCGGCGACGCAGCGTCGTGAACAGCGTCTCGGCCTCGTCGAGGCGGCCGTCGAGGAGGTGCATGTCGCCGGCGGTCGAGACGACGGCCTCGTACGAGGGCATGCCCGCCTTGGCGAGGTCGACCCTCACGCCGCGCAGCACCTCGCGCGCGGCGTCCAGCTCGCCGAGGAGGATGTGGCCGAACGCCAGCGTGGCGGCGGCGAGCTCCCGCCGGTGCTCCTCCCTCACGCCGCGCCGCTCGTACTCGTCGAGGGCCCACCGGGCCCAGTAGCGGCCGCTGCGGTAGCGGCCGAGGGACAGCTCCTGGTTCGCGACGTCGACGGCGCAGGCCACGACGAGGTGTCCCGCGTCGGCGTGCTCGGCCAGGGCCATCGCCCGCCGGAACAGCAGGACCGGGGTGTCGCGGTCGCCCTCGAGCGCCAGCGCGAACGCCCGCGCCCGCATCGTGGCGGCCGACTCGTGCGCGTCGAGCGCCCGCTTCGTCTCGGCGTCGACCTCGTTGTCCGGTTGGGTCACGGCGACGGCCGCCCTCAGCTCCGGCGCCGGCGCGGAGCGCAGCACGGCGGCGACCAGCGGCATCACCTCGGCCTGGCGGTTCACGGCCGTGGCGGTGACGAACAGCCAGTAGGCGACGGCGGGGTCGGACTTGACGGCGGCCGGCAGCTCCGTGAGACCCTCCCACAGCGCCTCGAACGCGCCCTCGTCGAAGGCGCGGTGACCGACCTGGTCGACGACCTCGGGAGCCAGCTCGGGCCGCGTCTCGCGGCAGGCCGCGAGGGCCTCGCGCCACCCCCCGTCCCTCAGGCTGCCGCCGACCCGCTCCCTGGCCGCCTCGAGCGTCGTCGGCGCCGACCGCGCCTCTCCGCGCTCGGCGCTGTCGCGACGCCCCGCCGGCCCGGGTGGTGCGACGCTCGTACCCGCCGACGCCGCCGGTTCGAGCTCCTGCTCGGACATGCGCATGCGCTCCCCCGATCGCCCCCGACCTGAGAACCCGATGAGTGGCTCAGCATAGCGCCCATCGCGGTAGCGCCCGTGACGGGCTAGGCACGGGCCCATCCCCGAGCGCGGCTAAACGCTCGGGTCCGCGGCCGCCCGACCGGCGCCCGAGGGGCTCCGCTCTCCCCTGCTGGACGCCGTTTCAACGGAGTAAGAATCTTGTAAGCCCGCGCGGGTACCCTTAGGACCGAGGACTGAGGTAACCCTCCCATTACCTCTTCCCATCCTCTTCCGAGTCGACCCCGCGCCTCCCACGCGGGGTCAAACTTTCTTGGCCCGCGGCCCGGCCCGCGGCCGGGGCGGGGCTCCGGAGACCTCGGGCGCGTCGCGCGCTACCACCGCCGCGACGCCGCGAGCCGCGCCGGACCGGACCGGCCCCGACGCCTCAGCCGAACCGCCCCGACACGTAGCGCTCGGTCAGCTCGTGCTTCGGGTTCGTGAAGATGAGGTCGGTCGGTCCCTCCTCCACCAGGCGACCCAGGTGCATGAACGCGGTGCGGTCGCTGACGCGGCCGGCCTGCTGCATGTTGTGCGTGACGATGAGCACGGTGTAGTCGCGCTTGAGGTCGTCGATCAGCCGCTCGATGCGGTCGGTAGCGATCGGGTCGAGGGCCGACGTGGGCTCGTCCATCAGGATCACGCTAGGGTCCGAGGCCAGCGCCCTGGCGATGCACAGGCGCTGCTGCTGGCCGCCCGAGAGCCCCAGCCCCGAGCTCCTCAGCTTGTCCTCGACCTCGTCCCACAGGGCGGCCTCGCGCAGGGCGCGCTCGACCAGCGCGTCCATGTCGCCGCGGAAGCCCATGAGGCGCGGGCCGAACGCGACGTTCTCGTAGATCGACTTGGGGAACGGGTTCGGCTTCTGGAACACCATGCCGATCCGTCGGCGCACCTCGACGGGGTCGACGTCGGGCCCGTAGAGCTCGACGCCGTCGTACGTCACGCTGCCCTCGACCCTGACGCCCTCGACGAGGTCGTTCATGCGGTTGATCGACCTGAGCAGCGTGCTCTTGCCGCTGCCCGAGGCCCCGATCAGCGCGGTGACCTGGTTGCGCGGCACCGTCAGCGAGACGTCGTGTATCGCCTGGTAGCCGCCGTACCAGAGGCTCAGGCCGGTGATCACGAGCGCCGACTCCTCCGGGGGCACGGGGGCGGTGCGAACGGTCTCTGCGGGGATGCCAGCGGTGTCCGTCACCCTCTCACCTCTCGCCCCTCACCAGCGGCTCTCGTAGCGGCGCCTGAGGTAGAACGCCAGCGAGTAGAGCACGCCGAGCACCAGGAGCAGGACGACGATGGCCGCCGAGGCGACGTGCGTGAACTCGACGTCGTTCTCGGAGACCCAGTTGTAGACCTGGATGGGGATGGCCGTGAAGGGCGACAGCGGCCCGGCGGGAGGCCGCGGCACGAAGGCGGCGGCGCCGATCACGAGGAGGGGCGCGGTCTCGCCCAGGGCGCGCGCGACGGCGAGGATCACGCCCGTCGTGATGCCTGAGACCGCGCCGGGCAGCACGACGCGGAAGACGACCTGGGAGCGCGTGGCGCCGAGGCCGTAGGCGGCCTGCCTGAGGCTGTCGGGGACCGAGCGTATCGCCTCGCGGGCGGCGACGACGACGACCGGCACGACGAGCAGCGTGAGCGTGAGCGCGCCGGCCAGGATCACGGGACCGAGACCCAGCAGCCGCACGAAGACGCTCAGGCCGAGGATCCCGTAGACGACGCTCGGCACGCCGGCGAGGTTCGAGAGGTTCAGCTCTACGAGCCGCGAGAAGGGGGTGTCCCCGGCGTACTCCTCGAGGTAGACGGCGGTGCCCACGCCCAGCGGCACGGCGAGCAGGATCACGAGGGCGATCAGCATCAGACTGCCCACGAGCGCGGGCAGCAGGCCCGCCATCGCCGGGCTGCGCGAGGCGTTCTTCAGGAAGAAGGACCAGTCTAGCCAGGCGTTGAGCAGGACCACCTGGCCGGGCTCGGCGGACGCGAGCAGCTCCCGCCGGCGGCCGACGCCCTCGAACAGCGGCAGGTCGGCGACGTGGTCGTCACGGCTCGAGGTCACGAGCCAGCGCAACGGGAGGCCGTCGACCCACGGCATGAGCTCGACGCGGTTGCGGGCCGCGAACAGGCGGCGCGCCTCCGGGTCCGCCAGGAGAGCGTCAGCCTCCTCGGGCGTCCGGCCCTGGGCCAGGAGCTCGAGCCTGACGACGTTCTCCCAGGTGCGGTGGAAGGCGAAGCCCTCGGCGAACGCGAAGCTCCGGCCCGAGTTGTGGGGCGCGATCACCTGCCACGAGAAGCTGTCCGTGATCACGTCGAAGAACAGCGTCGCCAGCAGCGCCAGCGCCAGCAGGACAGGCACGAACACGGCGGCCTCGAACGCGCGCACGCGCCGCCGCCTGCGGCGCGCCTCGACGCCGCCCAGGTCGAGCATGTCGGGCCGCTCCGGCCTGTCGGCCGGCGCCGGCAGCGGCGCCCTGTCGCCCGCGCCTGCCCGGCTCACTCGTAGCGCTCCCGGTAGCGCCTGACCACGAGCTGCGAGGCGAGGTTCAGCAGCAGCGTGATCGCGAACAGGGTCGCCGCGACGGCGTAGAGCGAGCGCGAGGCGAGCGAGCCGGCGGGCTGGTCGCCGGTGGCCGCCTGCACGATGAACGAGGTCATCGTCGCGATCGTCTCGCGCGCGTCGAACGTGAACAGCGGTCGCTGCCCGGCCGCCAGGGAGACGATCATCGTCTCGCCCACCGCCCGCGACATCGCCAGGACGACCGACGCGACGATCCCGGAGAGGGCCGCCGGGAGCACGACGCGGAAGATCAGCTGGACCTTCGTCGCGCCGAGGCCGTAGGCGGCCTGCCGCAGCGACGACGGGACCGCCTGCATCGCGTCGGTCGAGATGCTCGAGACGGTGGGGAGGATCATGAAGCCCATGACGAGCCCGGCCGAGAGCGCGTTGAAGAGGTTCAGGCCGGGGATGACGCGCTGGAGCAGCGGCGTGACGAACAGCAGCGCGAAGTAGCCGAGCACGACCGTCGGGACGCCGGCCAGGAGCTCGAGCAGCCCGGTCACGCGGCGCCGCCGTCCCGGCGGCGCGAACTCCGAGAGGTAGACGGCGCTCGCGAGCCCGAGGGGCACGCCGACGGCCAGCGCGATCGCGGTGACCAGGAACGTGCCCGACAGCAGGGGCAGGATGCCGAAGCTCTTGTCGGCGAAGAGCGGCGTCCAGCGCGTCGAGGTGAAGAACTCGCCGAAGGTGACGGCGGGGTCGGCGAAGAACGCCGCCGTCTCGCCGACGAGCGCGGCCACGACCCCGAAGGTCGTGAGCACGGAGAGCGCTGCGCAGGCGAGGAGCAGCGCCCGCACGGCGCCCTCGCGCGCCCGCGCCGCCGGCGCGAGCCGCAGCGGCGACCGCTGCCTTGTGGTCCGCGACGTCACCTCAGGCGTCCTCCCACGCCGCGGCTGGGTCGGCGGCGCCGCCGACCCAGCCGGCTTCGGCGGCCGAGCTCAATCGCCTCGGACGGCCTCGAGGACGGAGTCCCCCGGCTCGAAGTCGAGGAAGGCCGAGCCGGTGACGCGGTCCTCGAAGCGCTCCAGGGTCGCGGCGTAGACGTCATCGGCGTAGGTAGCGTACCCGGTGTCGGCGATGAGCTCGCGGTTGAACTCGTCGAGGAAGAAGCGCACGAAGCCAGCGACCTCGGGTCGCTCGGCGGCAGCGGCGTTGACGTAGATGAAGAGCGGGCGCGATAGCGGCGTGTACGTGTTCGACTCGATGTTCGCGGCGTTGGGCTCGACGCAGCCGTTCCCGCCGTCGACCTGCAGGGCCTTCACGCGTGAGGAGTTCTCGGCGTAGTAGGCGAACCCGAAGTAGCCCATGGCGTAGCGGTCGCTCTGCACGCCCTGGACGAGCACGTTGTCGTCCTCGCTGGGGAAGAAGTCGGTGCGTGTCGCGCCCGCCTCGCCGTTGACGGCCTCGGTGAAGTACTCGAACGTGCCGGAGTCGACGCCGGGTCCGTAGAGCGCGATCGCCTCGGCGGGCCACTCGGGGCGCACGTCGCTCCACGTGCTCACGGTGGAGTCCGGCGCCCAGATCGCGTTCAGCTCGGCCACCGTGAGGCACTGCGCGAAGTCGTTCCCCGAGTTCACGACGACGGTGAGCGCGTCGGCGGCGACGGGGAGCTCGATCAGCTCGATCCCGTTCGCCGCGCAGGCCTCGAGCTCCGACCGCTTGACGACGCGCGAGGCGTCGGCGATGTCGATCTCGCCGGCGCACATCTTGCTGAAGCCGCCGCCGGAGCCGGAGAACGCGACGGTGATCTCCACCCGCGGGTTCTCGATCGCGTACTCCTCGGCCATCGCCAGGGCGATCGGGTAGACGGTCGAGGAGCCGTCGATGCGGATGCCTTGCGCCTGCGCGAGGCCGAGGAGCAGGGCGGACGTGACGAGCGCGGGTCGTGTGAGCCTCATGGGCACCTCCAGCGGCGAGGTTAAGGCGGGCGTGTCATGGCTTCGTCATGTCGCGCCCCGCTCCGCTGCGCCCCATGAGCGCCGCGCGAGGGGTATCGTCGCCGTCGTCGTGGACGCCAGCCAGGGGAAGGTCCTCGTCACCGGCGTGTCGGAGCTGTACACGCCGCACGAGCGCGTCGCCGACGCCGCCTTCGTCGTGGCGGACGGCGCGTTCGGCTGGGTCGGCCCCGCCTCGCGGGTCCCGCCCGACGCGGCGCTGCTGCCGAGGGTCGACCTCGGCGGGCGCGGCGTGCTGCCGGGCCTCGTCGACTGCCACACGCACCTCGTCTGGGACGGCAGCCGCGTAGCCGAGTACGCGGCCCGCTCGCGCGGCGCCGGCTACGCCGAGGTCCTGGAGGCTGGGGGCGGCATCCACGCCACCGTCAGGGCCACGCGCGGCGCCTCCGAGGAGCGGCTGCTGGCGCTGGCGCGCGAGCGCGCCGCCGCCTTCCTGCGCGGCGGGGTGACGACCCTCGAGGTGAAGTCGGGCTACGGCCTCACCACCGAGGCCGAGATGCGGCAGCTCGCCGTCGCGCGCCGCTTGGGCGCCGAGGGACCGCAGCGCGTGACGACCACCCTGCTGGCGCACGTGCCCGACCCCGACGAGGACCGCGGCAGGTTCGTCGACAGGTTCGTCGCCGAGACCGTGCCGGAGGCCGCGAGGCAGGGCCTGGCCGACGCGATCGACGTGTTCGTCGACCGCGGCGCGTTCACGCTCGCCGAGGCCAGGCGGATCCTGGAGGCCGGTGCGGCGGCGGGCCTCCACGTGAAGGCCCACGTCGAGCAGCTCACCCGCACCGGGGGCGCCAAGCTCGTCGCCGAGCTGGGGGGAGCGTCGGCTGACCACCTCGAGCTCGCCACCGACGAGGACCTGGCCGCCCTGGCCGCCGCCGGCGTCGTGGCCACCGTCCTGCCGGGCGCGGCGGCGCTGCTCCGCGCCGGCCTCCCCTCCGCCGAGCGCCTGCGCGCGAGCGGCGCGAAGGTCGCCGTCGCGAGCGACCACAACCCCGGCTCCAGCCCGCTCTTCGGACTGCTGCCCGCCCTGCAGCTGGCCGTCGCCGTCTACGGCCTGAGCGTGGAGGAGGTCCTCGTGGGCGCCACGGCCCACGCCGCCGACGCGCTGCGCCTGCCCGACGTGGGGCGCGTGGCGCCGGGCGCGCGCGCCGACTTCCTCGTCTCCGCCGGTCCCGAGGCGCTGCTGCCCCTGTACGCCTGGGGCGAGCCTCAGGTCGCGGAGGTCGTCGTCGGCGGCGTCACCGCCTGGGGGCGGCCAGGGGGCGCGGAGGCCTGAGCCCGCTCCGGCTCTCGGCCGCCCGGCGTCCGAGGGCCCCCCTCCGTCGTCGACGTTCCGGCTCACGGCTCTCCACGGTCGCCCGCGCCGCTCTCACAGCCGCTCTCGCACCCGCTCTCACAGCTCCCCGTGGGTGAACCGGCCGCCCTTCACGGTGGCGACGACCGACAGGCCGTCGAGGCTGACGAGCGGGTCGTGCGAGAGCACGACGAGGTCGGCGTCGTAGCCCGGCGCCAGCCTCCCGGAGCGGCCCTCCCAGCCGATCCCGTAGGCCGCCCCGACCGTGTAGGCCATGAGGGCCTCGTCGGGCGACAGGGCCTCGGCGAGGTTCAGGCGCTCGCCGCTCGCGCCCACGCGGCGGCACGCGGCGCGCAGGCCGGCGAAGACGTCGGGCGAGGCCACTGGCGTGTCGGAGCCGAACGCCAGGCGCGCGCCGGCGCGCGCCAGGGACCGCAGCGGGTAGGCACGGGCGACGCGGTCGGGCAGGAGGTCCTTGACGGCGACCGCGTCGAACGTGAGGTGTATGGGCTGCACCGAGGCGACCACGCCCAGGCGCCCGGCCCGCGCGACGTCGTCCGCGTGCACGTGCTGGGCGTGCTCGATGCGGGGCCGCAGTCCGGCCTCGGCCAGCGGCTCGCTCGCGGCCTCGAAAGCGTCGAGCACGGCCCTCACGGCCGCGTCGCCGATCGCGTGGACGACCGGCGCCAGGCCGGCGTGGGCGGCCATGGGGACGCGCTCGGCCAGGACCCCGGGGTCGTCCACGGCCATGCCGACCGAGCTCGACCCGGCGTACGGCTCGAGCATCCAGGCCGTGAGGCTGCCCAGCGCCCCGTCGGCGAAGAACTTCGCGCCCCCGACCTGGAAGTTGTCGCCGCCCTGGCCGGTGGCCAGGCCCAACTCGCGGGCCGCCTCGAGCTGCGCGTGCGGGACGCAGGCCCAGACGCGCAGGGGGTAGTCGCGGTCGCTGGCCGCCAGCGCCAGCTCGCGGAAGTACTCTGCCGGCTCGGCGGCCATGTGGTGCACGGTGGTGACGCCGCAGGCGGCCAGCGAGTCCGCCGCGGCGGCCAGGGCGCGACGCAGCTCCTCGCGGGTGGGCGCCGGCACCGCGGCGGCGACGAGCTCCCTGGCCCCTTCCAGCAGCAGCCCCGTCGGACGACCGTCCTCGTCCCTGACGAGCGCGCCGTCGGCCGGGTCCGGCGTCCCCTCCCCCACGCCGGCGCGCGCCAGCAGGGCCGCGCTCGCCCACGCCGAGTGGTGGTCCTGGCTCTCGATAAGCGCCGGCCTGCCGCCCAGGGCGTCCTCCAGCGCGGCGGCCTCGGCGCGGCCCAACGTGCGCTTGCCCCAGGTGTTGAGGGCCATCCCGGTCGCGCGCACCAGCTCGCCACGGGCCAGGCCGGCCGCTTGTGCCCGGAGGAGCTCCAGCGCGTCCTCGAACGTGCGCGTCGGCGCCAGGTCGAGCCGGGAGAGCTCGAGCCCGTGCTGGGTGAGGTGGAGGTGGGCGTCGTGGAAGCCGGGCAGGAGGCACCCGCCGCCCAGCTCGTGCACCCGCGTCGCCGGCCCGGCGAGCGCGTGCAGCTCGGCGGGCGTGCCGATGGCCAGCACCTCGCCGCCCTTCACGGCGACGCCCTCCGCCCTGGGGGCGGCGGGGTCCATCGTCAGGACGGAGCCGAGGAACAGGGCGTCGGCGTGCGCGGCCACGCTCACGACCCCCGGAACGAGGGCGCGCGCTTCTCGCGGAAGGCGCTGACCCCCTCGCGCGCGTCCTGGCTGGCCGCCGCGCGGGACTGGGCGCCGGCCTCGAGCGCGAGCTGGTCCTCGAGGTCGTTGCGGAGCGTGACGCCGAGCTGGCGCTTGACGAGGGCGTAGCTCAGCGTCGGGCCAGCTGCGAGCTGCTTGACGAGGTCCCACGCGGCGTCCGCGAAGCCTTCGGCCGGCAGGACGCGTTCGACGAGCCCGATCGCCTTCGCCTCGGCGGCGTCCAAGCGCCTGTTGCCCAGCGCCAGGTCCATCGTGCGGCCCACGCCGATCAGCCGCGGCAGGTGGTAGCTGCAGCCCGCGTCCATCACGAGCCCGATCGCGGTGAACCCGAGCGCGAACACGGCCGCCTCGGAGGCGACGCGCAGGTCGCACGCGACCGCGAGGCTGAGGCCGGCGCCGGCGGCCACGCCGTTGACGCCCGCGATCACCGGCTTGTCGAGGTCGACGATCGCGCGCACCACGGGGTGGTAACTGCGCTCGAGGAACGCGCCGATGTCACCGTCGACGGGCGTCGCGGCCAGGTCGGCGCCGGCGCAGAAGCCGCGGCCCTCCCCGATCAGCAGCACGGCCCTCACGGCCGGGTCGGCGGCCTCGCCGGCGAGGACGTCGGCCAGCTCGCGCAAGGTGTCCGGGGTCAGGGCGTTGAGCACCTGGGGACGGTCGATCGCGACCCGGAGCGCCGCTCCGTCGCGCTCCAGCCGCAGGTCCTGGTATGCCATGCGCGGAGTCTAACGCCGGCCGCGTGCGCCCAGACCGGCGACGCGCGCCAGCGCGTCGAGGTCGTCGGGCTGGACCGGGTCCGCCAGCGCCGCCTTGTTGCGCCTGACCTCGCCGCAGCGGCGGCAGCGGTGCACGATCACCCAGCCCTTCTTCCCGGTGAGCTCGGCCCCGACCGGCTCCATGACCCCGCCGCAGTCGTTGGCGCGGTCGCCGGGGTTCACGTCGACGTGCAGCGAGCAGAGGCAGGCGGGGCAGTGGTTGCGGTAGCCCCCGCCCCTCAGCGGCTGCACCTCGGCGCCGCACTCGCGGCAGGTGAAGGGCTGGTTCGCGCCCTGGCCGACGAAGCGCTTCACGACCCGGCAGCATACGGTGGAGGGGATGGCGTCACGGCCGCCCGACCTACCACCGGAGCCCGCGTGGAGCTGATCGCCCTGCGCGGCGTGACCGTGCCGCGGCCGGGCGCCCCGGAGGCGCCGCCGCTCCTCGCGGGCGTCGACCTGTCGCTGGGCGAGGGCACGCGCCTGGGGCTCGTCGGCCGCAGCGGTGCCGGCAAGAGCACGCTGCTGGCCCTCCTGGCGGGCGAGGTCGAGCCCGTCGCGGGGCGCGTCGTACGGGCGCCGGGCGTCCGCGTCGCCCGCCTGGCGCAGTCGCTGCCGCCGGCGCGCGACGAGACGGTGTGGGAGGCCGCCGCGGCGGGCCTCGCGGAGCTGCGCGCCGTCGAGGCCGCCCTGCGCGCCGCCGAGCGGGACATCGCCGCCGGCGCCCCGGAGGCCGAGCGGCGCCACGCCGCCCTGCTCGCCGAGCACGAGCGCCTGGGCGGCTACGGCGCCGAGGCGCGCCTGCGCGAGGTCCTGCACGCCCTCGGCTTCGCCGCCGCGAGGCACGGCGAGAGCGCCGCGGGCCTCTCCGCCGGCGAGCGCAGGCGGCTGGCCCTCGCCGCCGTCCTCGCCGCGCCGTGCGACGTGCTCCTCCTCGACGAGCCGACGAACCACCTCGACGTCGCCGCCCGCGTCTGGCTGGAACGGCACCTCGCCGCGCGCCCCGGCGCGCTGGTGGTTGTCAGCCACGACAGGGCCCTCTTGACGGCGGCGACGAACGCGACCGCGTTCGCGGCGGGCGGGCGGGTCACGACCTACCCGGGCGGCTACGACCGCGCGGCCAGGCGCGCCGCCGCAGCGGACGCCGCCGCGGCGCGGCGCGCGAGGGAGACGCGCCGCGAGGCGCAGCGCCTCGAGAGGGTCGCCGCCGAGCTCGCGCGGCACGGGCGCCGCTCGCGGGCCAGGGAGCGCCGCGCCGCCGAGCTCGCCGGCGCCGCGGACGCGGCCGCCGCGGGGACGACCGGCGGCGCGGCGGGCGGCCCTCGCCTCCCCGAGGCCGAGGCCGGACGACGACGGCGCGGCCTGCTGCTCGCGGCCGAGCGGCTCGTCGTGCCGGGCCTGCTCGACGTCGCCGGCGTGCGCCTCTCCGCCGGCGAGAGCGTGGCCCTCATGGGCCCGAACGGCAGCGGCAAGAGCACGCTCCTGCGGCTCCTGGCGGGCGAGGCCGCGTCGGCCGACCCGCGCTCGCGGCTCGCGTACGCCCCGGGCTTGCGCCTGGTCCACGTCGGCCAGGAGGACAGGGGGCTGGCGCACGGCGAGCCGGTCCTCGACCAGCTCGCGCGCGTGCTGGGCGGCGAGGCGGCGCGCTCCCGGCTGGCCGCGGCGGGGCTCCCCTTCCCGTCGTGGGGCCTCCCGCCCGAGCGCCTCTCCGGCGGCGAGAGGGCGCGGGCGGGGCTCGCGCTGGCGCTCTCGCTCGACCCCGACGTGCTGCTGCTCGACGAGCCCGACAACGACCTCGACCTGCACGCGGTGATGGCGCTGGAGGGCGCCCTCGTCGACCTCGTCGCGGCGGGCGCCGCCCTCGTCGTCGCCACGCACGACAGGCGCCTGGCGGAGGCGACGTGCCGGCGGGCCTGGACCGTGACGGACGGGGGGCTCGCCGCCTACCCCAGCGTGCGGGCGTACCTGCGCGGCGAGGCGCCGGTGCCCGCGGAGACCTTCTTCGCGGCGGGCGCCGAGCCGTCAGCGGAGCGCGCGGAGGAACCGGAGCCCGAGCCGGACGAGCTGGCCGCGCTCGAGGACGAGCGCGCGGCGCTGCTGGCCGCCCTGTCCGACCCGCTGCGTCTCACCGAGCGCGACCTCGCGCGCGCCCGCGCCCGGCTCCGCGACGTCGAGGGCGAGATCATGCGGCTCCTCGACGCCAGGCTGCCGCCGCCGGCGCCGCGCTACGCCTTCCGGGAGCGCGGCCTCGCGCTCCACGCCGACGCCGTCCCGGACGCCGCGACGCCCACCTGGGTCGTCGCCGTCGACGCCGGGCCGCCCGCACCCGGTACCAGTCGAGCCACGGACGCCTCGGCCGCGGCGGGCGCCGCGCCGCCCCCGGTCGGCGCCACCGGCCCTTCCCTGGAGGTCAGGCTCCTGGGCGAGGTGGCGCACCTCGTCCTCGCGCCCCCTCCCGGGACCTGCCTCCTGCCCCACGTCGCCGCGGCCCTGCTCGACGCCGGCACGCGGCTGGCGTTCACCGTCGCCGGCGCGGGGCGCGCGCAGGCCTGGGTCGAGGGGGACGTGCCGGCCACGCTGCTCGCCCCCGGCGACGACGGCTGGCGGTTCCTCGACCTGGGCGGCTTCCTCGCGCTCGAGGGCTGGGCGCGGCGCCGCGCCGGCGGAGGGCGCGGGAAGCCAGGGGTCTCGGGGCGCCGCCGGGGCGGAGCGGGCTCGCGGCGACGCGCCGAGGGCGGGCGCGAACAGCACTGGGGTTCACAGCGCCGCGGGGACGCGGGGCGGGAGGATGAGGGCGTGAGGCCCGGCGGCGGACGCCGCCGCGGCGGGGCGCGGCGGCGCGGTCCGAGGCGCGCGCCCGGGAAGGCGTGAGCGATGGGGGTCATCTCTCGCTGGTGGGTGTGGGCGCTGCTGGGGCTGCTCGTGCAGCTCGTCCCGTGGCCGGCGCGCCTGGCAGACGCGGTCTACCTCGGCGCGACGCTGCCGGCCTGGTCGCGGGTGACGGCGCCGCTGGTGGCGGCGGTGCCGGGGTCGCTTACGGCGGCGGTCGTCCTGCTGGGCGCGGCCGTGCTCGTCGCCGCGCTGCTGTGGCCGGGCGGCCGCAGGCACGCGGGTCGCGCGCTCGGCTGGACCGTCGCCGTGCTGCTGTTCACGTTCCCCTTCGCCTTCGGCCTCGGCTACCGCACGACGGCCCTCGCCCCAGCCGGAGAGGCCGCGCCTCCAGAGGCGTACGCGGCCGCGCGCGAGGCCGTCCTGGCGCGGCTGCATGCCGTGGCGAGCCAGGGCCGCGCCGCGCTGGCCGCCGGTCCGCCCGACGCCGGCGTCCTGGCCGCCTGCGTGGAGGCGGCGGCGGGCGTGCGCCCGGGACCGAGCCCCGCCGTGCCCCGCGCCGTCAAGACGGTGCCCCCCGGGGCGCTGCTGACCGTCGGCTTCTCGGGCGTCGTGTCACCGTGGCTCCTCGAGCCGCACGTCGACCCGGCCTTCCCGCCGGCCGCGCTCACCGTCGTCGCGCTCCACGAGCTGGCCCACACCGCCGGCTTCGCGCGCGAGGCCGAGGCCGAGGCCGTGGCGCTCCTGGCCGGCCTGGGATGCGACGACCCGGCGGCCGCATACGCCGCGGCCGTGCGCGCCGCGGCCAGGCTCGCGGCGCGGCTGCCGGAGGAGGAGCGGGAGGCATACGTAGCGGCGTGGCCCGCGGGCGCCCTCGAGGACCAGAGGGCGGCGGCGGCCGCCGCCGAGCGCTACCGCCTCGACGCCCTGGCGCGCGCGGCGGAGCGCGCCTACGACGCCTACCTCGTCAGCCAGGGCACCGCTGGCGGCATGGACGACTACGACAGGGCGACGGACGCCCTCGTCAGGCTGCTCCCGCTCGACCCGGCGCCGGCGTCACCTGGCGACGGGGTCGCCCGGCGTTGACACGCCCTCTGGCGACGGCCCGAGGTTGCGCCTGATCAGCGCCGAGACGTCGGGGTCGCGGCCCATGAAGCGCCGGAACAGCTCCTCGGCGTCGGCGCTGTCGCCGGCCTCGAGCACGGCCCGGGCGAAGTCGCGGCCGGTGTCGGGGTTGAAGATGCCCTCGGCCTGGAAGCGGCTGAACGCGTCGGCGTCGAGGACCTCGGCCCACTTGTACGAGTAGTACCCGGCCGCGTAGCCGCCGGCGAAGACGTGCGTGAACGACGCCATCCGCCTCACCTGCGCGAACTCCGGCCCCAGGGCGAGCGGCTCCATGACCTCCCGCGCCAGCTCGAACGGGTCCGCTCCGGAGGCCGGGTCGTACCTGACGTGCAGCGCCAGGTCCACCGTGCTGAACGCCAGCTGGTGCATCTGGGCCGTCGCCGCGGCGAAGGTGCGGCTGGCCCGCAGCCGCTCGAAGAGGTCGTCGGGGATCGGGGCGCCGGTCTCGTGGTGGCGGGCGAAGAGGTCGAGCGCCTCCTTCTCCCAGCACCAGTTCTCCATGATCTGGCTCGGCAGCTCGATGAAGTCCCACGGCACGTTCATGCCGCTGCGCGCCTTCACGGGCACGCGCGACATCACGTGGTGGAGGAGATGCCCGAACTCGTGGAAGACCGTCGTGACCTCATCGTAGATGAGCAGCGAGCGCCCGGCGGCGTCCGGCGGCGTGAGGTTCGCGCCGATGACGCCGACGTTCGGCTCGAACCCTCCGCCCGCCGCGGGCCCGCCGCTGACGATCGGGTTCATCCACGCGCCGGCGCGCTTCGAGGCGCGGGGGAACCAGTCGGCGTAGACCGCGCCGAGGTACGTGCCGTCCTCGTGGTGGAGGTCGTAGGCCGTCACGTCGGGATGCCACGTGGGCACGCCGCGCGCCGGGACGACGCTGACGCCGAACAGCCGCTCGACCAGCCGGAACAGCCCCGACAGCACCGCGTCGAGCTCGAAGTACGGCCTGAGGGCCTCGTCGTCGAAGTCGTACCTGGCCACGCGCAGGCGTTCGGTGACGAAGCGCAGGTCCCACGGGCGCAGCGCGTCGTAGCCGAGCTCCGCGCGGGCGAAGCGCGTCAGCTCCTCGCGCTCGCGGGCGAAGTACGGCCGCGTGCGGGCGGCCAGCTCCTCGGCGAACGCCAGCGCCCTGCCGCCGGTCTTGACCATGCGGTCCTCGAGGACCAGGTCGGCGAAGTCGGCGTAGCCGAGCAGGCCGGCCAGCTCGCGCCTCAGCGCCAGGATCTCCCGGAGGAGCGGCCTGTTGTCGTGCTCGCCTCCGAGCGCGATCGAGTGGAAGGCCTCGTGCAGCTCGCGCCTGAGCTCGCGGTCCTCGGCGTGGGTCATGAACGGCATGTACGAGGGCGCCTGCAGGGAGAAGCGGTAGCTGCCCGGCGCGTGGCCGTGGGCCTCGGCGTCGGCGGCGGCGCGCCGCAGGACGCTCTCGGGCAGGCCGGCCAGGCGCGACGCGTCAGTGAGGACGAGCTCGTAGGCGTTCGTGGCGTCGAGGACGTTCTCCGCGAAGCGGGTGCTGACCTGCGCCAGCTCCACCCTGATCGCCTCGACGCGGGCGCGCTCGGCCTCGGGGAGGTCGGCGCCCGCGCGCCGGAACTCCTCGACCGTCTTGCGGAGGTCGCGCTCGCGCAGGGGGTCGAGGGACGCGGCGTCGTCCGAGGCCGCGTAGCGCTCGATCACCCGCCACAGCCCCTGGTCGGTGGTGAGCCCGGACATGAAGGCCGTGTACTCGGGCAGCACCTCGTTGTAGGCGGCGCGCGACTCGGGCGAGTTGAGCGTGTCGTTGAGGTGCCTCACCAGGCCGAAGACCCGGAGGGGCCACTCCACGAGGCGCGAGAACCGCCCCAGCACGGCGTCGTAGGTGAGCTCGCCGCCCGTGCTCTTCAGGCCCTCGAGCTCCTCCCTGGCCCAGTCGAGGGCGGAGCGGACCGCCGGCACGTAGTGCTCGACGGCGATCGTGTCGAAGGGGACGCGGTGGCCTTCGGTCAGTAGCGGGTTCGCGGGGGCGCCGGCCCCCGCGTCGGTGTCTGCAGGCATGTAGCTCCTCGACGCGCCGCTACGTGGTCGCGGCGCGTCGGCGATGATACCCGGGCCGGCGGGCTCCCGCTGCCGTCCACGGGACGATGCGGCTCAGGCGACGACGGGCACGAACTCGGCCGGCACGGGCTGGCTGAACAGGAACCCCTGCGCCTCGTCGCAGCGCAGGCTGCGCAGCAGGGCGTTCTGGGCGCGGGTCTCCACGCCCTCGGCCGTGACCCTGAGCTTGAGGCTCCTGCCGATGCCGATGATCGCGCGCAGCATGTCGACGTCCTCGCCGGGCGCCTGCTCGCCCAGGCGGGCGACGAAGGTCCTGTCGATCTTCAGGCCGTCGAGCGGCAGCTCGCGCAGGTGCTGCAGCGACGCCTGGGCGACGCCGAAGTCGTCGAGGGCCACGCGCACGCCCATCGCGCGCAGCTCGCCGAGCCGGACCGCGTTCGCCTCGAGCGTGGCGAGGGCCGTGCGCTCGCTGACCTCGATCTCGAGCAGGGCGGGATGCAGGTCGTGGCGCTGCAGCGCGGCCTTGACGGTGGCGGCGAGGTCGTGGCGCTCGAGGGCCTGAGGGCTGATGTTGACGGCCACCCGCCGCGGCGTGCGCTCGGCCTGCCAGCGCTTCGCCTGGCGGCAGGCGCGCTCGAGCACCCACTCGAAGAGCGCCTGGCCGAGCTGCACCTCCTCGACGAGCGGCAGGAAGTCGGCGGGCTTGAGCAGGCCGCGCTCCGGGTGCAGCCACCGCACCAGCGCCTCGACGCTGTCGATCGCGCCGGTGGCGAGGTCGATACGCGGCTGGTAGTGCAGCAGCAGCTGGTCCGTGGCCAGGGCGTCGCGGAGCTCCTGCTCGACCCTGACGCGCTCGCGCATGAGCGTGTCGACGTCGTCGTCGGCGAACCGGAACGAGCCGCGCCGCGTCTCCTTGGCCTTGCGCAGAGCGTCGGCGGCGCGGTCGATCATCGTGGCGGCCGCGCGGGGTCTGGCGTCGGCGACGCGCTCCTCGCCGGTGTCGGGCCAGACGTCGACGCCGACGCTGGCGGCCAGCTCGATGCTCAGGCCGCCGTCCTCGAACGGCTCGGCCACCGCCTCGAGCGCCTTGCGCAGCGCCGGCAGCACGGCGAAGCGGTGCGGCAGGTCGGCGAAGAGGAGCGCGAAGCTGTCGCCGCCCCACCGCGCCAGGGTGTCGGTGCGGCGCAGGCTGCGCCGCAGCCGGCGCGAGAGCTCGAGCACGAGCCGGTCGCCGCGCTTGCGGCTGAAGGTCTGGTTCACGAACCGGAAGTGGTCGAGGTCGAGGACCGCCAGGGCCATGTGCTGCCCGTGCCGCCGCGCCAGCAGCTGGGCCTGGTGGACGCGGTCCTCGAGCAGGTAGTGGTTCGGCAGGCCTGTCAGGGGGTCGACGTGCGCCAGGCGCCACATCTCGGAGGCGCCGCGCTTCGCGAGCGTGACGTCCTGGACCACGCCGTAGACGGCCGTGACGCCGGCCTCCTCGCTGCGCCAGCGCCTGACCGCGAAGTCCTCGACCCACACGACGGTCCCGCCCTGGGTCACGAGGCGGTACTGGTCGACGCGGCGCTCCTGGCTGCCGAGGGCCTTGACGCGCTCGGCGAAGCGCGTCCTGTCCTCCTCGTGCACGAAGCGCCCCATCCCGGCGGCCACGAGGTCCCCGACCTCGTAGCCGGTCACGAGGGCGAAGCCATCGGAGGCCCACGGCACGCTGACGCTGCCGTCGTCCCTGATCAGCAGGGCGTAGTTGAAGAAGCGCCCGTCGCCGTCGAGCGAGGCGTTCAGCTCGCCGGCGACCTCCTGGGCGGTCGTGACGTGCACGCGCTCGGTGACGTCGGCGACGAGCGTGACGACGAAGGCGACGCCGTCGGCGCCCTTGACGGGGTAATGGCGCTGCTCGCCGTAGAACAGCTCGCCGTCGGCGCGGTAGCAGCGCACGACGACGGTGGCGGGCGCGCCGCGCTCGAGGGCGGCGCGCGCCTGCGCGGCGCCCGCCTGGTCGGTGTCGTCGCGCATCAGGAAGCCGACGTCGCGGCCGAGGACCTCGTCGGCCCGGTAGCGCGTGAGCGCCTCGAACTCGGGGCTGGCGTGCACGATCGGGTTGCCGACCCTGGTGTGGTCGGAGACGACGTAGCACTCGCCGGCGAACAGCGCGCGGGCCGCGGCCAGCAGGTCGCCCGACTCCGCCACTAGGCCGGCGAGCGCGGCCTGCTCTCGCGGTTGGTCCCCCACGGGATGCATGCGGGTCCCTCCATCCTCTTCCTGAGGGCGAAAGCTAACACGCTGTCGGCGGATCACATATGACAAATGCCGAAATCGGCCTAGGTGGGGCGCGCACCCGCCTAGGCGGACGACCGCGCCAGGCGCCAGGCCGACGCCGCGGCCAGGGGTACGGCCGTGAGCAGCGCCATCGTCCCGCCGATCGAGACGTCGAGGCTGACGGCCAGCGGGTAGCCGGCCACGGCCGCCGCCGACGCCGCGGCCACCGCCACGGCGATCACCCCGACCATGCTGCCGGCGACGAGCCTGGCAGCCACCGCCGGCACGATCGCGAAGGCCACGAACAGCACGACGCCGACCGCGTCGAGCGCCGCGACCGCCGTCAGGGCCACGAGCACGAGCAGGCCGAGCGAGGCGGCGCCGGGACGGAGCCCTTGCAGGCGCGCGTGCACGGGGTCGAACGAGCCGGCCACGAGGCGCTCGTGGAACGCCAGCACGTAGAGCGCGTCGAGCACGAGCACGCCCAGGAGCACCAGGGGCGCGCGCGGCACCTCGAGGCCCAGCAGGGGCACGCGCTCGAGCCACACGAACCCGATCTCGCCCAGCAGGACCGTGTGGGTGTCGACGTGCACGTCGCGCGCGAACAGGCTCAGGACCAGTACGCCGGCCGCGAACAGCGCCGGGAACACGAGGCCGGTGGCGGCGTCGCGGCGGACGCGGCCGGAGCCCGCGAGCGCCTGCGTGAGCACGACGGTGAGCACGCCCGCGGCCGTCGCCCCCAGGAGCTGCACGGGCCCGCTGACGGCGCCCGTGACCAGGAACGTGGCCGCGATGCCGAACACGACCCCGTGGCTGACGGCGTCGGTGAGCATGGCCTGGCCGCGCACGACGAGCACGCTGCCCACCAGCGCGGCGGCCGCGGCGGTGAGCACGCCCGTCGCGGTCACGACGAAGGCGACGTCGTCGAGGAGCGGCTGCACTCAGGCCTCCGCGGCGCGGCCGCGCTCGGGCCCGAGCAGCAGCGCCAGGCCGGCGACGGCGCTGGCGACCAGCACGACGACGGGCCCGGTCGCGAGCCCCGGCGTCGCGGCGCTCAGCAGGGCCCCCGCCAGGGCGGAGGCGCCGCCGAGGGCGCCGGCGGTCCAGAACATCGCTCCGAGGCTGCGCGTCAGCTGGCGCGCAGCGACGGCCGGCGCCACGACGAGGGCCGACATCAGCACGACGCCGACGGCCTGGAGGCCGATCACGACCGCGACCGCCAGGAGGCCGGTGAGGCCGGCGTCGAGGAGAGCCACCCGGTGGCCCCGCGCGCGGGCCCAGACGGGGTCGAAGGTCGCTACCTTCAGCTCGCCGAAGAGCAGGGTCGCGACGCCCAGCCCCACGACGGCGACGCCGCCGAGGACGAGGACGTCGGCCCGCAACGTGGCGGCCGCCTGCCCGTAGAGGAAGCTCTCGAGGCCGGCGCTGCCGGCGCCCGGCTGCCGCTGCACGTACGACAGCAGCACGACGCCGAGCGCGAACCCGAGGCCGAGGCCGGTGCCGAGGGCGGCCTCGCTCTTGACCTTGAGCCGGTGCGTCAGCACCCAGGCGAGGCCGGCCGCGACGAGCCCCGTGACCAGGGCCCCCGCCAGCATCGCCGGCAGCGAGCGCTCGCCCGCGAGGAGGTAGCCGCCGACGACCCCGGGCAGGGCGGCGTGGGCCATGACGTCGCCCACGAGGCTCTGTCGCCTGAGCACGGCGAACGTGCCAAGGGCGCCGGAGGTCACGCCGAGCAGCACGGCGCCGGCGGCCACGGTCAGTACCGTGTGGTCGAGGAGCAGCTCAGCGCGCAGGGGCGACCTCCAGCCCGGCGCCGGCGGCTCGCGCGGGACCGCGCGGGGGCAGCGGGACCCGGCCGCCGTAGGTGTCGGCGAGGACCTCGTCCGTGAGGGCCGCGTCGATCGGGCCCTGCGCCCGCAGCGTCACGTTCAGGAGCGCCACCCAGTCGAAGTAGTCGCGGAGCGTGCCGAGGTCGTGGTGCACCGCCAGGACGGTCTTGCCGCGCGCCCTCTCGGCCCTGAGCACGGCGAGGATCGCGGCCTCGCTGGCGGCGTCGACGCCGGCGAGCGGCTCGTCGAGCAGGTAGAGCTCGGGGTCCTGCACCAACGCCCTGGCGAGGAACACGCGCTGCTGCTGCCCGCCCGAGAGCCGACCGATCTGGCGCCGCGCGAGGTGGCCCATGCCGACGGTCTCGAGGGCGGCCAGCGCCCGCTCGCGCTCGGCCCTGCCCGGGCGCCTGAAGGGGCCGAGCTCGCGGTAGAGGCCCATCGTGACGACGTCGCGGGCGTCCGCCGGGAAGTCCCAGTCGACGCTGCTGCGCTGCGGCACGTAGCCGACGCGGTGGCGCGTGCGCTGCGGCCGGTCGCCGAGGAGGGCGACGCGGCCGGCCGCGGGCGCCACGAGGCCCAGCACCGCCTTGACGAGCGTGCTCTTCCCCGCCCCGTTCGGTCCCACGACAGCGCCGATCACGCCGGCGGGCACCGTCAGCGAGACGTCACGCAGCGCGGGGCCGTCGCCGTAGTCGACGCTCAGGCCCGCGGTGGCGACGGCCGCGCCGGTCACCACCGGGCCTCCCACGACGCGAGCTCCGCCGGCAGGGGCGGCACCTCGCCGCCGAGGCCCGCCACGATGGCCGTGACGTTGTGGACCAGCATGCCGACGTACGTGCCCTCGGGCGCGCCCGCGTCGCCCAGCGCGTCGGCGTAGAGGCTCTCCCCCAGCGCCACGCTGCCGCCCCTGGCGGCCACGGCCTCACGCACGGCCTCGACCGTGCGCGGGTTGATCGTGCTCTCGAGGAAGAGCGTGGGGATGCCGCGGGCGACGATCAGGTCGGCGACGCGCCGTATGTCCGCGACGGCAGCCTCGGTCTCGGTGCTGACGCCCTGGATGCCCTCGACCTCGACCGCGTAAGCCCGGCCGAAGTAGCCGAAGGCGTCGTGGGCCGTGACGAGCACGCGGCGGTCGGCCGGGACGGTGCCGAGCGCGCGGGCCGCCCACTCGTGCAGGGCCGCGAGCTGGGCGGCGTAGGCCTCGGCCGCCGCCGCCACCCTCTCCACGCAGGCGGGGTCGTCCGCCAGCAGGTCCGCGAGCGCCGCGGCGACCACGGGCACGGCCCGGCGCCACAGCGAGACGTCCATCCAGACGTGGGGGTCGTAGGCCCCGGCTCCAGCCACGCCCGCGGCGATCCGCTCCGCCTCCGGCACCGCCGCCTCGGAGACGGCCACGACGGGCAGCCGGCCCGCGAGCGACCGCAGGACGTCGGCGAGCCCGGCCTCGAGGTGGAGGCCGCCGTAGAGGACGAGGTCGGCGCCGGCGAGCGCCCTGACGTCGCCCGCGCTGGCCCGGTACAGGTGGGGGTCGGTGCCGGGCCCGACGAGGACCATGACCTCGGCGCAGCCGCCGGCCAGCTCGGCGACGACGTCGCCGATCATGCCCACGGTCGCGACGACCGCGGGCCGGCCTTGCGCCAGCGCCGGCCGCGGCGCGGCGAGGGCCAGGGCGACGAGCGCCGCCGCCAGGAGCGGAGCGCCGCGCGGTGTGCGGCGGGGCTGGGCACGGGAGTTCAGCGGGTATCCGTTCATGATTTCGTTGCGCCTAATACTGCGACGCGGCGGCGGCGTTGTCAAGCCGGCGCGTCCCGGCACGGCACGTGCGCCGAGCCAGTCTCCTAGACGGGCGTGACGATGCCGAGCACGACGGCGGCCAGGGCGCTCGACAGCCCCGCCTCCGTCTCGCCGTGCCGCCGCTCGACCCTGAGGTTGAGCAGGTGTCCCCCGGGCTCGCGGCCGACGACGGTCAGGCGCCTGCCGGGCTCGACCCCGAGGCCGTGCAGGTGCGCGAGCACCTCGCCGTCCTGGGTCAGCACGCGGTGGACGACGAAGCCGGCGCCGACGGGCGCCTCGGACAGCGGCATGTCGGGGCCGGTAGGCAGGCTGCCGTCGCTGCGCGGGATCGGGTCCCCGTGCGGGTCGAACGCGGGGTCGCCGAGGTGGCGCGCGAGACGCTCGGTGAACTCGTCGGAGACGACGTGCTCGAGCCGCTCGGCCTCCTCGTGGACCTCGTCCCAGCCGAAGCCGAGCTCGCCGATCATGAACGTCTCGAGCAGGCGGTGGCGTCGCAGCAGCCGCATCGCCTCGCGCCTGCCATGCTCGGTGAGCTCGGCGCCCTTGTACGGCTGGTAGCGCACGAGGCCCAGCGCCTTCAGGCGCGCCAGCATCCCCGTGACCGATGGCGCGGTGACGCCCAGGGAGCGGGCGATGTCACCGGTCGCCGCCGTGCCTTCGCCGGCGTGCTGCCAGATCGCCTTGAGGTAGTCCCCCACGGCGCGCGACAGGCCGGCGTCCGCGGCCTCCACGGTCGCGTGCGGGTCGCTCGCGTGGGTCTTAGCCATGCCTAAAACGATACAGGGCGCGAGCGCCGCGCGGCAAGGCGCCGCGAGGGTGGCCGGGCCGACCTGGAGGGGTCGGGACCCGGGGCTATCATGACCGGGAGATGAGCGAGCACACCCCCAGACCCGAGAAACGTTACGACGTCGTCGTCATCGGCGGCGGCCCGGCCGGTCTCACCGCCGGGATCTACGCCGGCCGAGCGCAGCTCGCCACCGCCGTCATCGAGCGCGGCGTGCCTGGGGGCCAGATCGCCCAGACCAACGACGTCGAGAACTACCCCGGCTTCCCCGAGGGCATCACGGGTCCCGAGCTCTCCCAGCGCTTCCTGCAGCAGGCCGAGCGCTTCGGCGCCGAACTCGTGGCGGACGAGGTCACGGGCATCGAGCCCTCGTCGTCCGGCGGCTTCTGGGTGCGCGGCCGGTCCGCCGACTACCACGCCGGCGCCGTGATCGTCGCCACCGGCGCGAACCCGCGCCTGCTGGGCGTGCCCGGCGAGGGCGAGTACTACGGTCGCGGGGTCTCGACCTGCGCCACCTGCGACGGCTTCTTCTACCGCGGCAAGAACGTCGTCGTCGTCGGCGGCGGCGACGCGGCGGTCGAGGAGGGCATGTTCCTCACGCGCTTCGCCGACAAGGTCACGATCGTCCACCGCCGCGACGAGCTGCGGGCGAACAAGTCGGCCCAGGAGCGCGCCTTCGCGAACCCCAAGGTCGAGTTCGTCTGGAACACCGTCGTCACCGAGGTGCTGGGCGAGGAGGGCGTCGTGACCGGCGTCCGCACCCGGCACGTCGAGACCGGCGAGGAGGGCGTGATCCCCGCCGACGGCCTGTTCGTCTACATCGGGCACGAGCCGAACACCGGCTACCTCGAGGGCACGGTGAAGCTGCGCGAGAGCGGCTACATCGACGTCCGCGACGAGGTCTACACCGACGTGCCCGGGATCTTCGCCGCCGGCGACGTCGCCGACGAGGTCTATCGCCAGCTCGGCACCTCGATCGGCGCCGGCACGCGCGCGGCCATGACCGCCGAGCGCTACCTGGCCGAGACCGGCTGGCGCACGATCGGGCCCTCGCAGCCCGCGGCCGAGGCGGCCGAGGACGGCGAGGCCGCCGAGCCGGCCGTCCCCCTCTACCTCTGAGCCCGGGTCACCTGGCCGTCGCCGCGGCGGCCCGGGGCCGGTCGCTCGCTCCCGTCCGCGAGCCGTCGCTCCCGGGGCCGGCCGACTAGCGCGCCACGAAGCCGTAGACGAGCAGCCGCGCCCCGTGGGTCGCGACCAGGTGCTGCCCGTCGCTCCACAGCGGCGTGCCGAGCACGGCCCGCCACGTGGCGCCCGAGGCCTCCAGCCGCGTGAACGCGTCGTCGGCGACGGCGACGAAGGCCTCGCCCTCGACGGCCTCGGGCGGGGACGCGCGCAGCTCCCCCACCGTCGCGGCGCCCTCCGGCGGCAGCGGCAGGTCGTCGGCCTCGACCCCCAGGTACGCGAGCGGCCCGTGCTCGCCCATCCCCGCCTCCGGCAGCCCCAGGCCGAGGAGCCTGACCCCGTCGGGCTCCTCGGGCGCCTCGAGCTCGACGACGACGAGGCGCGGCGCCGCCTCGGGCGAGGGCCGGTACTCGGCCGCCTCGACCTCCGCGACGCCCACGCCCAGGCGCTCGGCCAGCAGCGTGATCAGCGAGGCGCGGAAGCCCTCGTTGACGGCCTCGGTCTCGTCCCGCCACGTGGGCGGGTAGAGGAGGGTCTCCCGCACCCACAGCCGCGCGCCGTCCCGCGAGCCGAGCAGGTACGCGCGGTGGCGCTCGACCTGCATGCCGCTCACCAGCACGTACTCGGGGGGACCGTCGACGGCCGGCACCCGCAGGGCCAGGCCCTCCTCCCACGGGTAGACCAGCGCGTCGTCGGCGCCGGCCAGCTCGAGCAGCAGGGACGGCGCCAGCGGCGTGATGCCCGGCGGGATACCCTCGGCGAGAGCGGGCACTGGCTGGCCGCCCGACACGGGCGGCATCGCCTCGGCGTAGAGCAGCGCCGCCTGCCGGTTCGCGAAGGCGCCGACCCTGACGCGGAAGACGTCGCCCTGGGCGCTCGTGGACCTGACGACGTAGGCCGGGAAGCCCTGGCGCAGGAGGTCGGTCTGCACGAGCAGGGCGGCCTCGCGGTCCGAGAGCGCGACGACCTGCACGGTGTAGGCGATGCTCTGCGCGAGCGCGGGCAGCGCACCCGCGGCCAGGGCGGCCGCGAGCAGCATGCCGGCGAGCCTGGTGGCCCGCCGCCGCACCTAGAAGTCCTTGCGTTCGAAGAGGACTACCGCCGCCGCGGCGAAGAGGGCCGCGTACACCAGGATCAGGGCGACGACCCAGGCGAGGTCGGCGACGGGCGAGGCGTAGGCGTTGAGCTGGGTCGTGAGCAGGTACGGCTCGACGCGGGGGAACACGACCAAGAGTTGCATGAAGATCAGCGTCGAGAGCGTCGCCAGGGCACCTCCCGCCGCGCTCATGAACAGCACGCTGAACAGCACGGCGAGCATCGCGATCGGGACGAGCGCCAGCGCCGCCACGGCGTAGCCCCTGAGCAGCTCGCTCAGGGCCGCCGCCGCCGTCATCGTCCCGGTGCCGGCGAGGCCGGCCTCGCCGAGGCCGGTGCCCCCGACGAAGCTGCCGTAGCCGTAGGGCGCCCCGAACAGCAGCGAGGCGACGAGGAACACCGCCATCGCGACGAACGGGTAGAGCGCCGCGACGATCAGCTTCGCCGACAGCCACTGCGGCCTGGTGACGGGCCTGAGCAGGACGGTGGGGAGGGTGCCGTGCGCCAGCTCGACGCCGAGGAGCTCGGCCGCCGTGATCGCGACGAGGAGCGGCATCAGGAACTGCATGCTCGAGAGCAGGGACAGGGCCGGCACCTGGAAGCCTGAGACGAGGAAGAAGCCGTAGACCTCGAAGATCCCGGGCGCGTAGGCCCACAGGAGCGGGAACAGCACCAGCAGGGCGAGGCCGAAGCGGACGCTCGCGAGCCGGAAGAGCTTGCCGAGCTCCATGCGCAGCAGCGTGGTCACCTGTCACCCCCGGTGCTCCGCGTGCGGCGCGTCCCCGGCAGGGTCCCGTCGGGACGGGCGGCGTGGAACGTGCCCGTGCGTCGTGCCCGCTCGCCGGCGACCCGGTCGCGGTAGTACGCGCGGAGGTCGAAGATGTCGCGGGTCATCTCGAGGACGCCGATGTCGGCCTGGGCCAGCGCGACGGAGACCTTCCCGACCGCCTCGGGCGAGGCCGGGATGAACACGACGTCCTCGCCGCGCACGGCGACGTGCTTCACGAACGGCGCGGTCTCGAGCAGGGCCTTGGCCTGCGCCGGCTGCGTGACCTGCGCCCGGTAGCGCTCGCGGCGGTCGAAGAGGTTGACCTCGTCGATGAGGGCGCCCTCCTCCATGATCGCGACCCGCGAGCAGTAGGCGACGACCTCGTCGAGGTGGTGGGTCGAGATGAGCACGGCCGTGCCGTCCTGCGCCGCCTGCTGCAGGACGCTGTGCACGAGGTGGAGGGACAGCGGGTCCATGCCGCTGGCCGGCTCGTCGAGGATCAGGACCTCGGGCTCGGTCAGGAGGGCCGCCGCCACGCCCAGGCGCTGGCGCATGCCCAGGCTGTACACGCCGACCTTGCGGTCGGCGGCGTGCGTCAGCTCCATTAGTGCCAGGACCTCGTCGATGCGCGCGCGCTCGACGCCGCCCGCCAGCTCGGCGTGCAGCGCCAGGTTCGCCCGGCCCGTGAGGAACGGGTAGAACGCCGCGGGCGCCTCGACGACGGCGCCCAGGGACCGGCGCACGGACGGGTGCTGGTGCGGGTCCTTGCCCATCAGCCGGACGTGGCCGGAGGTCGGGAACGCGAGCCCCGACACCAGGCGGATGACCGTGGTCTTCCCCGCCCCGTTGGGACCGACGAGCGCGTACACCTCGCCGGGGTTCACCTGGAAGCTCAGGTCCCTTACCACCGGCCTGCCGGCGTAGGACTTCGTGAGGTTGACGGACTCGATCGCTGGCGTGGCCACGGAGGTCTCCTGGATGCAGTCTAGGTCGGGCCCGGACCGCCAGGCATAACATTCTTTGCTTGTGGGCTGGGGCCCGGCAGCGGCGGCGCGCTCCGCCCGCCGGGACCGCGGGCGGTCAGCCCACGGCGGCCTTGCGGCCGGCGCCGTGGCGCTGCAGCTCGAGCAGGGCGTCGAGCACGTGGTCGACGCAGCGCTCCACTGCCGAGTCGAAGTCGGCGGCGTCGACGACGAGCACGCCCTCCGCCTCGCTGCGCTCGAGCAGGAAGTCGTGCAGGACCCTGATCTCCTCGAAGTGCTCCAGGTAGGG
>DATGNP010000082.1:0-4711 GCA_035306665.1 Trueperaceae bacterium
CCATGATCCGGCAGGGCGGCTTCATGATGCCAGCCGTCGGCCTCGACTGGAGCGACGAGCAGATCACCGCGGTCACGGCCTACATCAAGGAGTGGTGGACGCCCCAACAGCGCGCCGCGCAGGCGCGCCTGGGAGGTACGCCCTAGCCGTCCGTCAGGCACCAGCCGAGCGAGCAGGCGCCACCCGCGGGCGCGCCACTTCATGCGGTCGCTCAGGTGGGGAGGGCGGCCAGCAGCTCCTGGCACGCCTGCTCGCACGCGCGGCACGCGGCGGCGCAGACGCGGCAGTGCTCCATGTGGCCGGCGTGGCGCTCGCACTCGTCGCCGCAGGCGCGGCAGGCCTCGGCGCAGGCGCGCAGCTGGGCGAGCAGCAGCGAGGGCTCGCGCTCGGTGAGGCGCGTGGCGACGGCGCCGGTGGCGGCGCACACGTCGGCGCAGGCGAGGTCGAGGGCGATGCAGCGCCTGAGGGAGGCCAGGTCTGGTTCGGCCAGGCAGGCGTCGGCGCACGACGTGCAGGCCTGGGCGCAGGCGTAGCAGGCCGCCACGCAGTCGGTGAGGGTCTGCATGCCCTGGGCGTCGGCCTCGGGTACGCCATCCCGCGCCAGCGGGTGGGTGTTGAGCATCTCGCTCACGTGCATGCTGCCTCCCTGGCGCCCGGCGCCGGCCAACGGCCGCGGCGCGCAGAAGGGAGCATGCGGGCCGGCGGTTAGGGCGCCGTGAGAGGCGGTCCGGGTCCCGCGTCCCACACCGACGTGACGAGGGGCACGCCGTCTCCACCTTTCGCGCCTAGACTCCAGGGGCCAGGGTCTGGGGGCAGCTACGGCACGCGGCCGTGTCGCCGCGGGGTGGAGGGAGCCCATGCACAGACTCCGGTACCGACCGTCACGCCTGAAGCTGGTCGCGCTGGCGGCGCTGCTCGCGCTGCTCGCCGTCGCCTGCGACCGCGGCGGCTTCTCGCGGCTGCGGGCGCCGGCCGACGTCGCCGCCGAGGCCGTGGAGGGCGGCATCCTCGTCACGTGGACGGACACGAGCCTGGGCGAGGACGGCTTCCGCGTCTACCGGCACGAGGCCCTCGCGCCCACGCAGGCCGGGGAGCCCACGCACGTCGGGACCACCGACCCGAACGAGGAGAGCTTCCTCGACGACACCGGCGACCCGGCGAGCTCCTACACCTACTCGGTGACGGCCTTCAAGGGCAGCACCGAGAGCCAGCCCGGCGTCCAGCAGGGCCCGCCCGTCAGCCCGCCGCCGAGCGAGGACCCCGACCCTGACCCCGACCCGGACCCAGATCCTGACCCCGACCCAGACCCCGATCCCGGTCCCGAGCCCGACGGCATCATCGAGGTGACCAGCCTCGGCGGCGGCACCGGCGGGCCCGAGTGCACGCTCCGCGACGCCATCGTCGCGGCCAACACCGACACCGCCACCGGCGGGTGCGAGGCCGGCATCGGCGCCGACGTGATCCTCCTGCCCGCGGGCACGATCGAGCTGACCGAGGTCCACGACGACCACGACGGCCCGACCGGGCTGCCCTCGATCACCAGCGAGCTCGAGATCCGGGGCGTCGCCGAGGGCGAGGGCGAGGACGCGGCGCCAGGCACGACCGTGGCCAGGGCCGAGGCCGCTCCGCCGTTCCGGGTCCTGCACGTCTCGGCGTCAGGGGCCCTGACGATGAGCGGGGTCGCCGTGGAGAACGGCAGGCTCGAGGACGGCTCGAGCGGCGCCGGCATGTACCTGGCCGGCAGCGCGACGTTGACGAGCGTGGCGTTCGCCGGCAACACCACGCTGGGCGCCGACGGCGGCGGCCTCGCCGTCGTGGGCGGCGTGGTCGCGCTCGAGAACGTCGACTTCACGGGCAACGTGGTCGGCCCCGACGACGGCGGGTTCTCCGGGGCGGCGATACACCTGGCCGGCTCCACGATCACGGAGTACTGGGGCGGCACCCTGACGGGCAACCGCGGGAGCTTCGACGGAGGCTCGGCCGTCGTGCACGTCGACGCCGGCTCGGTCGCGGACCTGAACGTCGACATCACGGACAACGAGGCCGCCGGCATCTGGAACGAGGGCACGCTCGGGCTGTTCGGCACGAGCATCGTCGCCAGCGCCAACGCGCTCGAGGGCGGGCTCGTCAACCACGGCGTGGCGGACCTCCAGGACACCTCGATCACGGGGAACGTGGCGGCGAGGACCGGCGGCGTCTACAACACGGGGACTATCGAGACCTTCAACACGTTCATCGAGGACAACGCCCAGACGGGCGCGGACGTCGCGGGCTCGGCTGGCGGCGTGGCGAACGTGGGCGGGACCTTCGTGCTGCTCGAGTCGGGGGTGTTCCGGAACGCGGCGGCCGGGGCGGGCAGCGCGGGCGGCATCTACAGCTCCGGCGAGCTCCGCCTCGCCAACGCCGGGGTCGTCGAGAACGAGTCGCCCGAGGGGGGCGGCGTGTACCTCGACGCCACGGGCGGGGAGGCCTCCCTGACCTTGCGCGGCAGCGGCGGCGTGTCCATCACTGGCAACCACGCGGCCGGCGACGGCGGCGGCGTCTACGTGGCGGGCCCCGGGCTGATCGTGATCGAGGACGCCGACGTGGCCGACATGTGGATCCACCAGAACGTCGCCGACGCCGACGAGGACGGCTCGGGCAACGGCGGCGGCATCTTCCACACGGGCCTGGCCCCGGGGAGCGTCGTGCCCGACGGCACCGTGTTCGACAACGTGCCGGACGACGTCTTCGGACCGACGATCCCGTAGCGCACGGACCGCGGCGGGACGCGCGGGGCCCCGGCGCCGTCGGCCGGGGCCCCGCGCCCGGGCCCACCCTCCTGTCACCTCCTCCTCCGCTGGCTGTCATGAGCGGCGCCTACGCTCGTGGGACGTCACGTCGCTGGAGGGCACCATGGACGACTGGAGGCTTTGCACGCGCTGCGGCCTCGTCCCCGGCCGGCCCCGGGAGGACGACCCGGACACCTACCTCTGCGACGCCTGCCGCCGCCACGTCGAGCAGCTCGGGGACGCCGCGGCGGAGCTCACGCACGTGCTGATGCGGTGGGGCCGCGAGCAGGAGTGGCGCGGCGTCGACCACGACGTCCTGCTGGAGGCCCTGGGCCTGGGGTTCGGGCTGTTCGAGGCCCGGCTCCTGGGCGGCGCGTCCCTGGCCGGCACCCCTCAGCTCCTCGGCGCCGCCGTCGTCGACGACGCCCTCGAGCTCGTGCTCTCGAGCGGCCCCGCGGCGGTGTGGCGCGAGGCGTTCGGCAGCTTCGACTCCCGGCACCCGCGCGTCCCGTTCCTGGTCGTCACCGAGACGGGGGGCGGCCCGGTGGACGTCACGCTGCACTACTGGGACAAGCGCGAGCGCGCGGCGATGACGCTGGGCTTCTGGGCCGCAGAGGAACAGGTGCTCGAGGAGTTCTCGCGCGCCGCCGACGCGCGCCGGTGGGGCGTGCCGTGGAGCGTCGTCGAGGTGGGCGGGCTGGAGGAGGGCTCGGCGGGAGCCGTGGAGTACCTGTGCGACATCGTCGGCCGCCTGGGCTTCTTCCCCGCCACCGGCAGCCGCGACGCTGCCACCGGCACCGCCACCGTGGAGCTGGCCGGCGACATGAGCGACGGCGCCCGCGCGCTGCTCGTCGAGACGATCACGCGGTCGCTGGCGTGCGACCCGGCGTCCGTGGAGGTGCGGCCGGCGACGCTTGGCAGCGGCGCAGGCTAGAGCGGCGACCACGATCGTTCACGACCATGGCCAGCGACGATCGCAACGGTAGGCTGCTTCGCCCTACGCCCCCAGGTACACCCGCCTGACGGCCTCGTCCTCGCGCAGCTCCGCCGCCGAGCCGTGCAGCGCCACGCGGCCGTTCTCGAGCACGTAGGCGCGGTGCGCGACGGCCAGCGCCAGCAAGGCGTTCTGCTCGACCAGGAGGATGCTCATACCCTCCTCGTTGAGGCGCGCGAGCGCCTCGGCGACCTCGCGCGCCAGCAGCGGCGAGAGGCCGAGCGTGGGCTCGTCCAGCAGCAGGACCTTCGGCTCGGACATCAGCGCCCGGCCGATCGCGAGCATCTGCTGCTCGCCGCCGGAGAGGCTGCCGGCCGCCTGGCCCTGGCGTTCGCGCAGCCGCGGGAACAGGGCGAAGACCCGCTCCAGCGCGGCGGGGCTCGGCCGCGCCCCGGCGCCGGCGCCGAGCTCGAGGTTCTCCAGTACGGTCATGCGCGGGAACACCTCGCGGCCCTCGGGGCAGTGCGCCAGCCCGAGGCGCACGCGCGCGGCCGGGCTGGAGCCCGCGAGGTCGCGGCCCAGCAGACGGATCGTCCCCGACCGGAGCGGCACGAGACCCGAGACCGCCCTGAGCCCCGTCGTCTTCCCCGCCCCGTTAGCGCCCACCAGCGCGACGATCTCGCCCTCGCCCACCTGCAGGTCGAGCCCGTCGAGCGCGCGCACGCGGCCGTAGGAGACGCTGACGCCCTCGAAGCTCAGGACCGGAGACCCCGCGGGCGATACCGCGCGGGGCGGCGCGACGTCGCCGCCGGCGCCGAGGTACGCTTCGATCACCTGCGGGTCGCGCGTGACCGGGCCCGGCGGGCCCTCGGCCAGCTTCACGCCGTGGTCCATCACCACGAGGCGGTCGCAGCCCCGCGCCATCGTCTGCATGTGGTGGTCGATCACGAGGACCGTCGTGCCGGCGTCGCGGACCCGGTGGATCAGGTCCATCGTCTGGCTCGAC
>DATGNP010000083.1:0-7698 GCA_035306665.1 Trueperaceae bacterium
AGGACCACGGGCTGGTGGCGCTGCCGGGCGGCGGCGCCGAGGTCTTCGCCGAGCGGGTGCGCAAGCAGATCGCCCGCGCCAAGGTGACGGCCGACCAGTGGCTCGAGATCCACCGCACCGCGCACGAGCTGGGCCTGCCCACGAACGCGACCATGCTCTACGGGCACATCGAGACGCTGGAGGAGCGGCTCGACCACATGCTGCGCCTGCGGGCGCTGCAGGACGAGACCGGCGGCTTCTTCTCGTTCGTGCCGCTGGCGCTGCAGCCGGACAACAACCAGCTCTCGAAGGAGCTCGGCACGCGCTTCACGACGGGCGTCGACGACCTGCGCAACCTGGCCGTGGCGCGGCTGGTGCTCGACAACTTCCCGCACGTCAAGGGCTACTGGATCATGATCACGCCGGAGCTCACGCAGGTGTCGCTGTCGGCGGGCGTGTCGGACGTCGACGGCACGATCAAGGCCGAGAAGATCGCCCACGCCTCCGGCGCTGTCACCGAGGAGGGTATGGAGGAGGAGGAGCTCAAGCGCCTCATCCGCGGCGCCGGCCGCGTGCCGGTCCTGCGCGACGCCCTCTACCGGGAGCTGAGGGTCTTCGCTTGAGCCGCGCCGACGGGCCGGCGACGGCGAGCGCCTCCGTCGCGCTCGGGATCGTCGCGTTCGCCAACGTCGCGCCCCTCCACTTCAGCCTCGAGCCGGGTCCGGGCACGCGCCTCGTGCGCGGCGTGCCCTCCGAGCTCAACGCCGCGCTGCGGCGCGGCGACATCGACCTGACGCTGGTGTCGTCGGTCGAGCTCGTCAGGCACAGGGACGTCTACCGCGCGCTCGCCGACTTCTCGATCGCCACGCTCGGGCCCGTCTACAGCGTCATGCTCTTCCACCGGCGGCCGTGGGAGGAGCTCGGCGGCGCGGCCGTGGCCGTCACGCCGCAGTCGGCGACGAGCGTCGAGCTGCTGCGCGTGCTGCTGGCGGCCGAGGGCAGGAGCGCCGACCTCGTGCCCACGCCGGGCTCGCTCGACGACATGCTCGACGCGGCCGGCGCGGCGCTGCTCATCGGCGACGCGGCCCTGAGCGAGGCCGTGAGGCACCTGCAGCCGCGCCAGGACGGCCCGGTGGCGCGCGGCGCCAGCGGGCGCAGCGTCGTCGACCCGGACCTGTACGTCACCGACCTCGGCGAGCGGTGGTACCGCCTCACGCGGCTGCCCTTCACGTTCGCCGTGTGGGCCTCGCGCCACGACCGGCCGCCCCCGCCCGACCTGCTCAGGCGCTTCCGCGCCGCGCGCGCCGACGGCCTGGGCCGCCTGGCGGAGGTCGCGGCCGTCGAGGCGCGGCGCCTCGGGCTGCCGACGTGGGTCGTCCAGCGCTACCTCGAGAACTTCCGCTACCACCTCGAGCCGCCCGACCGCGACGGGCTCGAGGAGTTCGCCGCGCGCGTCGACCCGACGTACCGCCCCGGCGGGCTGCGCTTCTGGGAGCACTGAGCCCGTGCGCCGGATCCTCGTCGTCCTGACCCTGTGCCTCCTCGCCGCGGCCGCGGCCCAGGAGGCCGACCTGGAGGGCGAGGTCCTCGCCTTCGACCACGACGGCCTCACGCGCGAGTACTACCTCTACCTGCCGCCCGACCTGGCGCCGGGCGCGCCGCTCGTCGTCGTGCTCCACGGGCGCGGCGGCTCGGCGGAGGGGATGGCGCGGCTCACGGCCTTCGACGCGGTCGCGGCCAGGCACGGTTTCGCGGTCGTCTACCCGCAGGGCATCGATGCGCAGTGGAACTACGTCGCCGGCATCCCCGGCTACGAGCTCGCCGCCGACGACCTGGGGTTCCTGCCCGCGCTCGTCGAGGCGCTGGTGACGGCGCACGACCTCGACAGGACGCGCGTGTTCGTCGTGGGCTTCTCGAACGGCGGCTTCATGGCGCAGCGTCTGGCGTGCGCGGCGCGCGACGTCTTCGCCGCCTTCGCCACCGTGGCGGCGGCCGGCTACGCGGGACTGCCCGAGGTGTGCGGGCCGCCCGCGCCGGTGTCCGTGCTGATGGTCCACGGCACCGACGACCAGGTCGTGCCGTTCGGCGGCCTGCGCGCCGACACCGATAGGGGCTCCGTGATGGTGCTCGCGTCCGTCGAGCAGACCGTGTCGTACTGGGCGGCCTTCGCCGGCTGCGACGCGAACGCCACCGGCCGGACCGTGCCGCAGACCGGACGCTCGCCCGGCACCGAGGTGCAGGTGGTCTCGGTCACCGGCTGCCCCGAGGGGCACGAGGTCGAGCTGGTGGTCGTCGCGGGCGGCGGCCACGCCTGGCCGGGACGCCCCGACCTGCTGCCCCCCGAGATCGCCGGGCGCGTGAACCGCGACATCGACGCCAGCGAGTACGTCTGGGAGTTCTTCGCGCGGCAGCCCGCCCGCGAGTAGCCCTCCTGGCGGCGCCGCTCGCCGCGGGGGCGGGGTTCCAGGTCACGGTGACCTTCGAGGTCTCGGGCGACGCTCAGATCGGGGAGACGGAGAAGGACCTCGTGAGGGTCAGGGCCACGAACGGCGTCAAGACCAAGGAGGCGACGTTCACGCTCACCGTCGTCGCCGGACCGTAGCCGAGCGGGACGCGCGGCTCGGGGTCGCGCGCTGCGGTCCTCAGAGGATGTAGCGGCTGAGGTCCTCGTCCTCGACGACGCCCTCGAGCTTCTCCCTCACCAGGGCCGCGTCCACGACGAAGTCCCCGAGCTCGGTGCCGAAGGACGCGTCCTCCAGGACGGTCTCGAGGATCGTGTGCAGGCGCCGCGCCCCGATGTCCTCGACCTCGCGGTTCACGCGCTCGGCGTACTCGGCGATCGCGTCGATGCCTGACTCCTCGAAGCGCACCCGCGTGCCGTCGACGGCGAGCAGCGCCTGGTACTGCTTCGTGAGGGCGTGCTCCGGCTCGGTGAGGATGCGCCGCAGGTCGCCCTGCGAGAGCTCCTCGAGCTCGACGCGGATCGGGAACCGCCCCTGCAGCTCGGGGATCAGGTCGCTCGGCTTCGCCACGCTGAAGGCGCCGGCCGCGATGAACAGCACGTGGTCGGTGCGTACGGGGCCCTGCCGCGTGGTCACCTGCGTGCCCTCGACGATCGGCAGCAGGTCGCGCTGTACGCCCTCGCCGCTGACGTCGCCGCCGCCGACCTTGTCGCCGCCGGCGATCTTGTCGATCTCGTCGATGAAGACGATGCCCGTCTCCTCGGCGCGCCGGATCGCCTCGCTGCTGACGGCCTCGCGGTCGATGAGCGCCCCGGCCTCCTCGTCCTCGAGGATGCGCCTGGCCTCCCTCACCGTGACGCGGCGCTTGACGCGGCGCTCGGGCATGAACCGGCGGAACATGTCCTGCAGGTTCATGCCGGCCTCCTCCATGCCGGGCAGGGGGATCGACACGTTCGGCTCGTCCCTGACCTCGATCTCGACGACGCGCTCGTCGAGCTCTCCGCCTTGCAGCAAGCGGCGCATGCGCTCCCTGCCCTCGGCGCTGCCGCCCGGCAGGAGGACGCCCAGCAGGCGCTCCTCGGCGGCCGCGGCGGCGCGGTCCCTGACCTCGGCGCGCTTCTCCTCCTCGACCATGACCTCGGCGGCGCGCACGAGGTCCCTGACGATCGAGTCGACGTCGCGCCCGACGTAGCCGACCTCGGTGAACTTCGTGGCCTCGACCTTGATGAACGGGGCGCGGGCCAGCCGCGCGAGGCGCCGCGCGATCTCGGTCTTGCCGACGCCGGTGGGGCCGATGAGCATGATGTTCTTCGGCGTGACCTCGGCCTGCAGCTCGGGGTCGAGCCGGCGCCGGCGGTAGTGGTTGCGCAGGGCGATGGCCACGGCGCGCTTGGCCTTGGCCTGGCCGACGATGTGGCGGTCGAGCTCGGCGACGATCTCCGCTGGCGTCAGTCCGGCCGCCTTGCGCGCGAGCTCCGCCGTCGAGCCGTCTGGAGCCACGGTGAAGTGCGGGCGGGAGGGACCGGGGTCGAAGGGGTCCATCAGGCCCCGCCCTCCTCGGCCACGGGGTCGCCGCCGCCGTTTTCGGGACCGGTCGCTCCCGCGGCGCTCACCGTCAGGACGGTGGCGTTGCCGCTGGTGAAGACGTCGATCTCGGCGGCGATCGCCAGGGCCGCCCGCGCGATCGCCTCGGCGTCCATGTCGGTGTGCCGCAGCAGCGCGGTGGCGGCGGCCTGGGCGTAGGCGCCGCCCGAGCCCACCGCGGCCACGGGCTCGTCGGGCGCGATGACGTCGCCGACGCCCGACAGCGTGAGTATCTGCTTGTGGTCGGCGACGATCAGCATGGCCTCGAGGTTGCGGAGGGCCCTGTCCGTCCGCCACTCCTTCACGGTCTCGACGGCGGCGCGGGTGAGGTTGCCGCGGTAGGTCTCGAGGTAGCCCTCGAACTTGTCCAGGAGCGTGAAGGCGTCGGAGACGGCCCCGGCGAAGCCGGCGACGACGGCGCCGTCGGCGAGGGCGCGCACCTTGACCGCGCCCCGCTTGACGATCGTGTCGCCCATGCTGACCTGGCCGTCGCCCACGAGCGCGGTGACGCCGTCCTTGTTGACCGCCACGATCGTGGTCCCATGTGGCCTGTTCATCGCCACGGAGGTTATCACCGGCCCAGCGCCGCCGAGGTCCGCGCCGGGACGCGTTCGGGCGCGGCGCTTGACGGGAGGTCCCGAACAGTCTAGATTACCTGTCGGTTATGGAACCGTTGGGTTATGGAGACCGGGCCGGCCACGACCTCGACGCCGTGTTCGCCGCCCTGGCCGACCCCACGCGGCGCGCGCTCCTCGAGCGCCTGGCGCGGGGCGAGGCCACCGTCACGGAGCTCGCGGCCCCTCTCGACATCAGCCAGCCGGCGGTGTCCAAGCACCTCAAGGTGCTCGAGCAGGCCGGGCTGGTCTCCGTCTCGCGCGACGGCACCAGCCGGCCGCGCCGGCTCGAGGCGGCCCCGCTGGCGGAGGCCAGCGCCTGGCTCGAGCGCTACCGGGAGTACTGGGAGGCGAGCTACGCGCGCCTCGACGAGCTGCTCGCCGACCTGAGGCGGCAACGCGGCAGCTGACCCGGGCGCGCCGCCCGGCACCCGCCGCGAAGGCGGCGAGAGGAGAGAGGCATGAGCCAGAAGGTCACACCGTTCCTCATGTTCGCCCAGGGGGCCCGCGAGGCCGCCGAGTTCTACGCCGAGGTGTTCCCCGACGGGCGGGTGCTCGACTCGAACGGTCCCGGCGTCGCCTTCGAGGTGGGCGGCCAGCGCTTCGAGGCGTTCGACGGCGGCCCGCACTTCACCTTCAGCGAAGGCATGTCGCTCATGGTGAGCTGCCGGACGCAGGCGGAGGTCGATCACTACTGGGAGCGCCTGCGCGAGGGCGGGGGCGAGGAGGGGGCGTGCGGCTGGTTGAAGGACCGCTTCGGCGTCTCGTGGCAGGTCGTGCCCGAGGCGCTGCCCCGGCTCCTCGCCGACCCCGACCCCGAGCGCGCCCAGCGCGCCCTGCAGGCGATGCTGAAGATGCGCAAGATCGACGTCGCCGCGCTCGAGGCCGCCGCCGACGGCCGGGCGGCGTAGGGCACGGCGATGGCAGGCACGAGCGCCCTCGAGCTGACGACGCCGACCCCGACGCAGGTGCTCATCACCCGCGCCCTGGCGGCGCCGCGCGAGCTCGTCTTCGAGGCGTACACGACCCCGGACCTGATCAGGCGCTGGCTGCTCGGCCCCGAGGGCTGGACGATGCCGGAGTGCGACGTCGACCTCAGGCCCGGCGGCGGCTACCGCTACGTGTGGCGCAAGGCGGGCGTGCCCGACATGGTCCTCACCGGCAGGTTCGAGGCGGTCGAGCCGCCCGAGCGCCTCGTCGCCCGCGAGGCGTTCGACGACGACTGGACCGGCGGCGAGACGCTGGTCGTCACCGAGTTCGCGGCACAGGAGGACGGCGGGACGCTCGTGCGCACGACCGTCGAGTACGCCAGCCCTGCGGCCCGCGAGGCCGCCCTGAGGACGGGCATGACCGACGGGATGGAGGCCGGCTACCGCCGGCTCGAGGCGCTGCTGGCCGGCCGCGCGGGCTGAGCCGCCGCGCCCGCGGCCCCGGACGGCGCGCCGGCGGGGCTGGCGGGCCGAGGCGCCTCCGGCCCCGCCGGCCACCGACCCGGCGGTAGCATGGCCCGGTGCTGGGTCATCCCTACTCGAGCGGCTGGGTCGAGGTCATCGCCGGGCCGATGTTCTCAGGCAAGAGCGAGGAGCTGATCAGGCGCGTGACGCGCGCGCTCATCGCCAAGCAGGCCGTGCAGGTGTTCAAGCCCGTCATCGACGACCGCTACGACGCGCTCGCCGTCGCCTCCCACATGGGGCGCACCCTCAGCGCGCTGCCGGTCCCCGACGTCGCCGCGCTCGAGGCCGCGCTCGACGAAGGCACCCAAGTCGTGGCGGTCGACGAGGCGCAGTTCTTCGAGGCTGGCCTCGTCGACCTCGTCGACAGGCTGGCCGACAGGGGCAGGCGCGTTATCCTCGCCGGCCTCGACCTCGACTTCAGGGGGGAGCCGTTCGGTCCGATGGCCGAGCTGCTGGCGCGCGCGGAGGTCGTCGAGAAGCTGACCGCGATCTGCCGCTGCGGCCGTGCGGCGACGCGGACGCAGCGCCTCATCGCCGGCCAGCCCGCCCACGCGGACGACCCGGTCGTGCTCGTCGGCGCCGCCGAGAGCTACGAGCCGCGCTGCCGCTCCTGCCACGTCGTGATCCGCTCCGGGCGACCCACGCCGCTGTTCCCCGCGCCGGGAGGCTGAGCCGGGGCCGCCGACGCGGCGCCGCCGGCGCGCCGGTCGCGCGCGATGGCCTGCATCCGATCCCCGCCGGTACGCGTACCAGGAGGCGGAAGGGGACGACATGACGAGACGTCGGTCGCAGGCCAGGTCACACGCCATCTCACGCTGGGCCGCTCCGCTGCTCGGGCTGTCCGTGCTCGCCGCGCTCGCGGTGGCGGCGGCCGGGGGGTACGGCGGCTACGGCGGCCCGGACCGGCTCGCCGCGCAGGCCGAGGAGGCTGCCGGGGTGTCCACCGGCGCCTACACCGAGGAGCAGGCGGAGCGCGGCGCCCAGGTCTTCGCGCGCAGCTGCGCCGGCTGCCACGGCTCGACGCTGCAGGGCGGCATGGGCCCGCGTCTCGCGCCGCTGAACTCGGCGTGGCAGGGCATGAGCCTGGGGGCGCTCTACCGCTTCGTCAGCACGAACATGCCCTACTCCGCGCCGGGCTCCCTCGAGCCCCAGCAGTACGCAGACGTCCTGGCGCACGTGCTCGCGAGCAACGGCTACCCGGCCGGTGACGCCGAGCTCGCGCCCGACGCCGAGGCGCTCGGGGCCTTCGTCATCGACGCCCCACCGAACCAGTGAGCCCCCTCGCCCCATGGGAGGTAGGACCGTGAAGAGGACCATGCTCAAGGCCGCAGTCGCGCTCGCCCTCGTGCTCGGCGTCGGCGTCGTCTGGTCGCAGATGGTCGAGGCGCCGTCGGGCGAGCTCGCCACCCAGCTCCAGACGGCGATCCAGCACGCCGGCTTCAGCGCCGGCGCCGAGGACCTCGCGATGGCCTCGCGCCACCTCGGGCACGTGCTCAACTGCATCGTCGGCGAGGGCGGGGAGGGCTTCAACGCCGACTGGGGTCACCCCTGCGGCGGACAGGGCGCCGGGATCGCGAACGACCTCGCGTCCCACCCGCAGGCGGC
>DATGNP010000084.1:0-2321 GCA_035306665.1 Trueperaceae bacterium
GGGAACAGCGGCCTGATCTGCCTGTCGATGAGGCGCGCGTTGAGGGTGGCCTGGGTGCCGGGCCGGCCCTCGCGGCGCATGAACGAGCCGGGGATCTTGCCGACGGCGTAGTGCCGCTCCTCGTACTCGACGGTGAGCGGCAGGAACGGCATCGGCGACGTCGAGTCGCTCATGGCCGCGGTGACGAGCACCAGCGTGTCGCCGTACCTCACGGTCACGCTGCCGTGCAGCTGCTTGGCGTACTTGCCGGTCTCGATGGTCAGCTGGCGGCCGCCTAGCTCGGTCCGGTAGACCCGGTGGCCCTCCAGTCTCGGTGCTTCTGGGTTCACTCTCTCTCCTTCTGCTCCCGCTCCGCTGCCGCGCCTCGGCCCGTGCCGGGGGCGGTCACCGCCGGCCGATACCGCTGCGGCGAGGCGCCGAGCGCCCCGCCGCTTCGCATGAACGCGCCTGCCTCACCCGCGCCGGCGGCGGGTGTGCGCCGTGTCGTGGTGCCCGCCTGCCTCAGCGGCGCAGGCCCAGGCGGCCGATCAGGTCCTTGTACGCCTCGTAGTCCGTCCTCTCGAGGTAGGACAGGAGGCGCTTGCGCTTGCCCACCATCATCAGCAGCCCGCGGCGGCTGTGGTGGTCCTTCTTGTGCGTCTAAAAATGCTCCGAGAGCTCCTCGATGCGCTTGGTGAGCAGCGCGACCTGCACGGCGGTCGAGCCCGTGTCCTGGGCGTCCTTGCCGAAGGCCGCCACGACCTCGGACTTCTGTTCGGCGGTAAGGGGCATCTTCACTCCTCGTGCTCAAGATCTCTCTCCGGCGCGGATCCAGGCTTAGACGTCGATGCCGAGCCAGAGGCGTCCATGAGGACAACCGAAGGAGTCTAGCACGAAGGCGCCACCGCCCGCTCGTCCCCGGGGCACGAGGCACGCGGTCCGCGGCGCGAGGGACCCAGGCCCCGCCGGCCGAGGAAGGCCGGCCGCGAGCCGGAGCCCGTGGCCGCGCCTCAGGGATGCCCCTCGAACCAGCCGACGATCGCCTCGAGGCGCATCACGCGCCTGTCGGGCCGGCCCGAGCGGGAGAGCTCGTGGCCCTCGCCGGGGAAGCGGAGCAGCTCGACCTCCGCCTGGCCCAGGCGCTTGAGCGCGGAGTAGAACTGCTCCGCCTGCTCGATGGGGCAGCGCCAGTCCTCCTCGCTGTGCACGAGGAGCAGCGGCGTGCGCACGTTCGCGGCGTTGCGCAGGGGGCTCTGCCGCCACAGCGTCTCGAGGTCGGCCCACGGCGTGCCGCCGATCTCGCGCTCGACGAACCGGGGGCCGATGTCGGAGGTGCCGTACATGCTCGTCCAGTTGCTGATCGAGCGCTGGCTGACGGCGCTCCTGAACCTGTCGGTGACGCCGACGAGCCAGTTCGTCATGAAGCCGCCGTAGGAGCCGCCCGTGAGGTGCAGCGGCGCGTCCTCGGCGCCCAGCGTGCGCAGCGCCGCCGTGGCGATGTCGAGGACGTCGCCGGCGTCGTCGCCGCCGTAGTCGCCGAGCACGTTCGCCGCGAAGTCGTGGCCCAGGCCGGAGCTGCCGCGCGGGTTGCCGTACACGACGGCGTAGCCGCGGGAGGCCAGGAGCTGGAACTCGAGGAAGAAGCCGGCGCCGTAAGCCGTGTGGGGGCCGCCGTGGACCTCGAGCACGGCGGCGCGGTCCTCGCGCGGGCGCTGGGGCCGGATCACCCAGTAGCGCACGCCGTGACCGTTCGCGTCGAACGGGCCCTCCGGGGCGTGGAGCCTGAGGCCCGCGCGCCAGTCGTCGTTGAGGCCGCTCAGCCGGGTCTCGGCCCCTCGGGCGTCGCGGTACCAGAGCTCGCCGGGGTGCGTCGGGGACTCGGCGACGAACACGGCGGCGCCGCCGCCGAGGGAGGCGAAGGCCGTCACGGCCCGCGGCTCCGGGCCCGCCTGGAGCCGCTGGAGCGAGCCGTCGAGGCCCAGGAGCGCGAGGCCGGTGACGCCCTCCGTGTGCGCGTTCACGACCAGCGCCGGCTCGCCGGTGGGCAGGCTCGTCCAGGCCGGTCGGTTCGGGTAGGCGCCGTGCCGCGAGTCGCTCGCCTCGGCGGGGCTCACGTCGACGTCGCCCGAGACCAGGCGCCTCGCCTCGGGCCCGCCCGCCGGGTCCTCGAGGTCGAAGAGGAACACGCCCGTGTGGCTGATCACGTCTTCCTTGTGGGCCGCCATCACGTCCACCGTGCGGCCGTCGGGGGCGGGGGAGACGCTCGCGACGCCGCTCAGGCCCGCCGCCACGACCCGCTCCTCGCCGGTGCGCGGGTCGACGGCCACGGCGTCGGCGCGGAA
>DATGNP010000085.1:0-2265 GCA_035306665.1 Trueperaceae bacterium
ATGCGGCTGACCTCGAGCTGCTCGGCCAGGTCGTCGACGCTCACGAAGCCGCTGGCCATGACCGCCGTGACGATGTGCTCCAGGCGTGCGACCTTGCGCGGTGAACCGTCGAGGTTCACGAGCCTTCCCAGGCCGAGGTCGGTGCCGGTGGCCGGCTGCTCGTCCACAGTGCTTCTCCCCTGTCTGTGAGGGCCGGCCGGGGCTGCCGGCCGGCCCTCGTCGCGTGTGCGGGCCCGCTGGGCCACACCTTATGGTCTGGACGCCTGCCCTCGTCAGGAGATCCGCGGGTAGGTGGTGCGGAAGTTCTCCACCTGCTCGCGGTCGACGATGCCGGCGTCGGAGCCGAGGCCGGTGGCGACGAGGCTGCCGCAGGCCAGGCCCAGCTCGGCGCACTCCTCGAGGGACAGGCCCTCCAGGAGGCCGGCGATGAAGCCGGAGGTGAAGGCGTCGCCGCAGCCGGTGGTGTCGACGACGTCGATGGCGTAGGCGGGCAGGACCACCTCGGGCTCGCCCTTGCGGGCGAGGCTGACGCCGTCGCCGCCCATGGTCAGCACGGTGCAGCCCGCGCCGCGCCCGTGGAGGGTGGCGATGATCTGCTGGCGGTCCTCGGTGCCGGCGAGCCAGCCGGCCTCCTCGATGTTGGGCATGAGGTAGTCGATGTAGGGCAGCGAGGGGCCGATGACGTCGAGCGCGTCGGGGCGCGGGCTCATGAGGAAGTCGCAGGTGGTGGTCAGGCCCATCTCCTTGACGCGGCGCAGGATGCGCTCCATGGGCTCGCCGTCGATGCCGGGGAGGATGAATGCGCCGCCCATGTGGAAGACCTTGGCCTGGGCGACCACGTCCCAGGGCACGTCGTCCTCGCACAGTCCGGCGTTGGCGCCGATGACGTGCAGGGCGGGGCGCGAGCCGTCGCGGCGGATGGGCAGCAGGCTCGAGGAGGTCTGACGCTCGGGGTCGGTCACCAGGAGGGTGACGTCGACGCCGAAGGAGGCCATGGTGCTGCGCACGAACTCGCCGATGGCGTCGTCGCCCACGCGGCCCACGGTGGTGACGTCGACGCCGAGCTTGGCGAGGTTGACCGAGGGCGCGGCGGCGGTGCCGGCGACCGTGAACTTGATCTTCTCGAGGATCGCGAGGTGCTGACCTTCGGGGACGGCCGTGAAGGGCCAGCCGAGGGCGTCGGCGATGTGGGCACCGAAGGAGACGACCTGGGGCATCAGGACTTCCTCTCTCGTGCAGGCCAGGGGCCTGGCGCTGCGGCTGGTGGCGACAGCGGGGACGTCTCTGCGGTGCGGGACGTCGTCGTCCGTCGTCGTCCCGAGACTTCTCTCGGGGTGATGCGATGTTAGCAACTGTGCGCTTCGGATCAAGTCGCGCGGCGTTCTTGGTTACGAATTGATCACAACTTCACACCACGGTGGTCTCAGGATCGAAGCGATTCGAAGTGCAAGAACGCCGGGGAGTGCGTCCGAGATGGCCGTGAAGGGCCTGCGACTTGCGCTGTGCGAAACTGGTTTGTACTGTGATCCGCACAGCGCTCCACGTGAGATATCACACGGAACTTGGTTCAAAGGAGAACTCGCACATGATGATGCGCACTCGTAAGGCCGTCACCGGCCTCGCAGCAGTCGCCGCGCTCGGCCTCCTGGCCGCCTGCGGCTCCACGAGCGACTCGGGCTCCGGCACCTCCTCGTCCTCCGCTCCCGCGGGCGACTCGGGCTCCGCCGCCTCGGGCTCGTACCGGATCGCCACCGTCCCCAAGGTCGAGGGCATCAGCTGGTTCGAGGCCATGGCCGACGGCGTCAAGCAGTTCGACACCGATCGAGGTGACGAGGTCGATGCCTGGCAGATCGGCCCCGATACCGAGGACGCCGCCAAGCAGATCCAGATCATCGAGGACCTCATCGCCCAGGAGGTCGACGCGATCGTCGTCGTCCCCAACGACCCGCAGGCCGTCGCCCCGACGCTGACGAAGGCCCGCGAGCGCGGCATCGTCGTCGTGACGCACGAGGCCCCCGCCCTCGCCGGCACGGACGCCGTCGACTTCGACCTGGAGTCCTTCGACAACGCCGAGTTCGGCCAGAAGATGGGTGAGAAGCTCGCCGAGTGCATGGAGGGTGAGGGCACCTACCTCGGCATGGTCGGCTCGCTCACCTCCGAGACGCACATGGCCTGGTACAACGCGGCCGTCGAGTACCTCTCGGAGAACCACCCGAACATCACGCTCGCGGCGGAGAACCCCTACGAGGACAACAACGACGACTC
>DATGNP010000086.1:0-5736 GCA_035306665.1 Trueperaceae bacterium
CCGAGCTGGTCGGCCAGCGTCACCGCCTCGGTATGCGACCTCGCCCCGAGCTTCGCCAACACCGACGACACCTGGTGGTCGACGGTGCGCGGGCTGACCTTGTTCGCCTTCGCGATCTCGGCGTTGCGCAAGCCCTGACGCATCAGCTTCAGGACCTGACGCTCCCGCGGCGTCAGGCCGGCGGGGTCGGCGCCCGCGCGCCGCGGCGAGACCTCGACCCCCATCTCGCGCAGCCGCTCCGCCGCCTCGGCGGCGACGGGCTCGGCCCCCAGGGCGACGAGAGCCGCGTGGGCCCGTTCGAGGTCCTCGGTCCGTCCCCTTTCGATGAGAGCCCGCGCCGCCTCGAAGGGGCAGCCCAGCCGGCGCCAGCGTCGCGCCGCCGCCGCCGCGCGGCCGGCGACCTGCAGCGTGAACGGGCCCGCGGCGCCCGGCGGCAGCGCGCCGCCACCACCGGCCCGCCAGCGCCAGTACGCTAGCTCGCCGAGCAGGCCGGGCGGCAGGGGGTACACGAGCCCGTCGAGCCCGCGCTCGACGTGCCCGAGCGCGGCGTTCCCGTCGCCCGCGGCGAGCGCGGCCTCCGCCCTCACGGCATGCACCTGCGCCCACGACGCGCCCCGGCCGAGCCTCTCGCTCAGCGACTCGGCCTCGTCGAGGGGCCCGTCGGCGCCCGGCTTCCCTCGCCGCAGGCGCAGCCGCGCGAGTACGACTAGCGCCCGCGCGCGCGACACGACCGCGGCGCTGGGGCGAGCGAGGATCCGGTTCGCCCCGGCCTCGGCCTCGTCCCACCGACCCAGGTGGAGACACGAGACGGCCAGCAGGCCCTCGGCCAGGTCGAGCAGGTAGTCGGCCTCCCAGTCCTTGGCCACCGCGACGACGCCTTCGAGGCTCCTCACGGCCAGCCGGTGGCGGTGCTCGGCGGCCAGCCTCAGGCCCAGCACGATGCCACTGGTCCCGACGAGGTCGTCGTAGTCGTGCTCGTTCGCGATCGCGAGGCAGGCGTCGGTCGCGCGCACGGCCGCGCGGTACCGCCCCTCCAGCAGGAGCGCCGACGCCTCGAGCCGGTAGCGGGCCGCGAGCGCCCGCGGCCTCCCGTACCGGCGGTGGCACTCGGAGGCCCTCTCCGCCCAGCGCCGTACTCCGTCGACGTCGGGGTAGCTGGCTTCACCGCGCGTCTGGTAGACCTTCGCCCGCGTGTCGAGGAGTAGCGCCAGGTCGGCGGCCGCGTCCGAGGGAGCTCCGGCCTCCGACGCTCCCGCCAACGCCGCCTCCAGCTCCGGGTCCTCGACGATCGCCTCGGCCTGGTCGATGGCGCGCTCGTACTCCTCGCTGCGTCCGAGGTACGTGAGGGACTGCGCCAGCATGTACAGCGCCTCGGCCGCCCTGGCGCCCCGCCGCGCCTCGAGCCACAGCTCGACGGCCGCCCTGTGGGGCACGATGCTCTCGGCGAACCTGCCGGTGACGCAGCAGACCTTGGCGTAGTCCTGATGGAGCTGCGCCCGCTCGTCCAGCGGCAGCGACGACGCGAACCGCAGCGCGCGCGAGAAGTGGATCAGGGCCTCGCGGTTCGCCTGGTACTTCATGGCCAGCCTTCCCGCCGCGACCGCGTAGCGGAGGACCGCGGGCGCATCGCCGGCCTCGGCGGCGTGGTGCGCCAGCGCCGTCAGCCGCTCCCGCCGGCCGACCGTCGCCGGCTCGCCGCGCGCCTCGAGCGCCGCCAGGACGGCGGCGTGCGCCTCCCGCCGCCGGCCGGGCGGTAGCGCCCGCTCGACGGCCTCCCGCACCAGGTCGTGCCGGAAGGCCACCCGGAGGCCGTCGGCGACGAGCAGACCGCGCGCGACGCACTCGTCGATCGCGTCCGGGTCCTCGACGAGCTCGCTCAAGAGGTCGGTGTCCAGCTCGTGGCGCACGAACACGCTCGCCAGCTCGAGCACGCGCCGGCCCGCTGCCGAGAGTCGCGAGACTCGCGCCGCGACCGCGTCGCCCACCTTCTCGGGCAGCCGCTCGCCGCCGCTGGCGACGACCTCCGCCACGAAGAACGGGTTGCCCTTCGTGCGCTCGTGCAGCTCCGCGGCGTCGAGGTTCAGCTCGCTGACCAGGCCCCTCACCGCCGCGACGGACAGGGGAGGCACCCTCAGCCTGTGCACGGTGCCGGCGGCCGCGAGGTCACCGAGGAGGCGGCGTAGGGGGTGGTCGCGACCGAGCTCGTCGTCGCGGTAGGTGCCGACGAGGAGCACGGCGGCATCGCCTACGCGGCGGCTGAGGAAGCGCAGGAGGTCGAGGGTGGCCTCGTCGGCCCAGTGCAGGTCCTCGAACACCAGCACGCGGTGCCGCGGCGCCGCGCGCAGCGAGGTCAGGAGGTGGTTGAACAGCCGGAAGCGCCGTGCGCGCCAGCCCACCAGCTCCTGGGCGTCCTCGACGAGCTCGTCGGCGAAGTCGAGAAGCGGTCCCAGCGGGGTGGGCGCGGCCATGGGCTCGCACGCGCCCCACATGACCTCGGTGCCGGCGCCCAGGCGGCGCGTGAAGGTCTCGACAAGGGCGGTCTTGCCCGCGCCCGCCTCGCCGCCGACGAGCACGAGTCGGCCCGAGCCTCGGCGGCTCGCTTCGGCGTGCTCACGGAGGCGAGCCAGGAGGTCCTCGCGCTCCAGCAGCCTGGTGGCGCCCATGGTCCGGCCGATGTTAGCAGCCGCTCGGCCCTCGCGCCGCGCTGCGCGATCGCGAGCCCCCTCGCGCCGTGGCGCGGCGATGCCTTCCGGACTCCGCCGTGGCCGGTGGCGCGATCGGCGGTCACAGGCCCAGGAGGGACCTCAGGTCGCGCAGGGCGGGGAGGGTCCAGGTCGGGCGCGGCACCGGGTCGAGCGCGCTGGTGCCGTCGCCGCCGACGTGGACGGTCAGCAGGCCAGCCGCAGCGCCGCCGGCGACGTCGACGTCGAGCGTGTCGCCGACCATGACGGTGCTCTCGGGCCGGGCGCCGTAGCGGCCGAGGGCAGCCTCGAAGTAGAAGCGCGACGGCTTGCCCACCAGCTCGGCCCGCCGGCCGGAGGCGGCCTCGAGCGCGGCGGCGAGGGCGCCGGTGCCGGGCACGAGGCGTCCGCCGTCGACCGGGACGCGGGCGTCGAGGTTCAGCGCGAGGAGCGGCGCGCCGGAGAGCAGCGGCTGCAGCGCCGCGGCGAGGTCGGCGTAGGTGAGCCGCGGGTCGCGCGAGAGCACGACCAGCTCGGCGGCCTCTGGGTCGTCGACGACAGTGGTGAGCTCCGCGACAGCCCTCCTGACCTCGTCGGTCCCGACGACCCACGTCGGCGGGCGCGGCCGCATCAGCGGGTGGTGGGGGAGCACCTCGATCGGCAGCAGCACGTCGTGCTCGTCGGCTGGTACGCCCAGCCGCCGCAGCTTGGCCGCCACGGTGGCAGCCCGGCTGTTCGAGGTGTTGCTGAGGAAGGCGACCGTGCGGCCGCTCTCCCGCAGGTCGCGCACCAGCTCGGCGGCGCCGTCGGCGAGCTGCGACCCGAACCACACGCAGCCGTCGAGGTCGAGGAACACGGCCTCGACGGCGCCGGCCTCGACGCGCGCGGCCGCGACCCCGGCCTCAGCCCGGCTCACTGGATCGCTCCGCGCACGCGCGCCGACACCCACTCGGCCGCGAGCACCAGGACGATGATCATCACGAAGATCACGGTGACGCGGTCCCATTGGAGCGCGTTGATGCTGGCGTTGAGCTGGATCCCGATGCCGCCCGCGCCCACGAGCCCCACGACCGTGGACGAGCGGATGTTGATGTCCCAGCGGTAGAGGATGATGCCTGCGAACGCCGGGAGCACCTGCGGCACGATGCCGTAGGCGACGACCTGCGAGCCGGTCGAGCCCGTGGCGGTCAGCGCCTCGATGGGCTTGGGGTTGACCTCCTCGATGGCCTCGTAGAGGAGCTTCGTGCAGAAGCCGACGGAGCGGAGCCCGATCGCGATGATGCCGGCCAGGACGCCCGGCCCCAGGATCGAGACGAGGAGCAGCGCCCAGATCAGCGAGTTGACGCTGCGCGAGAACGCGATCACGACTAGCGCGGCCTGCCGCACGGCCGTGTGCGGGCTCGTGTTCCTCGCGGCCAGGAAGGCGATGGGCACGCTTATCACGATGCCCATCAGCGTGCCGAGCGTCGCGATGTTCACCGTGTCCCACAGCGGCTCCCAGAGCCTGTCGGCGTAGCTCCACTGCGGCGGGAACATGCGGGACACCAGGTCGACGGCCTGGCGCGGCGCGTCGGCGACGAAGAACCACAGCGTCTGGTCGGAGACGAACCGCCAGGCGACGAGCAGCAGGGTGGCGCCGACTAGGTATCCGAAGTAGGTGGCGAGGGCGCGGCGCCTGTCGCGCTTGTGCCAGGAGACGGTGCCGTCGGGGCGTGGGTTCAGCGGCACGTCACTGCACCCGCTTCCTGACGACGCCGGAGGCGTACTCGCCGAGGTAGACGAGCGCGACGATCACGATGATGATCGCCGCCGTCGTCCCGTACTCGTAGCGCGCGATCGAGGTGTTGAGCGCGCCGCCGATGCCGCCGGCGCCGACGATGCCGATCACCGACGACTCCCTGAAGTTGATGTCGAGCCGGTACACGGAGAGGCCGACGAAGCGCGGCATCACCTGGGGCACGACCCCGTAGGCCATGGCCTGGAACCAGGTGGCGCCGGTGGACCTGATCGCCTCGAGCTGGCTCGGCTCTATGTCCTCGATGTCCTCGGCGAGGAGCTTGCCGAGGAAGCCGATGCTCGCGAACGCCAGCGTGAGCACGCCGGCGAGGGGCCCGAACCCGACCATGACGACGAAGAAGATCGCGATGACGATCTCCTGGAACGAGCGGGCCACGGCGATCACGCCGCGGCAGAGGAGGTACACGGGCGGCGACGCGATGTTGCGCGCCGCGCCGAACGCGAAGGGGATCGAGAGGACGATGCCGAGGGCCGTGGCCACGACCGTCATCGCCAGGCTCTCGAGGATCCCGACCTGGATGAACTCCCACCGCGAGGCGAAGTCGGGCCGCGCGAAGCCCTCGAAGAGCACCTTCGCGCGCTCCCACCCCCTGGCCACGCGGTCCCAGTTCACGTCGATCGAGCCGAGCGCGAGGCGCAGGTAGACGACGGCCCCGACGACCAGGCCGTAGCGCAGCCAGAAGCTGCGGATCATGGGCTTGGGGCGCCACACGGGCACCTCGCGCCGTCGCAGGGCGCCCTGACCGGCCGCGCTCACGGCTCGCCGGGCCCTTCCGCCGCTGCGGGGACGGGAGCCGCCCGGGACGCGGGAGCGCCCCCGGCGGCCCCGTCGACCGCGTCCGCGTCGTCGTCCGCGTCGTCTTCATCGTCCGCGGCGTCGCGCGCCGCGTCGCCACCGCCGCCGCGGCGCGCGGTCTGCGACCAGTCCTCGAGGCCGTAGATCTCCGTGAGCACGTCCTCGGTGAGGGACCCCGGCGACCCGTCGAACACGACCTCGCCGGCGCGGAGGCCCACTATCCGGCTCACGAACTGCTTGGCGAGCGCCACGTCGTGGATGTTGATGATCGCCGCCAGCTCGTGCTCCTCGGCCAGCTCGACGAGCAGCCGCATGACCTGGCGCGACGTCTTGGGGTCGAGGCTGGCCGTGGGCTCGTCGACGAGCAGGATGTCGGGGTCCTGCAGGAGGGCGCGGGCGATGCCGACGCGTTGGCGCTGCCCGCCGGAGAGCTGGTCGGCGCGCTTGTCGAGCTGGTCGGCG
>DATGNP010000087.1:0-11542 GCA_035306665.1 Trueperaceae bacterium
CCTGCACGGCGCCCTCAGCCCGATGAACGGCGTGGGCCCCGACCAGCTCACCGTCGACGACCTCATGGACCGCCTGGCCGGCGTCACCGAGGTCGTGCTGGCCACGTCGACGACCGTCGAGGGCGAGGCCACGGCCCTCTACCTCGCCAGGCAGCTCCACGACCTGCCCCTCACGGTCAGCCGCATCGCCTACGGCCTGCCCGTCGGCGGCGACCTCGAGTACGCCGACGAGGTCACGCTCGGCCGGGCGATCAGCAACCGCCGGGCCGTCTGAGCTCCGCCCGCCACGCGCGTCCCCGAGGGCGCGGACGCGTCGTCGTGCCTTCCCTTGACGCCTCGGGGGGCGCCCGTATAATGTGCCGGCTTCCGAGGAGGGAGACCAACTGACCCCCGCTGACGAACGACCCCCACGCCGCCTCGTGATCGTCGAGTCACCCACGAAGGCGCGCACCATCAGCCGCTTCCTGCCCCCGGGCTACCAGGTGGAGGCGAGCATGGGTCACGTCAGGGACCTCCCCTCCTCCGCCGCCGAGATCCCCGACGAGGTCCGCAAGGAGCGCTGGTCGCGCCTGGGCGTGAACGTCGAGGAGGGCTTCAAGCCCATCTACGTCGTGTCGCCCGGCAAGCGCGAGGTCGTGCGCCGCCTCAAGGCCGCCCTCAAGCAGGCCGACGAGGTCTACATCGCGACGGACGAGGACCGCGAGGGCGAGTCGATCGGCTGGCACCTCGTCGAGGTCCTGGAGCCGCGCGTGCCGGTGAGGCGCATGGTGTTCCACGAGATCACCGCCGACGCGATCAGGGGGGCGCTGGAGAACACCCGCGACATCGACCTCGACCTCGTCGACGCGCAGGAGACGAGGCGCGTGCTCGACAGGCTCGTCGGGTACGAGCTGAGCCCCCTGCTGTGGCGCAAGATCGCGCCCCGCCTCTCGGCCGGGCGCGTGCAGAGCGTCGCCGTGCGCCTGCTCGTCATGCGCGAGCGCGAGCGCCTCGACTTCGTCGCCGCCCAGTACTGGGACCTCACGGCCCGCCTCGCGTCGCGCGGGGCGCCCTTCACCGCCGAGCTGACCCACGTCGCGGCCGACCGCGTGGCGCAGGGTCGCGACTTCGACCCCGCCACCGGCCGGCTCAGGGCCGGCGCCAAGGGCGTCGTCCTGCTGGGCGAGGCGGCGGCGCGGTCGCTCGCGTCCGCCGCCGAGGACGCCGCGTGGCGAGTGCTGGAGGTCGAGGAGAAGGAGCAGTCGCGCTCGCCGGCGCCGCCCTTCACGACCTCGACCCTGCAGCAGGAGGCCAGCCGCAAGCTCGGCCTCTCCGCCCGCGAGACGATGCGCGTGGCGCAGTCCCTCTACGAGAACGGCTACATCACCTACATGCGCACCGACTCGGTGCACCTCTCGACCGAGGCGCTCACCGCGGCCCGCGACGCGATCAGCCGGCGCTACGGCGCGGAGTACCTCCCCGACGGCCCGCGCCGCTACCGTCAGCGCGCCCGCGGCGCCCAGGAGGCCCACGAGGCGATCCGCCCCGCCGGCACGCAGATGCGCACGGCCGACGAGCACGGGCTCAGGGGCGTCGAGGCCAGGCTCTACGACCTGATCTGGAAGCGCACCGTCGCGAGCCAGATGAAGGAGGCGCGCCTCAAGCTCGTCACCGCCCGAGTCGAGGCGCGCCTCGGCGACGCCGCGCCGCTCGCGGCCGCCCTGGGAGGCGAGCTGCCGGCGGGCCAGGAGCCCACGCTGGGGTTCCGCGCCGCGGGCCGCACGGTCGTGTTCCCGGGCTTCTTCCGCGCCTACGTCGAGGGCTCGGACGACCCCGAGGCGGCCCTCGACGACCGCGACCAGCCGCTGCCGCCGCTCGCGCAGGGCGCGGCCCTCGACTGCCTGGCCGTGGAGGCGGCGGGCCACGAGACGAAGCCGCCGGCGCGCTACACGGACGCCAGCCTCGTGAAGGTCCTGGAGGCCGAGGGCATCGGGCGCCCGAGCACCTACGCCTCGATCATCGACACGATCCAGACGCGCGGCTACGCTCGCAAGGTCGGGCAGCAGCTCGTCCCGACGTTCACGGCGTTCGCCACGACGGCGCTGCTCGAGCGCCAGTTCCGGCGCCTCGTCGACACCGAGTTCACCGCCGGCATGGAGTCCGTCCTCGACGACATCGCCGCCGGCGAGCGCCCCAGCGACACGTACCTGCGCGACTTCTACCTCGGCGACGAGGGCATCGTGAAGCGCGTCGAGCAGGCGATGGAGGACATCGACGCCCGCGCGATCTCGACGGTCACGGCCGCCAAGTGGGAGCCGTACGTCGTGCGCGTGGGCCGCTACGGCCCCTACGTCGAGGGCGAGCTCGACGGCGAGCTCAAGACCGCCTCCCTGCCGGGCGACGTGGCGCCCGCCGACCTCACGCGCGAGGACCTCGAGCGCTACCTGCGCGAGGGCAACCTCGGCGACGTCGAGGTCGCCACCGAGCCCGAGACCGGCGAGCCGGTGCTCCTCAAGCGCGGGCCGTTCGGACCGTACCTGCAGCTCGGCCGCGGCGAGGGCGCCGAGAAGCCCAAGCGGGTATCGCTGCCGCCCGGGGTCGAGCCGCACGACGTCTCGCCCGAGATGGCCCTGAGGCTGATCGCGCTGCCGAGCCCCCTGGGCGAGCACCCCGAGGGCGGCACCGTGGACGTCGGCATCGGCCGGTTCGGGCCGTACGTCAGGCACGGGCGCACCTACGCCTCGATCCCCAAGGACAGGTTCGTCCTCGACGTGACGCTCCCCGAGGCGCTGGAGCTGCTGCAGAAGAAGACGGCGCGGGGCGGCGGCGCGCTGCGCGAGCTCGGCGTCGACGAGCGCACCGGCGAGGTCGTCGACGTGCGCGAGGGCCGCTACGGACCGTACGTCAAGCGCGGCAAGCTGAACGCGTCGCTGCCGAAGGACGTCTCCCCCGAGGAGGTCACGCTCGAGCAGGCTCTGGCGCTCCTCGACGCCCGCGCCGCGGCCGCGGCCGCGAAGGGCGGCGCGGGAGCCAAGCGAGGCCGGGGAGCGGGCGCGAAGAAGGCCGCGAGCGGCAAGGGCGCGGCCCGGTCCGGCACGGCCAAGAAGGCGACCGGCGGGAAGAAGGCGACGAGCAAGACCCGCACCGTGAAGGGCGCTACGCGGCGCACGAACGCGCGCAAGACGAAGACGGCCTGAGCGGCGCCGAGACGGGCCCGAGACGCACTGGGCCTTAGAATCTCGGGGTGCGGCGCTACACCGTCACCGAGGGCATCGTCCTGCGCAGGAAGCCGCTGCCGAGCGGCGACCTCGTCGTCACGCTGCTGTCCCACGAGGGCAAGTGGCGGGGCGTCGCGCGCAAGGGCCGGCTGCCCGGGGGCAACCTCGGCAAGCTCAGCCTCTTCCACGACGTGACCGTGCAGTACTACCGCAAGCGCGACGACGACCTCGCCCTGATCACGCAGGTCCAGCTCACGGGCGCGCTGCCGGGCCTGAGCGGCCCCGAGGTCTACCCGTACGCGAACCTGCTGGCCGAGCTCGTCGACGCGCTCACCGTCGACGTGCACCTCGGCGAGCGGCTCTTCGACTACCTCGCCAGCGGCCTGCGCGGTCTCGTCGCCCACGACGACCCCGAGCACGTCGCGCTCGTGTACGCCTGGCGGCTGCTCGGCCTCGCCGGCCTCGCGCCGACCGTCCGCCGCTGCGCGAGCTGCGGCGCCCTCGGCCCCCTCGTCGCGTTCGACGCCGCGTCCGGCGGCCTCGCCTGCGAGGCGTGCGCCCACGCGGCGGCGCAGGCGGGCGTGCACGGGGCCACCTACCTGGGCGCGGCCGGCGCGGCCGAGCTCCGCGACCTCGTCGAGGCGCCGATGCGGGAGGCGCTGACCCGGCCGCCGGCCGACCGCGAGCGCCACTGGCGGGCGCTGAGGCGGCACGTCGACTACCACGTGCGCGAGCTGAACAGCCTCGCCGCGCTGCCGCTGCCGCCGGCCGCGGCAGGAGCGCGGCCGGGCGCGCCCTCCCCGGCGTGACCTACGGGCTCGCCGCGCTGGCCGCCGGCTACCTGCTCGGGGGCTTCCCCACCGCCTACCTGCTCGCCAGGGCGCGCGGCCGGGACGTGTTCGCCGTCGGGTCGGGCTCGATGGGGGCGATGAACACGGCGCGCAACGTCTCCCCCGCGCTCGGCGCCGCGGTGCTGGTCGTGGACGCCGCGAAGGGCGCCCTGGCGGCGTACCTGGGCGCGCTGCTCGGCGGCCTCGGCGCGGGGCCCGGACCCTTGCTCGGCTCGCTCCTGGGGTCCTTGGGCGCCGTGACGGGCCACTGCTTCTCGCCCTTCGTCGGGTTCCGCGGCGGCAAGGGGCTGGCTACGGCGTTCGGCGCCCTGCTCGTCGTGCATCCGGCGCCGGCGCTCTACGGGCTCGCGCTGCTGGCGGTGCTCGCGCTCCTGGTGCGCGACAGCGACGCCGCGATGGCGGCGGTCCTCGTCGTCTACCCCGCCGTCGTGCTCCTCGCCCTCACGCGGCACGGCTGGGAGACGGCCCCGGCGCGGCTCGCCGCCGGCATGGTCGCCGTGATGTGCCTCGTCGGGCTCGTCAGGCTGGCGGTAGGGCGCCGCCGCGCCCGGCCCGGCGCGGAGCGGCCGGCGGGCTGAGCCGACGCTCGGCGAGCGGCCTGGCCACGGCGTCAGCGGGCCGTGCCGGCGCCGGCGCGCCGGCGCCGCTCACTGCCAGCGCTCCCTGCCCTCCGGCTCAGCGCCCAGCAGCAACGAGCGCGCCTCGCCCACCACGAAGAGCGAGCCCGCGACGAGCACGAGGTCGCCCGGCCGGCTGAGGTCGCGCGCCAGCGCCAGGGCGGCGGCGACGTCCGGCGCCTCGTGCACCTCCCCGGTCGCCCCCGCCCGCCTGGCGGCCGCCGCCACGTCGGTCGGGGCGGCGGCGCGGGGCGACGCGGCCGCGCGCGTCGCGACGACCCGGCGCGCGCGGCCGACCAGCGGCCCCAGCACGCCCGCGACGTCCTTGTCGGCGGACACGCCCACGACGAGGACCGTCGCCGCGCCCCCGAGGTCGTCGAGGGCCGCCGCCAGCGCCGCGGCCGCCTCGGGGTTGTGGGCGCCGTCGAGGACCCAGGCGCGGTCGCGGTCGAGGCGCTCCAGGCGGCCGGGCCAGCCGGTGGCCGCGACCGCCGCCCTCACGTGCTCGGCGCCCACGCCCAGGGTCAGCGCCGCCGCGGCGGCCAGCGCGACGTTCCGCGCCTGGTGACGGCCCACCAGGGGCGAGACGAGCGTCAACGGCAGGCCCGGCAGGTCACCCGTGACCGCGACCGTCGTGCCGCCCCAGCCAGCCGCGACGACAGCCGCGTGGAAGTCGCGGCCCAGGGCCGCCAGCGGCGCGCCCAGGCGCGCCGCCTCTTCCGCGATCACGGCCAAGGCCTCGCCCTGCGCGCCGGTCACGGCGGGCACGCCGGGCCGGAGCACGCCGGCCTTCTCGCGCGCGATCAGCGCCGCGGTCTCCCCGAGCACCGCCTGGTGGTCGAGCGCGACGCCGGTGATCACGGACAGCTCGGGCTCGAGCGCGTTCGTAGCGTCGAACCGGCCCCCCATGCCCACCTCCATCACGGCCCAGTCGGCGCCCTCCTCGCGGAAACGGTGCAGCGCGGCGGCCGTGACGACCTCGAAGAAGGTGCATCCCAGCCTCTCCGCGTGCGGCCTGACGGCGGCGACCGCGGCCTCCATCGCCGCGGCGGACGACTCCTCGCCGTCCACGCGCGCCCGCTCGCCGACGCGCTCGAGGTGGGGGCTGAAGAACGAGCCTGTGCGCCGCCCCGAGCGGGTCAGGGACGCAGCGACGAGCCGCGCGACCGAGCCCTTGCCGTTCGTGCCCGCCACCAGCACGACGCGCGTGCCCGGCGCGGGCAGGCCGGTGGCGGCCAGCAGGTCCCGCACGCGCTCCAGGCCCGGCCGCATCCCGAAGCGCTGCAGGGAGAAGAGCCAGTCGAGGGCCGGGGTGGGGCTCATGTGAGCTCGTCGCACGCGCGGATCAGCTCCGCCCACTCGTCGCCGCGCGGGTCGTGGTGGTGCCGGACGAGCCACGCCACCCGCGCGTCGCCCGAGGCGCGCAGGACCATCAGCGCGCCGTAGGCGGCGTGGTGGCGGCGCGCCTGCCGCGTGCCGGCCAGGCCCCGCAGCCGCGGCTCGGGGGGCACGTCGGGCGCCGGCAGCAGGTGGGCGATGATGCGGTGGACGACGTGGCTGCTGCTGCCCGTCTTGCCGACGTCGTGGAGCAGCGCGGCGCGCAGGACCTCCCGCGGCGCGTCGGGCCGCCTGGCGGCGACGGCGCGCGCGACCTTGACGGCGTGCGCGCGCTCGAAGCGCGGCATCGCGGCGTACAGCCGCCGCTCGGCCGGCGCCAGGAGGCTCAGCGCCCACTCGTCGTGGGGCGCCGCCAACGCGGGGAACGCCGCCTGCAGCGTCCTCACGGCGGCGTTGCCCGCCCAGCCCACGGCCCTCCTCACGGTCGCAGAGTCTAGCCCGGGCGCACGGGGGACCAGCGTCTGGGGGCCTGTATGCTGGCCCCCAGCGCCGGCCGGTCGTCGGCGGCGCGGCTGCCCGTGGCCGGCAGCGACGAGGAGAGCATGTCCCGATCCGCACCCAGGTCGCACTTCCCCTCCGTGGCAGCCCTGCTCCTCGCGGTGTGCGCGCTGGCTGCCCCCGTGCTCGCGACCGCGCAGGCGGTCGCCGCCGCGCCGCCGGCCGAGGAGGCCGCCACCGCGCCGCCTACCGAGGAGGCCGCCGACGCGCCGTCCGCCGAGGAGGCCGCCGACGCGGCCGTGAGGGAGTGGCTGGCGCGCCGGCCGCTCTCGTTCGAGCAGCTCTCGTCCCTCGACGCCGAGCAGCTCTGCCGCGAGCTGCCGGGGATCGTCTCGCAGCCGCCGCCCCCGGCGGGCACCCAGGTGAACCTGGAGGACAGGGTCGAGCGCACCACGCCGGAGGACGGCGAGGTCAGGGTCTTCACGTACGCCGCGTCCCTGCCGGGCGGCCGCCTCGACGTGGTCGAGGTGCGGCTCGCCCCGACGGAGGACGGCTGGGAGACCCTGCGCGTCGGCTTCCGCTCCGCCGGCGAGCTGACCGGCGTCAGGGCGTGGCTGCAGACGCCGGCGGCCGCGTACGCCTTCATCGTGCTGACCGTGCTCGTGGCCTACATGCTCGCGCGGCCGGGCTCGCCGCTGCGGCGCTGGCTCGGCGTCACGCGCGCCTCGGTGCGCCAGCACCGCCGCCTCGTCGTCGCCACGGTGCTGGGCCTCTACGCGGTGTTCGGCCTGGGCGTCCTCGCGGGGACGACGCTGCCGGACTCGTGCGACGTAGCGGTGGTCGAGATCGTCGAGGGGGCGATCACGGCGCTGGGCGCGACCGCCGCCTACGGCAGCGGCGACGTGCCGCGCGCCGCGGTCGTGACCTTCTACCAGAACTTCGTCGTCGTCACGCTCTCGGTCACGTTCACGCTCGCGGCCGTGCTCGGGGTGCCCGCCTACCTCTACGCCGCGTTCTCGTTCTTCGTGCAGGGCGTGCCGTTCGGCATGATCGGCGGCGGCTCCGCGCTCCAGCTCCTCGTGCTGCTGGTCGTGCTCGTCCTCGAGCTCACGGCCTACTTCTTCGTCGTGTCCGGCGGCGGGATGCTGCTCGCCACGGTGTGGCGGGGCGGGTTCGGCCGGCTGTCCGAGGGCTTCCGCAAGCTCCTGTCGACCCTGCCGGTGGCGGTCGTGCTCCTGCTCGTCGGCGCCTGGTTCGAGGCGGCCGTGCTGATCCTGGGCCTGTGACGGCCCGCCCCGCCGGCCCAGGGGGCGCGCCGGGGGCACGCGGCGGAGCGTCGACGGCGCCCGTGGCGGCGCGGCGCGGTCCGTGTCTCGCGCGGCCCGCCGTCGCCGCCCGCGAGCCCTAGCCGGCCAGCACCGACCGCACCGCCGGCGCCACGTCGAGCAGGCTGGCCGCGCCGACGAACGCCGCGGCGCCCGGGCCGGCCGCGTACAGCGGCACGGGGTTGCGCGTGTGCGTGGCGACGCCGAGGTCCTCGACGTTGCCGTGGTCCGACGTCACGAGCACGGTGACGCCGCGCGCGACGGCGCCCGCGGGGTCCGTCACGAGGTGGCCGAGGGCGGCGTCGACGCGCTCGAGCAGCGCCTTGGCGTCGGCGAACGCCTGGGCGTGTCCGTAGGCGTCGGTGAGCCACACGTCGAGCACGGTGAAGGCGTGCGCCGCCGCGATCGCGGCGAGCGCCCGCGCCGAGCCCAGCGGGCCCATGCGCCCGCCTTCCCGCGCCAGGTGGGCTCCCTCGAGGTCGGAGGGCACGGCCTCGCCGCGGGCGTACTCGGCCGCGCCCAGCTGCGGCACGCCGGCCGCCAGCGCCGCGTAGGCGACGGCGTTCGGCCGCATCCGCCGCCCCGCCTGCGCCGCGAAGTACCCGGGCGGGTAGGCGTTCGCCAGCCGCGCGCCCCCGGCCCTGACGCCGTCGTGGAAGAGGTTCCCTGCGTCGAGGACGCGCCTGAGCGTGGGGCCCGGCCACGGGCCGTAGTGGCCGTCCATCGCGTCGGCGGCGTTCACGCCCGTGAGCAGCGTCGTCTGGCCGGTCGCCGACTGCGGCAGGCCCGGGTGACCCAGGCCGGCGTCGAGCTCGCGGTAGACGGAGGGCGCCGCGAGGCGGCCCGCCCGCAGCGCGTCGAGGGTCGGGGTGCGCGCCGCGACGACCGGGCTGGGGGGCGCGCCGGGCGCGGCCTCGCCGGGCACGCCGACGCCGTCGAGGAACAAGAGGAGGACTCGGCCCGTCAGCCGACCCCCATCGCCGCCTGGGCGCGGCGCAGCGTGGGCCCGGCGATCTCCCTGGCCCTCTCGGCGCCGCGCGCGAGCACGGCGTCGAGACCCGCGCGGTCGTCCATGTACTCGCGGTAGCGGCGCTGGAGCGGCGCCAGCATCTCGTTCACGGCCTCCACGGTCAGCTTCTTGAGCGTGCCGTAGCCGCCGCCCTCGAGCTCGGCCTCGATCGCGGCGATCGGCCGGCCCGAGGCGACGTGCGCGATCGTCATGAGGTTGCGCACCCCGGGCGAGGCGTGCTCGAAGCGGAGCTCGCGGCCCGAGTCGGTGACGGCCGCCATCACGACCTTCCGCACCGTGTCGGGGTCGTCGAGGAGCTGGATCGCGTGCCCGGGCCGCTCGACGGCGATGCTCTTCGACATCTTCACGGTCGGGTCGTCGAGGCCCATCAGCCGGGCCCCGACCTCCGGCACCTCGGACTTGGGCAGCACGAAGGTGTCCCCGAAGAGGTTGTTGAAGCGCACGGCGACGTCGCGCGTGAGCTCGATGTGCTGCACCTGGTCCTCGCCTACCGGCACCAGGTCGGTGTCGTAGAGCAGGATGTCGGCGGCCTGCAGCACCGGGTACACGAGGAGGCCGGTGCCGACGCTCTCGCGGCCCTCGGACTTCGACTTGAACTGCGTCATCCGGTACAGCCAGCCCAGCGGGGTCGCGCACGACAGGAGCCAGGCGAGCTCGGAGTGCTCGCGCACGTGGGACTGGACGAAGATCACGCTCTTCTCGGGGTCGACGCCCGCCGCCAGGAACTGCGCCGCCGTCGAGCGCACGCGCTCCTTCAGCTGCTGGGGGTCGACGGCCTCGGGGATCGTGAGGGCGTGCAGGTCGACGACGCAGAAGACGTTGTCGCGCTCGTCCTGCCGGGCGACCCACTGCCTGAGGGCCCCGACGTAGCTGCCGAGGTGGAGCACCCCCGTGGGCTGCACCCCTGAGAACACGCGCGGCCTGCTGGACTCCTTCTCCATGAGGGGCAAGTATACGCGCGCCCTCAGGGCGTCCCGAGCACTAGCAGCGTCAGGGCCGGCACGGTCCCGTCGAAGGCGCGCCCGGTCAGCACGTCGACGGCGCCCTCCGGGACGTCCGGCAGCTCGACGGCGAGGTCGCGGGCGCCGAGGTTCGCGACCACGAACAGGCGCTCGTCGCCGGCGTCGCGCTCCAGCGCCAGGACCGCGCGCTGACCGGCGTCCAGGACGCGCGTCGCGCCGCGGTACAGCGCCGGGTGCGTGCGCCTGAGCGCGATCATGCGCCGGTAGCGCCACCACAGCGAGGTCGGGTCGCGCCTCTGCTCGGCCACGGTGACGCCGGGCGCGGCCTCCCCGGGGTCCGTCCACGGCTCGCCCGTCGTGAAGCCCAGGCCCGGGACGGGCTCCCACGGCATGGGCGTGCGCTTCCCGACGTCGAACGCGCCGGGGCCGTCGGTCATGCCGACCTCCTCGCCGTAGTAGAGGAACGGCGTGCCGGGCAGGGTGAGGAGCAGCCCGGCCGCGAGCGCGAGGCGCCGCTCGTCGCGGCGCGGCACCGAGAGCCGGGTGGCGAGGCGGGTCTGGTCGTGGTTCGAGGTGAAGGTCGCGCGCATCGCGCCCGGCGGGTACATCGCCTCGGCCTGCGCCAGCCCGAACGCCAGGTCCGCGGTGGACCGCGTGAGCAGGGCGCGAACGAGGTCCTGGTAGAGCGGGTAGTCGGTCGCGGCGTGGAGGCCGGCCTCGGTGTGGTAGCGCGCGATCGCCGGCATGTCCGTCCACGTCTCGCCCAGTACGACGGCGCCGGGCGCGACCGCGTCGACGTGAGCCTGGAACCGCGCCACCCAGGCGTAGTTCTCCGGCGCGTTCGCGATCACCCCGCCCTCGCCCTCCACGACGTGCTGGATCGCGTCGACCCTGAAGCCGTCGAAGCCCAGTCCCAGCCAGAACGCGGCCACGTCGTGGACCTCCCGCTCCACCGCTGGGTCGGCGTGGTTCAGGTCGGGCATGTCGGGCGAGAACAGGCCCAGGTAGTAGGCGCCGTCGGCCGCGTGCCAGGCGCTGCCGCCGAACGTCCCGCGCCACGGGGGCGGGTCGTCGGACCACACGTAGCGGTCGCGGTAGGCGGGGTCGCCCGCCAGCGCCGCGCGGAACCACGGGTGCTGCGAGGAGGTGTGGTTCGGCACCAGGTCGAGGATCACGCGCATGCCGAGGGCGTGCGCGTCGTGGAGCACGCCGAGCAGGTCGTCGAGGGTGCCGTACTCCGGGTTCACCGCGTAGTGGTCGGTGACGTCGTAGCCGTGGTAGCTCGGGCTGGGGTGCACCGGCATCAGCCACAGACCCGTGACGCCGAGCTCGGCCAGGTACGGCAGGCGGGAGCGCAGGCCCGGCAGGTCGCCGACGCCGTCGCCGTCGGAGTCCTGGAAGCTCCTGACGAACACCTGGTACCAGACGCCGTGCTCCGGCGGGGCCAGGAAGCCCCGCCCCGCGGCCCCTCGGGACGCCACGCCGACGTCTGGCGCCGCCGACTGCGCCGCCGCGCCGGGGGCCTGCGCCGCCCCCGAGCCGAGGAGGCCGGCAGCGACGACGAGGGCCGCGAGCCACCGCGAGGCCAGGGCGGGCGCGCCCCTCAGGGCCACACGCGGTCGACCCACTGCAGCGGGTTCGTCGGCGCCAGGTCGACGCGCATCTCCCAGTGCAGGTGCGGGCCGGTCTCCTACCACAACGGGCTCGACATGGCCGCGCCCACC
>DATGNP010000088.1:0-2141 GCA_035306665.1 Trueperaceae bacterium
CTGCCCATGCGCCGCGGGGAGCCTGTGTTCGACGCGTTCGCCGCGCTCGCCGATCCCCTGCTCGAGGACACGGAGTTCTTCGTGCGCAAGGCCATCGGCTGGGTGCTGCGCGAGCGCACCAAGACGGCCCCGGAGGAGGTCCACGCCTGGCTCATGCCGCGGCGGCGCCGAGCCTCGCGGCTCACGCTGCGGGAGGCGAGCAAGAACCTGCCGGAGCCGATGCGCGCCGAGCTTCTGGGCGACTGAGGGCCGACCGGGGACGCCCGCACTCGGGCCTAGGACGAGGGGCGCAGTGGGCTACCGGCGACGACGGTCACCTCGCGAGCGCTCCTCCCGCAGCCCCCTACAGCCTCACCAGGCTCCAAGCGTTCTCGACCGCGCGACTGAGGCTGGAGACGTGCCCGCGCGCGGCCTCGGCGGCGGCGGCGGGGTCCCGCGCCCTCAGCGCCTCGTAGATCGCGACGTGCTCGGCCAGGGACCCCTCGCTGCGGCCGGGGATCAGGATCGTGCGGAGCTGGAGGCGCGCCAGGCGCAGGCGCAGGGTCTTGATCAGGTCGGGGATCGTGCGGCTGCCCGAGGCCTGGTAGACCTTCTCGTGGAAGAGGACGTTCGTCGCCGAGTACTCGTCCCACTTCGAGGACGCGAGCGCCTGCCGCATCGTCTCGACGTAATCACCGAGCTCGGCGATCTGCTCGTCGGAGATGCGCTGGGCGGCCATCCTCGCGGCCTCGGCCTCGAGGGCCTCCCGGGCGCGCAGGATGTCTAGGGCCTCCTCGAGACTCAGCGTGGCGACGGTCGCGCCGCGGTTGGGCGCGATGCGCACGAGGCCGTCGGTATGGAGGCGGTCGAGGGCCGTGCGGACGTTGTGCCGGCTGAACCCCAGGCTCTGCGCCAACTGGGCCTCGACGAGCCGCTGCGACGGGTAGTACTCGCCGTCGACGATCCGCTGTCTGATCGCTTCGTAGGCCGCCTGCGCGCCGCCGCCGAGGTCGCGCTTGGCGCTGCGTCGCGCCGTCGAGCGTGAGACCGCCACCGTGACGTCCCCGCCAGCCCGCGTCCGGTCCTCGCCGACCCGCGTCCGGTCCTCGCCGTCCCCGGACTTCCCTCGCTCGTCACCCGTCCGCGCCATGTACTCCCTCTGCCGGCCCAGCGGCCCCTGGAACGACGTCCGGTCGGCCCTGGCTCGCCGCCGCCGCGTCCACCCCGCGACCCGCCGGGGCTGCGCCCCGACCCATCGGGTCCGTGCCGCCGACGGGACCCGCCGCTGGCGTCAGACGGTACCGCCACAGGGCGAAGGCTGCCAGCACCCCGACGCCGACCAGGTCGGTGAGCCAGCCGCCGTCTATGAGCAGCAAGGCCGCCGCGAACAGGACGGCCCTGGCCCACAGGGGCAGCCGGCCGTTCATCCAGTTCATCACGGCCGTCGTGATGAGCCAGATACCGAGTCCCGCGGTCAGGGAGTTGTGGACCACCTGGAGGGGGGTGCCCTCGAGCAGCAGCGCCGGGTTGAGGGCGAAGAAGAAGGGCACCAGGAACGACGGCAAGGCGATCCGGAAGGCGGCCCACCCGGTCCTGTCGAAGTCTGCCCCGGCTATCGAGGCGGCGGCGTAGGACGCCAGCGCGACCGGCGGTGTTATCGCCGCCAGCACGCCGAAGTAGAAGAAGAAGAAGTGCGCCGAGAGGGGCGTGAGGCCCATCGCTACCAGCGCCGGTCCTACCAGGGTGGCGAGCAGCACGTACACGACCGTCGTGGGCATGCCCATCCCGAGGACGATCGAGACCACCATCACCAGCACCAGCAGGACCATCACGTGCCCGCCGGAGAGGTCCACGAGGGCGCTGGCGAGCTGCGCGCCCAGTCCGGTGAGCTGCACGACCCCGACGACGATCCCGGCGCCGGCCGTCACCGCGCAGAGGATCCCCGCGGCTTCTGCTCCCTGCCTCAGCACCGACCAGACCTCACGCGGCCTGACCCTCTTCAGCAGCACGAGCACGGCGGCCGCGCAGACGCCGACGAACGCGGCCCTCGTGGCCGTGTAGCCCATGATCAGCATCGCGTAGACGAGGCCGATCAGCGCGAGGTGGACCCACCCCGTCCTCAGAGTCCCGAAGAACGGCGGCCTCTCCTCGCGCGTCAGGCA
>DATGNP010000089.1:0-12366 GCA_035306665.1 Trueperaceae bacterium
CTTCGACCTGGGGATCCCGAAGTTCGGGACGCAGGCGCGCGGCAACCGCTCGTTCTACTCGAACCCCCGCGTCGACGAGCTGTTCCACATCGCGTCCACCTCATTGGACGAGGACGAGCGGCGTGAGGCCTACTTCGAGGCCCAGCGCATCATCTTCGAGGACGCGCCGTGGATCTTCGCCTACGTGCTCCAGAACATCGAGGCCGCCAGCGACGCCGTGCAGGGTTGGCGCCCGGCCGCCGACAACAGCGAGAGCATGCACCAGGTCTCGGTGCAGGGCTCCGACACCCTCGTCGTCGGCATGCGCACCGACAACCTGCTCACCTTCGACCCGGCGATGTTCCGCAGCCGCGACACCGAGGCCGTGCTGCGCAACATCTTCGACTCGCTCGTCTTCAGGACCCACGAGGGGCAGGTCATCCCCTGGCTGGCCCACACGTGGCGCGCCGTCGACGACCTCACGTTCGAGTTCGAGCTTGTCGAGGGCGTGACGTTCCACAACGGCGAGCCCCTCACGGCCGAGGACGTCGTGTTCACGTTCGAGCGCATCCTCACCGAGGGCGGCGTCGGCGGCCAGACGAGCCCGCGAGCGGGCCTGCTCGGCCCCATCGACCGCGTCGAGGCCGTCGACGACTACACCGTGCGCCTGCACTACCGCGAGACGTTCCCGCAGGGCCTCCTCGAGCAGGCGCTGGTGCACTTCCAGATCGTCCCCAGGGACCACGTCGAGGCGGTCGGCGTCGATGAGTTCGCGCGCAACCCCGTCGGCAGCGGCCCGTTCTCCTTCGCCAGCGGGACCATCGACTCGCAGGTGACGCTCCGCCGCAACCCGGACTACTGGAACGGCGCCCCGCAGCTCGAGACGCTGGTGTTCCGGATGATGCCCGAGCCCTCCACGCGCGTGGCCGCGCTGCTCTCGGGCGAGGTGCAGATCATCCAGGAGGTGCCGGGCGACCTCGTCGAGCGCATCGACTCCGCCCCCGGCGTCTCGGTCCACACGGCTCCCGGCACGCGCGCGTACCTCATCGAGCTGAACGTCTCGAAGCCGCCGTTCGACGACGTCCGCGTACGCCAGGCGCTGAACTACGCCATCGACTGGGAGAACATCCTCACGAACATCTACCGCGGCTACGGCGAGAGGCTCGCGACGGGCTTCCTGCCCTCCGGCTTCGGCTTCGACCCCGACCTCGAGCCGTACCCGTACGACCCCGACCGCGCCCGCGAGCTGCTCAGGGAGGCCGGCTACGCCGTCCGCTGAGCGCGCGCAGCGAGGGCGCGTCTAGGTAGCCGCCCGTATCACCGCCGTTGCTCGCCACCGCCCATGGCGTGGCGAGCAACGGTTAACCTCGGGTAGGCAGCGAGGCAGTCCCTATCTAGCAAGGACCCGATTTGAGCAAGGTAATCAAGCGCCTGGTCGCCGCTGTCCCGGTGTCACTCGGGGTGGCGATCGTCGCCTTCCTCTTCCTGCGCTTCCTGCCGGGCGACCCGGTCGAGATCATGCTGGGCGACACGAACGTCACCCAGCAGCAGGTCGAGCAGCTCCGCAGCGAGATGAACCTCGACAGGCCGCTGCTCGAGCAGCTCGGCCTGTTCCTCGCCGGTGTTGCCGGCGGCGACCTCGGCTACAGCATCGTCAAGAACCAGCCGGTCGCGCGGCTGATCCTCGACACGCTGCCCGCCACGATCGAGCTGACGTTCTTCACCATCCTGGTGGCGATCGCCATCGCGCTGCCCGTGGGCATAGTCAGCGCCCTCAAGGCCGGCTCGTGGCTCGACAGGCTGGTGCTGGGGACCACGCTCGTGGGCGTGAGCATGCCGGCGTTCTGGTTCGGCCTGCTGCTCATCCTGCTGTTCTCCGTCGAGCTGGGGGTGCTCCCCACGTCGGGGCGCATACCGGCGGCCGTGCTCGTGCCGGACCGAACTGGCTTCATGCTCATCGACACGCTCCTCGCCGGCGACCTACGCGCGTTCGGCGCCGCCCTCAGGCACCTGGTGCTGCCCTCCCTGACCCTCGGCGTGGTGTTCGCGGTCGTGCTGGCGCGCGTCGTGCGCAGCTCGATGGTCGAGGTCATGGGCCGCGACTACGTCACGACGGCCCGCTCCAAGGGGCTGCCCGAGCGCGTGGTCGTGATCAAGCACGCGCTGCGCAACGCTCTCATCCCCGCCCTCACCGTCACCGGCCTGCAGATCGGCGAGCTGCTGGGCGGGAACATGATCGTCGAGACGATCTTCTCCTGGCCTGGCCTCGGCCGCCTCGTCGTCAGCTCGATCTTCGCGCGCGACTACGTCGTCGTGCAGGCGGCCGTGATGCTGTACGCCCTCACCTACGTCGCCGTGAACCTCGTCGTGGACGTCCTGTACACCTACCTGAACCCGAGGATCGCGCTGTGAGCGGGCGCCTCCGGGGCCGGGCCGCGGCAGGAGGGCGGCGCGAGCAGCGGCTCGCGGGAGCCCGGGGCCGCGAGGTGACGCCGTGAAGAGCGCCGTCGCCGGGCTCGCGCCGGCCGCGCCGGCGCGGGGCATGACGGGCCCGCTGCCGCAGATCCTGGGCGTCCTGCGCAAGGTGCTGCGCTCGCCCGTGGGCGCCGCGAGCGCGGCCGTGATCCTGGCGTACGTGCTGGTCGCGGTGTTCGCGCCCGTGGTCGCCCCGTACGCCCCCGACGCCACCGACCTGGGCGCCCGCCTGAGGCCGCCCTCGGCCGAGCACCGCTTCGGCACCGACGGCCTGGGCCGCGACATCCTCACCCGCGTCCTCTACGGGGCCAGGGTCAGCCTGCTGGTCGGCTCGTTGACCGTCGCGATCACGGCGACGTTCGGCACCGTCCTCGGCGTGCTCGGCGGCTTCTACCGCGGCACGTTCGACGCCGTCAGCGGGCGCCTCACCGAGCTGCTGCTGGCGTTCCCCTACCTGATCTTCGCGATCGGCATGATGGCGTTCCTCGGGCCCGGCTTCGCGAACCTCGTGCTGGCCCTCTCGCTCAAGGGCTGGGTCGAGTTCTACCGGCTGGCCCGCGGCGAGACCCTCGACCAGGCGGAGCGCGAGTACGTCGAGGCGTCGCGCGCGCTGGGGCAGCGCAGCCTGCGCACGCTCTTCCGCGAGGTGCTGCCGAACGTCCTGCCGTCGATCCTCGTGCTCGCCACCTTGCGCGTCGGGTACTTCATGGTGCTCGAGGCGTCGCTCTCGTTCCTCGGCGTCGGCATCCCGCCCACGATCCCAGCGTGGGGCTCGATGATCGCCGAGGGCCGCAACGTGCTGTTCATCGCCTGGTGGGTCAGCACGCTGCCCGGTCTGGCGCTGCTCGTGCTCGTGCTGGCGATCAACCTGTTCGGCGACAGGCTGCAGGAGGCGTTCGACCCCAAGAGGAGGAACCGCTAGTGAGCCACAGACCCAGGGTGGGCATCACCGTGCACCTCGGCGCCGTGGAGCGCCAAGGCCGGGAGGAAGCGCGCTTCGAGCTCACGGCGCGCTACGCGCAGGCGGTGCGGGACGCCGGCGGCGTGCCGCTGCTCGTGCCGACCGACTCGGCGGAGGGGCTCGGGGCGACCCTCGACGCCCTCGACGGCCTCCTCCTCAGCGGGGGCGGCAGCCTTCCCGCCGCCTACTTCGAGGCGAACCCGGACCCGACCCTGCGGCAGACGAACCCGGTGCGCTACGACGTCGAGGTCGCACTGGTGCGGTCGGCTTGGGAACGCGACATGCCGCTGATGGGGATCTGCCGCGGTCACCAGACGATCGCGGAGGCGCTCGGCGGCGAGCTGATCCGCGACGTCCGCGGCGACGGGCGCCCCGAGCACTACCAGGAGGACGCGCCGACCGTGCGCACGCACGCGCTCGCCGTCGAGGACGGCTCGCGCCTGGCGCGGCTCGTGGGCAGCGCGCCCGCGGTGAACAGCTTCCACCGGCAGGCCGTGGTCCGGGTCCCCGCCGGCTGGCGGGTCGTCGCGCGCTCGCCCGACGGCCTGGTCGAGGCGATGGAAGCCGAGCGCGGCTTCGGGGTCGGCTGCCAGTTCCACCCCGAGTGGCTGGTCGAGGAGCCGGGCTTCGCGGCCCTGTTCGCCGAGTTCGTCGCGGCCGGCGCGGCGTTCGGCGCCTCTCGGAAGCGCGCGGAGGCGTTGGCGGCACGCGAGTAGGCGAGCCCGCCCGCGCGCCCGGCGTCCTGCGGGTCGCGTGCGCGCGGGCGGCGGGGCCGGCGCCCAGTCCCGACCTAGCGGTTGAACCTGAGCCAGGCGCGCTCGGCGGCGGCCAGCCGCTCCTGCGCGCCGGGGAGCATGCGCTCGACGAGGGTGAGGAGCGCGTGGCTCACCGACACCACGGCCGTGTACGAGTCGAGCACGCCGGTGCTGGCGACGAACGCGCGCAGCACGGGGACGCCGTCGGGCACGTCGCGGCCGGGGCTCGCGTCGGTGAGGACCGTCGCCGGCACCCGCGCGTTCGCGAGGTGGTCGAGGGTGCGCTGGACCTCCGCCGAGTGGCGCCGCAGCGAGACGATGAGGACGAAGTCGTCGGGCGTGAGGTCGAAGAGCTGGTCGACGCTCATGCCGCCTGGCGAGGGCGCGCAGTCCACGAACTCGCGCATCGTGCGCAGCACCAGGCTGATGTGCAGCGCCAGCGGGTAGGAGAAGCGCCGCCCGAACAGGAGCACCCGCCGCGCCTCGGCCATGTGGCGCGCCGTCGCCTCGAGGGTCGCGACGTCTAGGCCCGAGTAGCTGCGCTGGAGGTTCAGTAGCTCGCGCTGGTAGAGGTCGTGGAGGGTGAGGTCCTCGCCGAGGCCCGGCTCGGTGAGGACGAGGTCGGCGTGGGCGCCGACGCTCTGGAGGTAGGCGGCGCGGGACGCCTCCTGCAGCTCGGGGTACCCCTCGAAACCGATCTTCTGCGCGAAGCGCACGATCGTCGAGCGGTGGACCCCCACCTCCTCGGCGAGCTGGCTGCTCGACGCGTACGCCCACCGGTCCAGGTGCTCGACGATGTGCGCGGCGAGCCGCTGCTCCTGCGCCGTCAGCGACTGCGCCGCGCTCTCGAGCCGCGCGAACAGCTCGCCGTTGGCCACCTGCGTGGCGCGGCCACCCGTGACGCTCATCCCTCCGAGACTACAGGAACCTCGATGTCGAGCAGGGGCGCGTACTGCTGCGCGCCGAAGATGTCGCTGTCGCCGGGGCTGCCGCTGGGGCGCTCGCGCAGGATCGTGAACTTGATCGCGTTGGCGGGGTCGAAGGTGACGAAGTCGGTGATGCGCGACTCGGCTATGCCGTAGAGCCTGGCGACGCTCTCGCGGCTGAGGACGCCGGAGCGCTTGACGAGCTCGTAGTTGTCGCGGTCCTGGAAGATCACGTCGAACGTGATGCGGTCCACGCCGGCGTTCTTGCTGCGGATCGTCTTGGCGAGGTCGGCCAGGCGCCTGGTCGCGGTCGCCTGGCCGGGCGCGGCGGCCGCCTGGGCGCTCACGACGCCACCTCCGCGGCCTCGCGCTCGGGAGCGGCGGCCACCTCGGTCGTGTGGAGCTCGAACAGCTCGAGCGGGTCGTCGACCCTGAGGGCGTGGTTGAGCGTCCAGCGGTAGGCGGGGCTGACGCGCACGACCTCGTCGAGCGGGAACGCCACGCCGCCGGCGGTGCCCTTCACGTCGGGCAGGCGGGCGTAGAACATCTGGCGCGTGCCGGTCAGGGCCACCTCCTCGGCCATCTCGGCGGTGGGCGCGACGCCGAAGACGAGGATCCCTAGCTCGTGCGCGGGCTTGTCCCGGTTGGGCTCGAGCGCGCCCATGACGCCGTCGCGGCCGTAGACCTGGTAGTGCAGCTCGTAGCCACCCTCCTCGGGCGGGCCGAAGCGCTCCTCCACCTGCCTGCGCGCCCAGGCGATGACCTCGTCGATGCGCGCGATCGTGTACGGGTCGCGCACGCCGGCGAAGCCCATGTAGCGCTCGCCGACCTTCCCGGCACCCTCGAGCTTCACGGTCAGCTGCTCGGCCGGCACGAACCTGGGACCCGTGACGCGCGTGGTCTTCTCGTCGTACTGCTCGTAGCGGCACCCGGACATGTCGAGCATGCCGCCGGCGAAGTACTCGTAGTAGGGGTTGGAGCGCTCGTACATCGCGTGGCCGGCCACCGAGGCGGGCGTGCAGCGCTGGTACGGGCTCATCGCCGTGACCTTCACGTCCTCGTGGCTGATCTCGCCGATCACGGTCTCCTTGCCCGCGTACGGTTCCGCGTTGAAGGAGGCGCACTCGAGCACCTTGCCCAGGTAGTAGGCGAGCGACTCGGGGTACCCGGCGCGGATGGCGGGCGCCGCGAAGATCGCCGCGTCGGAGCTGCGGCCGCCGATGATCACCTCGGCGCCGCGGTCAAGGAGCTCGATGTAGGGGTGCACGCCGGCCACGGCGACGACGCGCTCGGTGGCGTCGAGCTCGTCCTCGGTGAGCGGGCCGCGGCCGTCGAGGCCGCTCACGGTCTCGCCGGCGGCCATCTTCGCGCGGAGCTTCTCCTTGGGCACCTCGGAGTAGAAGTAGCCGAGGCGGAAGGGGGCGAGGCCGTGCTCGCGCGCGATGTCGCGGATCATCTCCACGTACATGTCGACGCGGCTGTTCGCGCCCGTGTCGCCGGCCGAGCCGATGATCATGGGCACGCCCAGCTTCCGCGCCGCTAGGAGCATCCTCTCGAGGTCGTGCCGCTGCCACTCCTTGGGCGCGGTCGACGTGTCCGAGCCCAGGGGGCCGGGGCCGATGTCGTCGGAACCGGAGTCGGCGAGGATGAAGTCGGGCCTGGTGGCGACCCCGATCTCGAAGCTCTCGACCTTCAACGGCGCGAAGCCGAGGTGCCCGTTCGGGCATAGGAACCGCAGAGTCGATCCGCCCATCACGCGTCCTTTCGAGGTCTCTCGAGCCTAGGCGGCGGGTCGCGGGCCTGCGCGGGACGGTCTGGCCGAGCACGCAGGCCGCGCTCCAACTAGTGTTGCAGAAACCTCTCTCGTGACAGCAATTGTTGCACATACCTCGCGGTCTTGCCACAGGCGGCGCAGAGGTGACCCCGTGGAGCTCGCCGGGTAGCCCTCTCTCTCGGGCACGACGGGTCGCCCCCGAGCCGCGCGCCCCTCGGGGGTAGGCGCGCGGCTCGGGGGCGCGGTGTCGGTGTGCCCGCCGTGGTCGGCGGCGGGGGTCAGCGCGTCGCTCGGGTCAGGCGTGGGGTCGGGGCGCGACCGGCGCCGGCTTGGGGGCGGCGAACGCCGCGGGGATCAGCGAGATGCCGGCGACGCCGACCAGCACGTAGATGATGCTCGAGACCGCGTTCTTCTGGCCGAACGAGTCGCCGGTGACCGCGGCCACCAGGTCGAAGCCGAAGAGGCCCACCAGCAACCAGTTGATGGCGCCGACTATCACGAGCAGCAGCGAGATCGTCTTGAAGGTTCCCATGTCTTGCTCCTTCCAAGGAGCCTGTTCGGACTATGTACAAGCTCTAAACAAACTCTAGACGAAGGTCGCTCGCTTGTCAAGCGGCGGGGTCGACCCCTCGTCCCGGGGCCAGGCGTGTGAGCGGCCGCCTCCTTGGTGAGCGGCGTCGGGACGCGTCGGCCGCGCCCACGTCGGGGCTCGACGCACGCCGTCAGAGGCGTACAGGGTGCAGACTCTGGTCTATGACGAAGAAGATCGGCTTCCTCTCGTTCGGGCACTGGACGCCGTCGCCGCACTCGCACACGCGCACGGCGGCCGACGCCCTGCTCCAGTCGATCGACCTGGCCGTGGCCGCCGAGGAGCTGGGCGCCGACGGCGCTTACTTCCGCGTGCACCACTTCGCCCGGCAGCTCGCCTCGCCGTTCCCGCTGCTGGCGGCGATCGGGGCCAGGACCTCGCGCATCGAGATCGGCACGGCCGTTATCGACATGCGTTACGAGAACCCGTTCTACATGGTCGAGGACGCCGGCGCCGCCGACCTGATCGCCGGCGGCCGCCTGCAGCTCGGCATCAGCCGCGGCTCGCCCGAGCAGGTGATCGACGGCTGGCGCTACTTCGGCTACGCGCCGGGAGAAGGCGAGACCGACGCCGACATGGCCAGGCGCCACGCCGAGACGTTCCTGAGGCTCCTCGAGGGCGAGGGGTTCGCGCAGCCGAACCCGACCCCGATGTTCCCGAACCCTCCCGGGCTCCTGCGCCTCGAGCCGCACTCCGAGGGCCTGCGGCGCCGCATCTGGTGGGGGGCGGGCTCGAACGCCACGGCTACGTGGGCGGGGCGCCTAGGCATGCACCTGCAGACCTCGACGCTGAAGTTCGACGAGTCAGGGGAGCCGCTGCACCTCCAGCAGGCCGAGCAGATCCGCGTGTTCCGCGAGGCGTGGCGCGAGGCCGGCCACGCCGGCGAGCCGCGCGTGTCCGTGAGCCGCAGCATCATCCCGCTCGTCGACGAGCGCGACCACGCCTACTTCGGACGCGAGCGGCACGACACCGACAAGATCGGCTTCATCGACGCCCAGACGCGGGCCGTCTTCGGGCGGACCTACGCCGCCGAGCCGGACGCGCTCGTCGAGCTGCTGGCCCAGGACACCGCGGTCGCCGCGGCCGACACCCTGCTCCTCACCGTGCCCAACCAGCTCGGCGTCGACTACTGCGCGCACGTCATCGGCGCGGTCCTGGAGCACGTGGCGCCGGCGCTCGGCTGGCGTTGAGGCCGGCGTCCGGGCCTCGAGAAGGGCACGCAGCGGCGCCTTCCAGCTCACGGCTCAGGCCCGTTGAGGCGCCGGTGAACGCGTCCTAGACTCGTCTCATGATCACGTCCGGGCTCGTCAACCTCTACACCCGCGACATCGAGGCGGGCATCAGGTTCTACCGGGACGTCCTCGGTCTGCGGGAGACGTTCCGCACCCCGCGGGAGGGCACGCCGGAGCACGTCGAGTTCGTTGCCGGCGGCTTCATCGTCGGCCTCGGAGCGGTCGAGGCCGCGAAGCGGGTCCACGGTGTGGACGCCGAGCCGGGCGCGCCGGCGATGGCCGTCGTGCTCTGGACCGACGACGTCGACGCCGAGTTCGCGCGGCTAGTCGCGGCGGGCGTGCCGGCGGTGAAGGAGCCGCACGACACCGGCAACGGCAACCGCAACGCGCTGGTCAGGGACCCTGACGGGAACCTCGTCGAGCTCGTGTCCAAGGTGGGGTGACGGGCGTCCCGGGCACGGTCCCGCGTGCTGGGCCGCCCGTCGCGCTCGCCCTCGGCGGTGCGGGTCGTGGCCGCTCGCGACCAGCCGGGACCGCGACGACGGCCGCGACAAAGTGCTTCATCTCACTTTCTTTCGGCCGCGTTGCTCTACCTTACTGGCGATGGCACAGAGAGGGCCCGACGAGGAGCGTCGGGCGGGTGGCGCCGAGGAGCCTGAGCAGGCCCCCGTCCCCGACGCGGCAGCCGCGAGCGCGGGCGAGCCCGAGGTCGACCGCGAGCGGGAAGTCCCCGCCGGCTCCGACCACCGCTCCGAGGGGCCGTCGCCCACCGGACCCGTAGTAGGGGAGCGCAGCCCCGGGGACGCCGAGCTGCCGGACGAGGCGCAGCCGCGAGGCGCCATCATGGTCACCACGGTCACCGCGGTCACGATCCTCGTCCTCTTCTTCGGGGTCCTCGCGATCCTCATGGGAAGGGCCTGACCGTGCACGAGGCCCAGCACGAGGCGATCGCGCGCTGGGAGCGGCGCTGGATGGCCGTCATGGGCGCGCTGCTTGTCGTCCTCGTCGTGTTCATCGTCTACTCGCTGGCGGTCGAGGGCGCGCACATCGGTCAGCGTGTCCAGCGCGGCACGCCCGCCGACCTGGGGCGCCTCGAGATGTTCCAGACGCCAGGCGTGATGGAGACCGGACCGGGCCAGTACCGGGTGAGCGTGATCGGACAGGCGTTCTCGTTCGCGCCGGCGCTGATCCAGCTGCCCGTCGGCGCCCAGGTCACCTTCTTCGCCTCGAGCCGTGACGTCCTGCACGGCTACCACGTGGCCGGCACGAACATCAACGTCGAGCTCATCCCGGGCGAGATCGCCACCTGGAGCTACACGTTCCGGGAGCCGGGCGAGTACCGCGTGAGCTGCAACGAGTACTGCGGCATCAGCCATCAGAACATGGTCGGCACGATCCAGGTGCTGCCCGAGGCGGAGTTCGCCGCCCTGCGCGAGCAGCAGGAGGCGCCGCCCGCCGCCCCGGGCGACGCGGCGGCCGGAGCGAGCCTGGAGCTCGGCGCGCAGGTGTACGCCGCGAACTGCGTGGCCTGCCACCAGGCGAACGGCCAGGGGCTCGCGGGCGTCTTCCCGCCGCTCTCGGGTCATGCCGCCGACGTCTACGCGGCCGACGGTGGCCGCGAGTACCTCGTGGACGTGCTGCTCTACGGCCTCATGGGCCCGATCCCTGTCCAGGGCGCGACCTACAACGGCGTCATGCCCGCCTGGAGCCAGCTCTCCGACGAGCAGATCGCCGCCGTCCTGAACCACGTGCTGGCCTCGTGGGACAACGCCGGCCGTGTCGAGGAGCTGCCGTACGGCGCGGCCGACGTCGCCGCCAGGCGCGAGGACGCGAAGACGCCCGACCAGGTGTACGCGGCGAGGGGGCAGTTGGGTCTGGAGGAGTGAGGGGCTGAGCGAGGGCACGAGGCCCCGCCGGCGCGCATGACCAGGAGGAGCCCAGTGAGCGAGCGCTACCCGAACAGCGGAGGCCAAGGGTGACCACGGGGACCGTCGCCGTCGCGCGCGCCAGGACCGTGCTGGCCCACCCCGAGAAGCGGGTGACCCTCGCCTTCCTCGTCACGGGCTTCGCCGCCCTGCTCGTGGGCGCGCTCATCGGGCCGCTGCAGGCGCTGAACTACGCGGGCATCGACGTCTACCGCTACCTGCCGATCCTGGCCTCGTACTACCAGGGCCTCACGCTCCACGGCGTCCTCAACGCGCTCGTCTTCACGACCTTCGCGATCACAGGCCTGATCCTCTACCTGCCGGCACGCGAGCTCGACATGCGGCCGAACATGGCGCTCGTCTGGTTCGCGTACTGGCTGATGCTGTTCGGCCTGGTCATGGCGGGCGTGGCGGTAGCGACGAACACGTCGTCGGTGATGTACACCTTCTACCCGCCGCTGATGGGCCACTGGGGCTTCTACATCGGCCTCACCCTGGTGGTCGTCGGCAGCCTCCTCGTGGGCGGCCACGTGATCCACATGCGGCTGATGTGGAAGCGCGCCCACCCGGAACTGGCGACGCCGATCGTGGCCTACATGAGCGTCGTCACCTGGTACCTGTGGTTCGTCACCGTCGTCGGCCTCGTGATCGAGATGGTGTTCTTCCTGATCCCGTGGTCGCTCGGCATCATCGACGGCGTCGACCCGCAGCTCGCGCGCACGCTCTTCTGGTGGACCGGCCACCCGATCGTCTACTTCTGGCTGCTGCCCGCCTACGTCTCCTGGTACGGGCTCGTGCCGCGGCAGGCGGGCGGCGAGCTGATCTCGGACGGCCTGACGCGGCTCGCGTTCCTGATGTTCCTGCTCTTCTCCACCCCGGTCGGGTTCCACCACCAGTTCACCGACCCGGGCATCCCCGCGGCGTGGAAGCTCGTGCACTCGCTGATGACGATGATGGTCGGCGTCCCGAGCCTGCTGACGGCGTTCACGGTCGCCGCGTCGCTCGAGATAGGCGGCCGGCGCAGGGGAGGCCGCGGCTGGTTCGGGTGGATACCGAAACTGCCTTGGGGGGACGCCTCGTTCGCGGCCCAGGCGCTGGCGATGATCTCGTTCGTCTTCGGCGGGGCCGGAGGCTTCGTGAACGCGGCCTTCAACCTCAACGTCGTCGTCCACAACACCACGTGGATCCCGGGCCACTTCCATCTCACCGTCGGCACGGCCACGGCGCTGACGTTCATGGGCATCACCTACTGGCTGGTGCCCCACCTGACGCGCCGGCCGCTCTACTCGAACCGCCTGGCGCTGTGGGCGAGCTGGCTGTGGTTCACGGGCATGATGGTCTTCGGCCTCGGCATGCACTGGCAGGGCCTCCTGGCGGTGCCGCGCCGGGCGCACATCTCGAACCTGGCCGACAACCTGCAGGGCATCTACGCCGACGCGGCCGTGCCGGCGGCGATCACGGGGATCAGCGGCGTGATCCTCTTCTTCGCCGTCATCTGCTACTTCACGGTCCTGTTCGGCACCCTGTTCTCGAAGCGGGAGCTCTCCGAGGCCGAGACGCCGCAGGTCCCGTGGGTGCAGAACGTCCGCATCCACAGCGAGGGCGTCACCAGGTTCCTCGACCGGATCTCGTTCTGGCTGGTGATCGCCGTGGTGCTCGTGCTCATCGCCTACGGCCCGGTGCTGTGGGACATGTTCCGGAACCAGGTCGGGATCCCCGGCCTGAAGCTGTGGTGACGCGATGACGACGC
>DATGNP010000090.1:0-7131 GCA_035306665.1 Trueperaceae bacterium
CGCCAACGCACTACGACCGTTTGCCGGGGGCTAGAGCTCAGTTCGGCACGCAAGTGCTCGTGGACTCGTCCATTGCTTCTGTCCCGGCACGGGCATGGTTAGGGGCAAGTGGCCGCGACCTAGCTGCCGACGCCGAGCGGCGCGCTGAAGACCTCTTGCGGATGAATAGAGGGGTGCTCCGCGATATGCAGGTCGAAGGTCAGGTGATGCGTGTTCGTGGCGAACCCGCGATCAAGTTCGCTACGTCGACGCGCATTGGAGCCATCCCGTTGGTTTCACCCATTTCTGGCCGTCCGGACTTCGGCCTCGTTGTAGAGCCGCGATTCTCGTGGACTGGACTAGGAGATGTTCTCGCCACAACGGGCTTTCGGGTTTTGCCCGATCTACTGCCCTTGGCAGAATTGCCACAATCTGAGCGCCATATTCCGCCCTGGGTCTTGGCTTCAGTTGTTCTCTTTCGTTTGGAACGCCTGCTCGAGCAGTCGGCGCGGCGTTTCGTTATCACCGAGGCTGAGACGCCAGTCCCGAAAGGCACTGTGGACTGGACGAAGTATTCAACGCAGCGGATGCCGGTAGGGCAGTTCTTGACCGTGCCAAGCCGCTTCCCGGATTTGAGAGATGACGAGCCTCTGAGAGCGGCTATTCATTGGACGGCAAAGAGACAGAAGGAGGCGTTGTTGGCAGCGCCATCAGGTGGTTTGATTGCGCGCCGACTAATCGGGCTGGCGGACCGCTTGATCGCGCGCCTTTCTGGTGTTCCACCTAGACGGCCTACACCTCAACTGCTTCAGCACTGGAAGACGCATCCGCTAGGTGGCCGCGTGTACGCGGAGGGTGTCGATGCGATCGAGTGGACGATAGACGAACGAGGGCTAGCGGGCCTTTCGGATTTGTCGGGCCTGGCGTGGCGGCTCGACATGGAGACCTTCTTTGAGGCCTGGACAGAATGCATCGCTGAGGCTATAGCGCTGCGAATTGGTGCGACGCTCAAGGTCGGAAGGCGAGGCGATACGCGCATCAGGCTCAACTGGCGGCCTTCGTTCGCTGGGTCGCTGCAGTCTTTGCTGCCCGACGCGGTGCTACTACGTGAGGGCCTAGTTATCGTCCTGGACGCAAAGTACAAGAGGCACGCGCGGGACATCATGCGCCTAGGGTGGAGAGATACTCCCGAAGTTGTTCGAGAGCAGCATCGCTACGATTTGCACCAGATGCTGGCATACCTGGGTGTCTATGAGGCCGAGCGTCACATCGGGCTGTTGGTTTATCCCTGTGAGCTCGATGAGTGGGCTGAACTTGTCGATCGGGGTCTGGACCTCGTTACTGCTCAAGTGCAGTCTCGTGGTCGGACTACAAGTGTCGCGCGGGTGAGCGTCCCATTTGGAGGGCCGCTCGATAGGGTTGTGGACCGCCTGCTGTCGGGGCTTAGCCCCATGCTTAGCTAAGCGGGCTTAGCGTGCATCTGATCCTCATGACGATCGCCCCTCGCGATCGCAATCCTTTGTGCCATGCCCGACGAGCGGCCGCCCGATACCTTGGTCGAGCTCGCGAAAGTTGTCGCGTCGCTGCCTTATGACGAGTTCCTGAAGGCGGTGGAGAAGGCGGGGATCGAGCGGCCGACAGACCTCCTGGGACGGGCGCATGTCATCGCTGGCCTTGCCCAGGATCGAGCCAGGGCGTACTTCGCTAGCAGCGCTCTTGAGCGCGACGTAGACAATGGGCTTGCATACGAGTTCGCGAGAGGTGACGTTGCCTTCATCACCGTCCGGGATCCGAGCGACCCCTCTCGTGGGTTTACGTTCTCGTTGACCTTGTCGGGGCGCGAGTATCCCAACATGGATGTGTGGGCGTTCGGGGTCTCGCCCGCCAAGGGTGCGGAACTTGACCAGGGTGAGGAGGAGCCGCTCTACCGGCTATCCCTCTCATTTTTCGACTTGGAGGACTACAGCGAAACCGGCGGCCCAGTGAGAGTGGCCCCGCCAAAGAAGGGCTGATAAGTGCTGGGGTCTACGGTCTAACGGGCTGGCTTGCCATCCAGGGGGTTTGCATAGCAGACGAGTTCGCGAGATGGCCGGGTCGCCCTACTGACAGCGGGACTTCTCCCAGCTCGCCTCTCTGACCCGTCGCTACGCGAGCTTCTCGATGGCCGCGGGCGGGCTAGTCAGCGTGCTGGGCGGCGCGCTCGGAAGGAGAAGGCGCTGGCCGTGCTCGCCGCTGCCGACGATGGATCCTAGTCATGCTGGGGCCGTGGCCGGGTCCGGCTGGGGGTCGCTGAGGCCCGGCAGGCCGCCGCTCGCCACGCGGTCCGAGAAGGCCGGGTCAGGAGCCGCCGTTCCTCCCCCCTCACCCCCACTGCACCCTGGTCACGAGGGCGGTGAGCGCTAGGTGCACGTCCTCCGGTCCACGCACGCCCATGCCAGCTAGGGCCTCGGCCCCGATCACGCGCGCGAGTCTCTCGTAGTCGAGCGCAGCGGTGTCGTGGGGTTCAGCGCGGCCAAGAGGCGGCCGCGAGCCGAGATCGCGCAGCAGCGCCTCCACCAGGTCGGCGATCCGCGCCATCTTGTCGTAGTCGAGCGCTTCTGGCACGTCCGTCGGCATGTGGTAGTGCTCCCACTGACCGCAGGTGAGGAACAAGAAGGGGTGGCCGGCGCGGTGGAAGGCGGCGTGGTCGCTCATCTCGGGCATGTAGCGATGGGGGACTGAGACCACGGGCAGGTACGTGTCGGCGTGTCGCGCGACGAGCGCCGCGAGCTCGGGATGGCTCTCGCAGCCCATCACGCCGACCGCTTCGCGCAGGTGAGGGATCGCGATCGCGTGGCCGACGAGGTCCATCACGAGGACGGCGTCGATCGGTTCGACCATCTGCTCCCTTACGAACGCCATCGATCCCATGTCCCGCGTGTGGAAGTACGGCGGCTCCTCGGCGTCGAACAGCGCCACGATCACGCTGCGATCGGCGGGGCGCTGCGTCAGGCGCTGAGCGACCTCGAGCGCGATCGCCACCGCGGCCGCGTTGTCGTCGGCGCCGGGCGTGGTGCGGACGCTGTCGTAGTGAGCGGCCATGAGCAGCGGGGGTGCGTCGGGGGGCGTCCGAGCGGGCGCCACGGCGATGAGGTTGACGAACCCGGTCGAGTAGGGCAGCTCGTAGCCGTCGCCGGAGTAGGGCGCGAGACCGGTCTCCTCGAGCCTGCGCCTGAGGTGATGGCGCGCCATCGCGTGCCCTTCGGACCCGACGTGCCTGGGCCCGGCCCGGCAGAGAGCGTCCACGTCCGTGCGCAGGCGGTCCACGACGCCTTCACCGTCTGCCATCTGGAACCCCCCTCGAAGACGTGTGTGTCACCATAACCCAGGCGGCTCCTACGTGAGCGCGGCTTCGTTCACGACAGCAGGTCGGGGTACGGATCGGTTCGTGGCGAGCTTGACGCCGGATGGGTTTGCACCGCAAACTAGTCTGCATGACCGGTCGTGAGACGACCTTCGACGGCGATCTCGGTCGCCTCGCCTCGCTGACCCGCCGCTACGCGCGGTTCTCGGTGTCCGCGGGCGGGCTAGGCAGCGTGCTGGGCGGCGCACTGGTGATCGTCGCGTACCTCGTGGGCGCGCTCGTGCCGGAGCCGAGCACGGGGGTACGCTTCGCGCTCGCGTCGGCGCCGCTCGTGTGGATCGCCGTCAAGGAGCTGCTGCGGAGCCGCTACTACCAGCGCCACGGGCGGGTCGAGGAGGCGCGCAGCGGGGCCGACGAGCGGCTGCACCTCGGCCTGACGCTCTTCACGGCCGCGGTCTCAGTAGGGGTCGTGGCGTTCGTCGTGGCCAGGGCGTGGCCCGGGCCGTTCGACGCCGGCACGGTCGGGTACCTGGCGTACGTGGCCGCGATGCCGCTCCTGGTGTGGCTGTTCATGCGCACGCCGCTCGAGTTCGCCGCGGGCGTGTTCCTGGTGGCGCAGGCGGCGCTGATGCTCGCCGGCGGCAGCTACCGGCTGGGCGAGCAGCCTCAGGCGCCGGTCGCCGGTGTGGTGCTGGTCGTCCTGGGCGTGCTCCAGCACCGCGAGTTCCTGAGGCTCGAGCGCGACCTGCGGAGCCTGCGGGGGAGCGCGTCGTGAGCACCAGGGCCGCAGTCGCCCGCCGAGGGAGCGCCGGGTGAGGCGGAAGAGGAGGGATGCCGCCGGCGAGGAGGCCGCCGACGGCGCGGCCCGCGAGGTGCGCGCTCGGCGCGGCGCCGGCCAGGGTGCCGTCTCGGGCGCTCCCGACGAGGAGGCCGCCCAGCGCCCCACCGCCACGCGGGCGATCCTCGGCCTCGACAGGCTCGTCCACGAGCCGGCGCGCCTGGCCATCCTCACGGTCCTCGCCGAGGCCGACGAGGTCGAGTTCCGCTTCCTCGAGGGCGTCACCGGGCTCACGAAGGGGAACATCTCCAGCCACGTGTCGAAGCTCGAGGCGGCCGGCTACGTGACCGTCAGGAAGTGGTTCAAGGGGCGCGTGCCCACGACCAGCTACAGCATCACGCCCGCCGGAAGGGCCGCGCTGGAGTCCTACCGCGCCGCGCTGAAGGCCCTGGTGGGCGGCTGACGCGCGGGAGGTGAACCGATGAAGAGGCTGAACATGACCCGGGCTGCGACGGTCTCGCTGGCAGCAGCGCTGATGGCCGCGACGCTCGCGCTCGCCCAGCCCGGCGCCGAGGACGCCATCGAGCGGGGCAGGGAGCTCACCGAGGCCTTCTACGCGGGCGACCTCGCGCCGATCGCCGAGGCGTTCAGCGACGAGCTGTCCGACGGCATCGGCGGGGCGGAGGGCCTGGCCGCGTTCCGCGAGCAGGTGCTCGCGCAGCTCGGCGAGGAGGTGCAGGTGCTCGACGAGCGGGTCGACGAGCTGCCGGGCATCGGTACCTACACGCGGCTGGCGCGCTTCGAGCGCTTCGGCGGGCCCGTGATGGTCCAGTGGGCGCTGGGCGAGGAGGGCGCCATCGTCGGGTTCCTGGTCCAGGCGCTGCCGACCTCGGAGCCGGCGCCCTCCAGCTACCTCGAGCACGAGACGCGGGCCGACCTGCGCCTGCCCTTCGACGGCGAGTGGTTCGTGTTCTGGGGCGGCCGGACCGTCGAGGAGAACTACCACGCGGCCTCGCGCGACCAGCGCTTCGCGCTCGACCTCGTCGTCGTGAGGGACGGCAGCACGCACGCGGGGGACGGCGCCGCGAACGAGGACTACTTCTGCTGGGGGCAGCCGGTCCTGGCGCCCGGCGACGGCGTCGTGGTGGCGGCGGTCGACGGCGAGCCGGACAACGTCCCCGGCCGGTTCGGCGACGAGCGGCCCCTCGGCAACCACGTGATCATCGACCACGGCACCGGCGAGTACTCCTTCCTCGCGCACCTGCGCGAGGGCTCGGTGCGGGTCCGGGCCGGCCAGCGCGTGGCCGCCGGCGAGCAGGTGGGCGAGTGCGGCAACTCGGGCCGCAGCAGCGAGCCGCACCTGCACTTCCACCTCCAGGACTCGCCCGAGTTCGGCATGGGCGAGGGCATGCCGGCGCAGTTCCAGCGCTACCTGGCCGACGGCGTGCCGGTGGCGCGGGGCGAGCCGGTTCGCGGCCAGGTCGTGGCGCCGAGGCAGTAGCGGACCGAACCAGACCAGACCGAGGAGCCGCGCACGCCCAAGGCGCGCGAGGCGCCGGCCGTGAACGTCCACGAGGCGAAGACGCGCCTCACGCGCCTCCTGGAGCGGGCGCACGCGGGACAGGAGATCGTCCTGGCGAAGGTTCGTCTGGGCGGCGCCCCTCGCGGAGCGCCGCCCCGATGGCCTAAGGGACGACCGTCAGAGCTGGAACAGCAGGACGATCGAGAGCAGGAAGATCACCCACAGCACCGGCGGGACCTCGGAGGCCTTGCCGGTGACGAGCTTGAGCAGCACGTAGACGAGGAAGCTCAGGACGATGCCCTGGGTGATCGAGTAGGTGAACGGGATGGCGATCAGCGCCACGAAGGCGGGGATCACGTTCTCGTAGTCGTTCCAGTCGACGTCGCGCAGAGCGCCCATCATGAAGAGGCCCACCAGCACGAGCACGGGCGCCGTGGCGACTGAGGGGATGAGGCCCACGAGCGGCGAGAGGAACATGAACGGCAGGAACAGCAGGCCGGTGACGACCGCCGTGAGGCCCGAGCGGCCGCCCGCGTTCACGCCCGCGGCGGACTCGATGTACGAGGTGCCGGACGAGCTGCCCACCAGGCCGGAGAACGTCGTCGAGATCGCGTCGGCGAGCATCGCCTTGCCGACGTTCTTCGGCGTGCCGTCGGGCTCCTGCAGGCCCGCGACCTTGGTGACGCCGACGAACGTGGAGATCGAGTCGAACATGTCGGTGAAGAGCAGTGCGAAGACCGGGCCGATGACCGACGCCGTGAGCACGCCGCCGATGTCGAGCGCGAACACGGTCTCGAGCGAGGGCAGTGCCACCAGCCTGTCGGGGTAGAAGACGACGCCCTCGACCCAGCCGAACGCCTGGGCGAGCATCGTGAGGAGCGTCGTGACCACGATCGAGATCAGCAGCGCGCCGTGCACGCGCCTGACCAGCAGGAGGCCGGCCACCACCAGCCCGATCACGAACAGCACCAGGTTGGCCGTGAGCCCGCCGAACGTCACGAGCGTCGCGGGGCTGGCGACGACCACGCCGGCGCCGCTCATGCCGATCAGCGCCAGGAACAGGCCGATGCCGGCGGCCACGCCCAGGCGCACGCCCGCGGGCACCGCGCGCACGATCGCCTCGCGCAGGTTGAGGCCCGGCAGCGAGACGATCATGAACACGACGCCGGAGAGGAAGATCGCCCCGAGGGCCTGCTGCCAGGTGAGCCCGAGGCCGAGGACCAGGGTGAACGTGAAGAAGGCGTTCAGGCCCATCCCAGGGGCCACGGCGATGGGGAGGTTCGCCATGAGGCCCATCAGGACGCTCGACAGGCCCGCCACCATCACGGTCGCGAACGTCGCGCCGTTCAGCGGCACGCCGGCCTGGCTGAGGATCTGCGGGTTCACGACGATGATGTAGGCCATCGCCAGGAACGTCGTCAGGCCGGCGATCAGCTCGGTGCGCGGGTTCGTGCCGAGCTCCCTCAGCTTGAACGTGGACTCAAGCCATTGGCTCATCTTGTGCTCCTC
>DATGNP010000091.1:0-5259 GCA_035306665.1 Trueperaceae bacterium
AGGGCGCTCGCGGCGTCGGCGGCGCCCGGTCCGAGCACGAGCGCGTGCGCCTCGCCGCCCAGCTTGCCGGCGGCGGTCACGAGCTCGGCGGCGCTGCGCCGCGGCTTGCCGTCCCTCTCGGTGGTGACGAGCAGGATCATCGCATCCTCCTAGATGACCTTGGCTTCGGTGCGCAGCAGGCGCGCGACCTCGCGCGCGGCCTCCGTCGGGTCGCCGTCGACGACCTTGTTCAGCCGCGGGCGCACCTGGATCTCCTGCGAGACGACCCTCACGCGGGCCGCGGGCGCGCCGTAGGCGGCGAGGTCGCGGACGGCGAGCTCCTTGCGCTTCGCCTTCATGATGTTGGGCAGGGTCGGGTAGCGGGGGTCGTTGAGGCCCTGCTGGGTCGTGACGACGGCCGGCAGGGTGAGGGTGAGCTCCTCGGTCCCGTCGTCCACGTCGTGCTCGACCTTCAGCTCGGCGCCCGAGAGCTCCAGCGACGTCGTCCAGTCGGAGTGCGGCCAGCCGAGGTGCTCGGCGAGGGCGGGACCCAGCGCGGCGCTGTCCCAGTCGGCCTGCTTGCCGCCCGTGAGCACGAGGTCGGCGCCCTCCTCCTGGGCGACGCGCGCGACCACCCCGGCCAGCGTGACGGGGTCGAGGGGCTCGTCGGTGACGACGTGGACGGCGCGGTCGGCGCCGAGGGCGAGGGCGGTGCGCAGGGCCTCGGCGAAGCGCTCGGGCCCGACGGCGACGGCGACGATCTCGACGTCGTGCCCGGCCTCGCGCAGGCGGATGGCCTCCTCGACGCCGTACTCGTCCATGCCGTCCATGACGAACGTGACGCCGGACAGGTCGACCCTACCGCCGTCGGCGCGCACGCGCGCCTCGACGTCGGGGACCTGCCTCACCACAGTCAGTACCTTCATGCTCTCCTCCAGCCGCGCCCGGTCACCTGAGCAGGCTGCGCGCGATGACGAGGCGCTGGATCTCGTTCGTGCCCTCGTAGATCTGGTTGAGCTTGACGTCCCGCATCAGCTTCTCCACGGGGTACTCGTTCATGTAACCGTAGCCGCCGAAGACGTTGATCGCCTCCTGGGCCGCGTGGAACGCCATGTCCGAGGCGTAGGCCTTGGCGATGGCCGCGGCCTCGGCGTGCGGCTCGCCCCTGTCGACGAGCCAGGCGGCGCGGTAGGTCTGCCACCTCGCGGTCTCGACGCCGATCTTCATGTCGGCGAGCTTGAACTGGATCGCCTGGAACTCGGCGATCGGGCGGCCGAACGCGTGTCGCTGCTGGGCGTACGCCTTGGCCTCGTCGAGGGCGCGGCGCGCGACGCCCACCGCCCCGGCGGCGACGGGCACGCGCGTCTTGTCGAGGGTCTGCATCGCGATCCTGAAGCCGTCGCCCGGCGCGCCGAGCACGTTCGCGCGCGGCACGACGACGTCCTCGAAGACCATCTCGTAGGTGGGGCTGGCGCGCTGGCCGAGCTTGCCGTGGAGCTTGTGGCTGGTGAGGCCCGGCGCGCCCTTCTCGACGACCACGGCCAACGTGCCCTTGTGCCTGAGGGAGGGGTCGAAGGTCGCGAACACGACGGTGACGTCGGCGATCCCGCCGTTCGAGATCCAGGTCTTGACGCCGTTCAGGACGACCTCGTCGCCGCGCAGCTCGGCGCGCGTCGTCATCGCCGCGGCGTCCGAGCCGTTGTTCGGCTCCGAGAGAGCGAACGCGGCCAGGCGCGGGCCCTCGAGGAGCGGCGCGAGGAAGCGCCGGTGCTGCTCGGGGGTGCCGGCGATCAGGAGCGGGGTGATGCCCAGCTCGGAGGCCATCAGGATGGTGTATATGCCCATGCAGCCGTAGCCGAGCTCCTCGCCGATCACGACCTCGTCGACCATGCCGAGCCCCAGGCCGCCCACGTCCTGCGGCACGCTGACGTTCAGCAGCCCGACCTCGTGCGCGGCGGCGACGACCTCCTCGGGGTAGGTCTCGGCGCGGTCGTGCTCGGCCGCGACGGGGATCACGTGGTCGCGCGCGAACTCGCGCGCCAGCGCCTGGAACTGCTTCTGCTCGCTCGTGAGCTCGAAGTCGATCACGCCTCTCCCCTCCGCCTCACCGCTCGAGCTCCCGGTAGAGCTGGCGGTGGATGACCATGCGCTGGATCTCGCTCGTGCCCTCGTAGATCTCCGTGACGCGCGCGTCCCTGAAGTAGCGCTCGACGGGGAAGTCCTTCGTGTAACCGTAACCGCCCAGGACCTGCACGGCGTCGTGCGTGACCGCCGAGGCGGCCTCGGAGGCGAACAGCTTCGCCATCGCCGCCTCCCGCGTCACGCGGTAGCCGCGGTCCTTCAGCCACGCCGCCCGCAGCGTCAGCAGCCGCGCGGCGTCGATGCGCGTGGCCATGTCGGCGAGCTTGAAGCCGACGCCCTGGAACTCGTGGATCGCGCGCCCGAAGGCCTGGCGCTCGTTCGCGTAGCCGCGCGCGGTCTCGAACGCGGCGCGCGCGATGCCGACCGACTGCGCCGCGATCCCGATGCGGCCGCCGTCGAGCGCCGACATCGCCATCACGAAGCCCTGGCCCTCGCCGCCGATGCGAGCCGACTCCGGCACGAAGCAGCGCTCGAAGGTCACGCTGCGCGTCACGGCGGCGTGCTGCCCGAGCTTCTCCTCGGCGCGCCCGAACGTCATGCCGTCGGCGCCCTTCTCGACGAGGAACGCGCTCACGCCGCGTGCGCCGGCCGCCGGGTCGGTCTTGGCCATGACGACGTAGAGCTGCGCCTCGCCGCCCGACGTGACCCACGCCTTCGTGCCGGTCAGGAGGTAGCCGCCGTCGACGCGCTCGGCGCGCGTGCGCAGGGCGACGGCGTCGGAGCCGGCGTGCGGCTCTGAGAGGCAGAACGCGCCGATCCACTCGCCGGAGGCGAGCCGCGGCAGGTAGCGACGGCGCTGCTCCTCGGTGCCGTGCGTCAGCAGCAGCGACTGCGGCAGACCGTTCGTCACGCTCATGATCGTCGCGTGCGAGGCGTCGGCGGCGGCGATCTCCTCGAGCAGGACCACGTACGTGACCACGTCGAGGCCGGCGCCGCCGTACTCCTCCGGCGTCGTCACGCCGAGGAGGCCGAGCGCGCCCATCTTGCGGAGCGTCTCCCACGGGAAGCGCGGCTCGCGGTCGAGGTCGGCGGCCAGCGGGGCGACCTCGGCGCGCGCGAAGTCGCGCACCGCCTGCCTGAGCGCCTGTTGTTCCTCGGAAAGGGAGAAGTCCACAAGAAGCTCACATGGCCCGTAGCTGACGCGAGTATACCGGCGCCGGCCTCGGCTAGACTGGCGCGGTGACGGTCAAGGAGCTACTGCTGCGGGTCCCCGGCGCGCTGAAGGAGGGGGCCGACACCCCCGACTCGGTCGTGCAGTTCGACACCGAGGAGCCGGTGCACTACGTCGTCGCGGGCGGCGAGGTACGGCCCTACGAGGGCGTGGCGCCCCGCGCCGACGTCACGGTGAGGGTCAAGGGCGAGGACCTCATGCGCATGATCGAGGGCAGGCTGAACCCGATGACCGCCCTGATGACAGGTCGGCTGAAGGTCAAGGGCGACGTCGGGCTCGCCCAGCGCCTGATAAGGGCCATCGACAAGGACAAGCTGCTGGGCGAGCGGTGAGGCGCCCGCCGCGCGCCGGGCGCGCGGCGCAGCCGAAGGGCGCGCCCGGGGGCGGCGCGCTCGGCGTCAGCCCGCGTACCTCTCGACCTCGTAGCCGACGAACCGTCCCTGCGCGTAGCGGAACACCGCCGAGAACACGCCGGGCTCGTCGAGCCAGGGCAGGAAGTGCCTGTCCCCCTCCCACAGCGGCAGGTCGGCGAGCCTGTCGGTGTCGACCCACTCGAGCTCGCCCTCCGGCCCGCTCGCGGGCTCGCCGAGGAAGCGCGTGACGAGGTAGACCCACACGTACCAGTCGTCCTCGCCGTCGAAGTCGGGGAACGTGATCAGGCCCTTGTAACGCGCCTCCAGGACGACCAGGCCCGACTCCTCGCGCACCTCGCGCCGCAGGCACTCCTCCGGCGACTCGCCCGGCTCGAGCTTCCCGCCCAGGCCGTTGTACTTGCCCGCCTGCGGGTGGCCGGCCGCCGGGCGCCTGAGCATCAGCGTCTTGCCGCCGCGCCGGACGTAGGCCAGCGTGCCGAGGCGCGTGCCCACGCTCAGGCCGCGGCGTCGAGGCCGAACGCGGTGTGCACGGCGGCCAAGGCGGCCTCGGCGTGCTCGGCGCCGATCAGCACCGAGAGGCGCACCTCGCTAGAGGTGATCGCCTCGATGTTCGCTCCCACGGACGCGACCGCCTCGAACACGCGCGCGGCGATCCCGGGCGTGGAGCCGATCGCGATGCCGACGACGGTGAGCTTCGCGACGTCCTCGTCGACGGCCGCCGTCGCGCCCAGCGACGCCAGCACGGGCTCCAACGCCTCGAGCGCCTCGGGCACCGCCTCGCGCTTGACGATGAACGCCATCTGCTGGCGGCTGTCGGCGGCGCCGCGGACGCCCTGGACGATCATGTCGACGCTCACGCCCTGCGCCGCCAGCGCCCCGAACACCTCGGCGGCGACGCCGGGCCGGTCGGGCACTGTGTGCAGGTCGATGCGAGCGTGCCCCCTGTCGAGCGCCACGCCCGTGACGGGCTTGCCGGTGATCATCTTCCCCTCCGAGACGGTCGCCAGGTCGGTGACGACCGTGCCTGGCGCGTGCGTGAACGAGGAGCGCACGTGCACCCTCACGCCGTAGGCCCTGGCGTACCAGACGCTGGCCGGGTGCAGCACCTTGGCGCCGTGGCTGGCGAGCTCGAGCATCTCGGCGTAGTCGATGACATCGAGCCGCGTCGCCGTCGGCACCAGGTGGGGGTCGGTGGTGTAGACGCCGTCGGTGTCGGTGTAGATCTCGCACTCGTCGGCGCCGAGCGCGGCGGCGAGGGCGACGGCCGACGTGTCCGAGCCGCCCCGGCCCAGCGTCGTGATGGCGCCGTCGACGTCGACCCCCTGGAACCCGGCCACGACGGCCACGTCGACGCGCGCGAGCGCCGCCTCGAGCGGGCCGGCGTCGACGCGCAGGATGCGAGCGGCGCCGTGGTTCGAGTCCGTCAGGAAGCCGGCCTGGGCGCCCGTGAACGAGCGCGCGGCGACGCCGCGGGCCTGCAGCGCCAGCGTCACGAGCGCTGCGCTCTGCTGCTCGCCCGTGGCTAGCAGCGCGTCGAGCTCCCGGCGGCTGGGGCGCGGGCTGGCCTCCCGGGCCTGGGAGATCAGCCTGTCC
>DATGNP010000092.1:0-4848 GCA_035306665.1 Trueperaceae bacterium
GCGAGCTCGAGGGCGGCGGCGGTCAGGGGGTCGGCCGGGCCCACGCCGCGCGAGAGGAGCTGCGTGCTCGAGCGCATCCCGTGGACCTTCAGGTAGCCCGACAGCCCCAGCGTGCGGGCCTTGTCCGGCTGGGGGTTGTGCCGCACGCGCCGCGGGACAGCGAACGTGCCCCTCCCCTGCTCCCGCACGACGTAGCCCTCGGACACGAGCTCCTGGATCGCCTGCCTCACGACGGAGCGCGACACCCGGTAGCGCTCCTGCAGCTCCTTCTCGGTCGGCAGCAGCACCGGCTCCGTGCCGCCGTCGAGCGCGCTGATCTGCTCGAGCAGGATCGCCTTGAGCTGGTGGTAGAAGGGCACGGGGCTGGCGCGGTCGAGGCTAGGCACAGCGCTCCCGCCTCCCCGCCGCGAGCGCGTGGCCAAGGGCGCGAGACCCTGCCTCGACCCCGGCTCGGCTGACATTCATACGGACATTATGTTGTCGTGTTGACGGTCCGTCAAACGCGGCGCTAGAGTGACTGCGAAGCTCACAGAAGGTGTCGGCTCCCGCATCGCGGACGCCGATCGCCGTAGGAGGAGGAGTCATCGATGGGATCGATCGGCACGGCCTCACCACGTAGGGCACGCCTGGGTCGCGCGCTCGCGGCGCTCCTCGCCGCGGCGCTGCTGGGCGTAGCCGCGGCTCAGACGGTCGTCACCGTCGGCTTCAGCTTGCCCCTCACCGGCGGCGCCGCCAAGGAGGGCACCGAGGCCCAGGTCGGCGCCGAGCTCGCCGCCCAGGTCATCGACGACGCCGGCGGCTTCCAAGTGGGTGACCAGACCGTCACCTTCCGCGTGATCTTCGAGGACGACCAGTGCAACCCGCAGGCCGGCGTCGAGGCCGCGAACCGCCTCGTCGTGGCGGGCGCGCAGTTCGCCGGCGGCTCCTTCTGCAGCTCGGCGGCCCTGTCGCAGATGCCGGTGTTCGCCGCGCTCGGCGTGCCGCAGATCCCCTTCGCGTACGCCGACGACCTCACCGGCGCCGCCCGCGAGGACTCCGGCGCGCGCCTCTCGGCCCGCATCGGCCCCAACGCGCTGCTCGAGATGGCGCCGCTGGCGAAGTACGCCGTCCTCGAGAACGGCCACACGACCTTCTTCGCCATGGGCCAGAACACCGACTTCGGCCGCAGCATGGTCGAGTCGTTCCGGGCCGTGGCCGAGTCGCTGGGCGGCTCGTTCGTCGCCGAGCCCGAGTACTTCCCCTTCGCCAACGCCGACTTCCGCACGCTCCTGACCCGCGCCCGCGACTCGGGCGCCGACGCCATCGTCGCGATCGGCCTGGCGCAGGAGATGATCGGCATCGTCCTGCAGCACGACGAGCTCGGCCTCACGCAGACGATCTACGGCTCCGACCTCATGGCCGACGTCTCGGTGCAGGAGGCCGTGGGCGCGCTGGCGCAGAACACGTTCTCGCCCTGGTACTACGACGCCGGCGAGGAGCAGCGCACCTTCGAACGCCAGGGCACGGAGCCCGGCGCCACGGCGCTGCGCGAGGCCGCCGAGCAGCACCTCGGCATCCGCGCGAGCCGCAACCACGCCCTCGGCTGGGGCACGATCATGCTCCTGAAGCAGGCGATGGAGCGGGCCGGCACCACGGACCCCGAGGCCGTGATGGCCGAGGTCCTCTCGGGCGATACGTTCGAGATGCCTTACGGCGACTACGGCTGGCTGCAGTGCGGCCAGGCCGACATCCGCGTGGGCGTGGCCGCCTTCGACGACAACGGCAGGCTGCTCGTGGCCGACCGCGACTACGCCGAGGCCGACCCGGCCGTGATCAGCCGGGACGACCTCTGCCGGTGACCGCCGCCCGCCTCCGGCGGGCGTAGACCGTAGGCAGCGTGGGGCGCCCGGAGTTGGGCGCCCCACCCGTAGCGCAGCCCGGGGCTCCGACCGGGACGAAGGGACCAGGAAGGCGCATGGAGGACGGCAAGCAGGCGCAGGCGCTCCCCGCGGTGGGCAGGACGCCGCAGGACTGGCTCGCCGCCAACGCGGGCGCGCCGGCGGCGGCGCGCGAGGCCGTCGCCCTGCTGGAGGCCCTCGAGCGCAGGGCGCTGGAGGAGGCGCTGCCCCGACTGGCCCCCGGGTTCACGATGGTCTTCCCTGGCCCGGCGCGCTTCACCGACCTCCAGGCGATGGTCGAGGGCGCCAAGCGCCGCTACCGGCGCGTGGCCAAGCTCGTCGAGGACGTCGACGCCTTCGAGCGGGACGGCGCTTGGGTCGTCTACGTGCGCGGCACGCTCTACGGCGAGAACCTCCACGGCGTGCCGTTCGAGGGCATCAGGTTCATCGACCGCTTCGAGTCGCGCGGCGGGCGCTTCACCCGCCAGGACGTCTGGAACGACCTCGCCGAGAGCGGCGTGCTCTCGCGCCGAGACTGACCCCCTCGCAGGCCGCGTGGAAACCGTCGTCCAGCTCGTCCTCAACGCGCTGCACTCGAGCAGCCTCTACGCGCTCGTCGCCCTCGGGCTCACCCTCGTCCTCGGCGTCCTCGACATCGCCGACTTCGCCCAGGGCGCGCTCTACATGGTCGGGGCCTACGTGGCCTTCTTCGCCACGAGCGCCTTCGGCCTCAGCTTCTTCCTCGCCTTGCCGCTCGCGATGGTGGTCGCGAGCCTCCTGGCCGTCACGAACTACGTGGCCGTCTACCGGCCGCTGCGGCGCTTCTCCGGCGCCACCACGTTCATCGCCGCCCTGGGCCTGCTGCTGATCCTGCAGAACCTCGCCCTGCTGGCGTTCGGGGCCGACTTCAGGCTGGTGCGCAACCCCTTCCCCGGCGTGCGCATCAGCGTGCTGGGCGCCACCTGGACCGGCTACCAGGCGTTCCTGGCCGGCAGCATGGTCGCGCTGGTCGCGCTCGTCTACCTGTTCCTGCGCCGCACGCCGCTGGGCAAGGCGCTCCGCGCCGTGTCGCAGAACCGCAAGGGAGCGCTGGTCGTCGGTCTCGACCCGTTCCGCGTCGAGGTCGCGGCGTTCGCGCTGGCCGGCGCCCTCGCCGGCGCCGCCGGCACGCTGGCTTCGGCGGTGAACGCCTTCGACCCCAGCATCGCCGCGATCGTCGTCATCAAGGCGTTCGCGATCGTGATCTTCGGCGGCATGGGCAGCGTGCCCGGCGCGATAGTCGGCGCGCTGATCGTCGGCCTGGCCGAGAACCTCACCGGCGGCCTGCTCAGCACCCAGTACGCCGAGCTCACCGCCTTCGTGCTCATGATCGCCGTCCTCCTGGCGCGGCCGCGCGGACTGTTCGGCGCGCAGGAGGCGAAGCTGTGAGGGCCTGCTCCCCCGGCGCCGGCGGCTCGACCAGGGTCCCGCCCTGTCTCGACGGTGCGACGCGCCCCTCACGCGGCGCGGAGGCCGGACCGTGAGCGCCGAGGCGCGTGCCCTGCGCTCGAGCCGGCGGGCGGCGCTGCCGTGGCGCCTGCTGGTCCTCGCCCTCGGCCTCGCGGCCGCCCTCGCCGCGCCCCACGTGTTCACCGGCCTGGCCGCGCAGCACCTGCTCGTGATGGTCGCGATCAACGTGATCCTCGTCGTGAGCCTCGACATCCTCGTCGGCGGCGCCGGGCTGATCTCGCTCGGGCACGCGGCGTTCATGGGCGTGGGCGCCTACACCTCGGCGCTCCTGGTGAAGGGCGGCTGGGCGTTCCCCGCCGGCCTCCTCGCCGCCGCGCTCGCCGCGGCCGCGGCCGGCCTCGTCGTAGGCGTGCCCGCGCTGCGCCTCAAGGGCCACTACTTCTCGGTCGTGACGTTCATCGTCGGCATCATCGCGACGATCCTCATGACGAACCTCGTCGACCTCACGCGCGGGCCGATGGGCCTGCCCGGCATCCCGTTCGTGACGCTCAGGCTGTTCGGCTGGGAGCACACGTTCCGCAGCATCGTGTTCAAGACGGGCTTCTACTACCTGGCGCTCGTGTTCGCGCTGCTGACGCTGCTCGTGAGGTGGCGCCTGTCGCGCTCGCGCTTCGGGCGCTCGCTGGCCGCGATACGCGGCGACGAGAACCTCGCCGAGAGCGTAGGCATCCCCACGTACCGCGTGAAGCTCACGGCCTTCGTGGTCGCCGCCGCGTTCGCCGGCCTCGCGGGCTCGCTCTACGCGCACTACACGGCGTTCATCAGCCCCGACTCGTTCACGTTCGTCCACTCGTTCGACCTCTTCGTCATGAACCTCGTGGGCGGCGCCGGCACCTTCCTCGGGCCCATCGTGGGTCCCGCGTTCCTCACCCTGCTGGGCAACGCGCTCAGGGAGCTCTCCCCGGCGCTCTCGCACGTCATCTACGGCGCCCTGCTGATCGGGGTGATCGTCGTGCTCCCGGACGGCATCGTCGGCGGCGCGAAGCGGGCGCTGAGGGCCCTCGGGCAGCGAGGGGGCGGACCGTGAGAGGCGTGACGCTGGCCGCTCCTCGCGCGGGAGGCCGGCCGTGAGCGTCGGGACGGCGCCCGTCCCTGGCGCGGCCGACGGGGCCGTGCCCCGCGAGGGCGGCGCCGGGGCCGAGCTCCTGCGCGTCGAGCGCCTCAGCCGCCACTTCGGCGGGTTCGCCGCCGTCGCCGAGCTCTCGTTCCACGTCGAGGAGGGCGAGGTCCTCGGCCTAGTGGGCCCGAACGGGGCGGGGAAGACGACGACCTTCAACGTCGTCACGGGCTTCCTCAAGCCCACGACCGGCCGCGTGTACTTCCGCGGCGAGGACGTCACCGGCATGCCGCCCCACGCCCTGGCGCGCCGCGGGCTGGTGCGCACGTTCCAGCACACGCGCGTCTTCTCCGAGCTGAGCGTGCGCGAGAACGTGCGCGTCGCCAGCCACCTGCGCGAGGGCGG
>DATGNP010000093.1:0-10785 GCA_035306665.1 Trueperaceae bacterium
CGAGGGTCATGCCGCGGCGCATCGAGCCGCGGTCCTCGAGCGCGGTGAGGAACAGGAACGGCACCGCGCGCAGCTCGGGGACCTCGCGCACGCGCTCGTAGAACTGGAAGCCGTCCATGTTCGGCATCGAGACGTCCGAGACGATCACGTCGGGGCGCAGGCCCTCGCGGATCTCCTCCAGCGCCTCCCTGGGGTCGTCGAGCGTCAGGACGTTGTAGCCGGCCTGCGTCAGCGTCAGCTCGCTGACCTTGAGCATCGCCGGCTCGTCGTCGACGACCAGCACGAGCGTCGTCATCATGCGGACTCTACCTCAGCCCTCCGCGCGCGCCCGGGGAGCCCCGCGCCCGGGCCGCTCAGGAGTCGCCCCACGGCGAGGTCTCTTGGTAGTGCACCAGCGCGCTGTACTCGACGCCGCCGCCGGGACGCGCCGCGGTGCTGAACTTCACGTCGACGATGACGTCGTCGCGGCTCAGGCCGTCGACGAAGTCGCTCAGCCGCTGCTCGAACAGGTCCTGCTCGTGCGAGGTGATGAGCTTGAACTTCGGGTCCACTTACCGCCTCCCCAGGACTTCAAGGACCGGTGCCCCGCGGCTCGCGGGGCGCTAACGGAGCTCGCGAGAGATGATAAGGCCCCCGGACACGCGCGGCGGGCGAAAAGTTCCCCACCGGGATAGTCTCGGGCGGATGCCACGCTCAGCCGGCGTCAAGCCGCGGCCGCGCCACGAGCTCGTCATGCGCCTCGTCCACCCGCTCGTCGGCCCGGGCGTGGCCGTGCTCCGGCGCCTGGGCGCGAGGCCCGAGCAGGTCGTGCTCGCGCACGGTGCCGTGGGCCTCGTCGCCGCCGCGTTGGTCGCGACGCCGCGGCACGGCGCCTGGCTGGCCGCGGCCGCGCTGCTGCAGCTCAAGACCGTGCTCGACAACCTCGACGGCTCGCTGGCGCGCGCCACCGGGCGCGTGAGCGAGCTGGGTCGCTACCTCGACACGGGCGTGGACCTGGTCGTGAACGTGGCCCTGTTCGCCGCGCTCGCCGCGCACGGCCCGTGGCCGGTGGCCGCGCTCGCGTTCGCGGTCCTGACCGTCCTGCTCTCCTACGACTTCAACGTCGAGCGCCTCCACCGCGAGGCGCACGGGGAGGGCGCATCCGCTCCGGGGTCGTCTCCGGCCGCGTCGCCGGAGCGGGCCACGGACGCCTCGCCTGCGCCGGCTTGGGAGCGGGCCGCGCTCGACCTCTCCAAGGGCCTCTACCGGGCCGTGCTGGCCCCGCAGGACGCGGCCATCCGGGCGCTGGAGCGGCGCCTCCTGGCCCGCGCCACCGGGCGGCCGGCGGAGGCGGCCACGCCCGACGCGGTCCGGGCGTGGTGGGGAGTGGGCGCGACGGCCGCCCTCGTGAACCTCGGCCTCTCGACCCAGTACGTCGTGCTCGGCGTCTGCCTGGCCCTGGGCGCGCCGTTCGCCTACGCTTGGGTCGTGCTCGCCCAGGGCGCTTACCTGATCGCCGTCATCGCGTACCGCTACGTCACGTTCCGACGCCGCGCGCGCCCGGCCGCGGGAGCGGAGGGCGCGTGACGGGGGGCCGGCCTGCCGCGCTCGTCACGGGCTCGGCGAAGGGAGCGGGGCGCGCCGTGCTGCTCGCTCTCGCCGCGGACGGGTTCGACGTCGCCGTCCACTACCGCAGGAGCCGTGACGAGGCCGAGGCCGTGGCCGACGAGGCCCGGGCGCTCGGGGTCGCGGCAGTGGTCCTGCGGGCCGATGTCACCGTCGAGGACGAGGCCCGCGGCCTCGTCGACGCCGCCGCGACGACGTTCGGCCGCCTCGACGTGCTCGTCAACAACGTCGGCGACTACCACCACGGCCCGCTGTCCGAGCTCGACGGCGCGACCTGGCGCCACATGCTCGACAGCAACCTCAACGCGACCTTCTACGCCTGCCAGCAGGCGGTCCCGCACCTGCGCCGCTCGCCGCGCGGCGGGCGCATCGTGAACGTCGGCTACGCCGGCGCCGAGCACGTCGTCGCGCGGCCGGGCATCGTCGCCTACGGCATCGCCAAGACCGGCGTGATCCTCTACTCGAAGGCCCTGGCCAAGGTCGAGGCGAGGCACGGCGTGACCGTGAACGTCGTCAGCCCCGGCGTGCTCGAGAACAGCGTGACCAAGCCCGTCGCCGAGATCCCGATGGGGCGCGTCGGCCGGCTCGACGAGCTGGCGGCCGCCGTGAGGTACCTGGTGTCGCCCGAGGCCGCCTACGTCACGGGCGTGACGATCGAGGTCGCGGGCGGCTGGAACGTCTGAGGGCGGCCGCGCGTCGCCGTGAGCGCTGCCCCGCGGCGACGGTCGGGGCCGGCGCGGGCACGGCCACGACGTGCGCGGCGTCGCGGCGCCAGACGGCCCCGCCTACTGCGGCGCCGAGCGGAAGTCGCGACCCACGGGCTCGGCGACGTCGAACAGGGCGCCGGCGAGCGCCACGTTCACGGTCACCAGCGGCTGGCGCGACGCGACCTCGAACTGCTCGACCCGCGCGCCCTCCCGCGGCACTCCCACGGTGACGTCGGCGAGCTCGACGAACGGCTTGTCGCCGTAGAGGTTCGACAGGTGGTCGGACATCCGCACGCGTGCCGGCAGGAACATCGTGCCGGTGAGGACGAAGCCCGGGTACATCACGCACACCTGCCGCGGCTCGCGTCCCACCCGCTCCCCCGGCGGCTCGGCGATGCCGCCGACGAGGAAAGCCAGGCGCGACTTCGGCACGGCCGCGAAGTCCGTCTCGTAGAGGAGCGCGCCCTCGGCCGGCGGCTGCTCGTGCCCGGGGCGGAAGACGCGGCAGACGGTCATGGGCAGGTACGTGCGCTCGCGCTGGTTGAGGAAGCGCGAGATGGGCATGCCGCGCCTGACGTGGATCAGCCCCTGGACCCTGAAGTCGAGCGTGTGGGCCAGGGCCTCGGTCGGGACGACGTTCTGCGCGAGCACGCTCATGATCCCGGAGGCTAACACCGCGCGAGGCGCGGGGTTGCCGGTATCATTCGCGGCATGTCAGCACGGCGCTACTTCGGCACCGACGGCGTGCGCGGGGTCGCCGGCCGGCACCCCATGACCGCCGGCTTCGCCCTCAGCCTGGGCGTGGCCACGGCAGAGCTCCTCAAGTCGACGGGCAAGACGCGCCCCGCGGTGGTCGTGGGCATGGACACGCGGCGCTCGGGGCCGATGCTGGCCCACGCGCTCGCGGCCGGCCTCGCCTCGCGCGGCGCCGACGTCACCGACCTCGGCGTCGTGCCCACGCCGGCGGTCTCGTTCCTCACCCGGTCCCTCGGGGCCGACGCCGGCGTCGTCGTGTCGGCCAGCCACAACCCCTTCGACGACAACGGCCTCAAGGTCTTCAACGCCGACGGCGAGAAGCTCGACGACGCGCTCGAGGCCGAGCTGGAGGCGCTCGTCGACCGCCTCGGCGCCGGCACGAACGGCGAGGTCGAGCCGGTGGTCGGCTCGGCGCTGGGCCGCTTCCGCCGGCTCCCGCGCCAGGGCACCGGCCGCGCCGCCTCCGCCTACACCGACCACCTCCTCGCGAACGCCCCGTACCTCGACGGCCTGAAGGTCGTGATCGACTGCGCGAACGGCGCCGGCCACCTCGTCGCGCCCTACGTGTTCAAGCGCATCGGCGCCAGGCTCGAGGTCATGAACGCAGACCCCGACGGCGAGAACATCAACGTCGGCTGCGGCTCCACCAGCCCCGAGCAGGTCGTGAGGCGCGTCGTCGAGGGCGGCTTCGACGTCGGCGTGACGTTCGACGGCGACGCCGACAGGGCGCTGCTCGTCGACGGCCGCGGCCGCGTCGTGACCGGCGACCACATCATGGCGATCTGCGCCGTCACCAGGGGCGAGCGCGAGATCGTCGCCACCCACATGAGCAACCTGGGCATGGAGCGCTACCTCCAGGGTCGCGGCATCGCCGTGCGCCGCGTGAAGGTCGGCGACCGCTACGTGCACGAGGAGCTGAAGCGCTCGGGCCTCAGGCTGGGCGGGGAGCAGTCGGGCCACGTCCTGTTCCTCGACAAGGCCCCTACGGGCGACGGCATCCTCACCGCCCTGCAGGTCCTGGCGGCCGTCAGGCAGTCGGGCCGGCCGCTGGAGGCGTGGATGGACGAGATCCCCGTCTACCCGCAGGAGCTCGTGAACGTCGCCGTGCCGGCCGAGCTGAAGGAGGCTCTGCCACAGGCGCCGGAGGTGGCGGCCGCCGTGCGGGCCGCCGAGGCCGAGCTGGGCGACGCGGGACGGCTGCTGCTGCGCCCCAGCGGCACCGAGCCGCTCGTGCGCGTGATGGCCGAGGGCCCCGACCACGACGTGGTGAGGTCGGTGGTCGACAGCGTCGCGGCCGCGGTCAGGCGCGCCAGCGGCACGACGGCGGCGGCCGACGCGTAGGGGCCCAGATGGCCGCCGGCGCCCGGGGACGGAGGACCTCCGGCGCCGTCTCCGCGTGGGGCAGACCACCGACGCCGACCGCCGGCGCGGCCCGGGCTCCGGCGCCTAGAGCACCCGCGCGGCCAGCGCCGGGAGCAGCTCACCCAGCCGGCCCTCGACCTTCACGTCGGCCTCGGCGTCCGCGCGCGTGGGGCCGTCGTTGACGATCGCCACGGGCTTGCCCGCGGCCTTGGCCTGCAGCACGAAGCGGTACCCGGAGCGCACGGTCAGCGACGACCCGACCACGACCAGGGCGCCCGCGCCCGAGACCATGTCGCGCGCCGCCTCGTAGGTCTCCTTGGGGACGTTCTCGCCGAAGAACACGACCAGCGGCTTGAGCACGCCGCCGCACACGAAGCACGGCGCGACGCGGAACGCCGCGACGAGCTCGTGGGGGACGTCGGCGTCGCCGTCGGGGGCGTAGCGCGGCGCGACGGCCACGAACCCGGGGTTCAGGGCGGCGAGCCGCTCCTGCAGGACCGCGCGTGCCTCGACGGCCCCGCACGACAGGCACCTGACCCTCGCGAGGCTGCCGTGCAGCTCCACGACGTTCCGGCTGCCGGCGCGTTGGTGGAGGCCGTCCACGTTCTGGGTCACGACGCCCACGACGAGGCCCGCGGCCTCGAGGGCCGCCACCGCGCGGTGGCCGTCGTTCGGCTCCCTGGCGTCCATGAACGGCCAGCCGGCGAAGCTGCGCGCCCAGTAGCGCCGGCGGGCCGCGGCGTCCCGCACGAACTCCTGGTACGTGATGGGCCTGACGTCGCGGCGGGCGGAGGCGGGACCGCGGTAGTCGGGGATCCCCGACTCGGTGGAGATGCCCGCCCCGGACAGGACCGCCGGGTCGGCGGAGCCGAGGATGTCGGCCACCGCGTCGAGGCCGCCCCGTTCCACTCCGTCGCCGCCGAGGGCCGTCCGGCGCCGCCTTGCCATGCGAACATGCTGGCACGTGCGAGCATCAGTCACGTGGTTGCCGTGCCTGACGCGCGTTGACCGGCTCACGCGGGCGCTCCTATACTCGCCGCGCGTACCCGCTCGCCAGTCGGTCGCGTCGAGGCCGGCACCCCACCAGCGCCCGAGACGGCGCAGGCAACCCAGCCGCCGGCAGCGCCGGCATGCACCACGAGGAGGCTACATGACCACGACCCGCACGCCTCGGGCCTGGCCGAGGCTCCTGTTCGCGTTCGCCGCGCTCTTCACGCTGGCCACCGCCGCCGCGCAGGTAGAGCTGCGCATGACCTGGTACGACGACGGCTCCGAGGGACAGGTCCTCCGCGACCTGCTCGACCGCTTCGAGGCGGAGAACCCCGACGTCCGGGTCGTGATCGACACCGTGCCGTACGCGAGCGGCATCCTGCAGTCGCTGCCCCTCCAGCTCGCCTCGGGCGAGGGCCCGGACCTCGCCCGCGTCACCGACCTCGGGGGCCTGTCCGAGTACTTCCTCGACCTCAGGCCGCACCTCTCCGACCCGGACTACTGGGAGGAGAACTTCGGGCCGTTCCTGAACTGGATGCGTCCGGCGGGCTCCGACGCGATCCCCGGCTTCATGACCCAGCTCACGGTCACCGGGCCGTTCGTGAACCGCACCCTCTTCGACCAGGCCGGCGTCGAGGTCCCCGCCGGCGACACGACCTGGGAGGAGTGGGCCGAGGTCACCCGCCAGGTGGCCGAGGCCACCGGCACGCCGTACGCGATGGTGATGGACCGCACCGGCCACCGCCTCGCCGGCCCCGCGATCAGCTACGGCGCACGCGTCTTCGACGAGAACGGCGACGTCGCCATCGACGACGAGGGCATGCGCCGGATGATGCAGCTGATGGTCGACTGGCACGCCGACGGCACGATGAACCCCGACGTCTGGATCGGCTCGCAGGGCACCTACGCCGCCGGCAACGAGTTCTTCGTGAACGGCCAGGTGGTGCTCTACATGTCCGGCAGCTGGCAGGTCGGCCAGTTCGACCAGCTCATCGGCGACGCCTTCGACTGGCAGGTCGTGCCGAACCCCTGTGGCCCCGCCGCGTGCACCGGCATGCCGGGCGGCGCGGCGCTCGTCGGCATCGCCGACACCGAGCACCCCGCCGAGGTCGCGCGCGTCATGGAGTACCTGACCTCGGAGGAGGTGCTGGCGGAGTTCTACGCGCGCACGCTGTTCATCCCCGGCCACCTCGGCCTGGCGGAGAGCGGCGTCGACTACGTGTCGGACTCGCAGGCGGCGGTCGACGCGCTGAACGTCTTCGCCGCGCAGGTCGGCAGGCTCGACCCGATCGCGTACGACCTCCAGGCCTACACCTACAACCGCTTCGTGTTCGACGCGATGCGCGACCGCCTGACCCAGGTCTTCGTCGGCGAGCTCACGCTCGACGAGGCCATCGAGCGCATGCAGCAGGACGTCGACGCCGCCATCGCCGAGGCCCAGCAGTAGCCGCGGTCCCGAGCAGGAGGTAGCCGCCCGCGGCCGGGTCGCGGCGCCCACAGGGGCGCCCGGCCCGCCGCGGGCGGCGAGGTCGCATGGAACGGCGTGAAGGCAGCGGTGGCGTCGGAGCCCTCCTGGGGAGGGCGGCTAGGGCCGTCTACGCCCTGGCCATGACGGCCCTGGGCGTCGTGATGGAGCCCCTGCAGCGCCTCCTGGGCGTGCGCCGCATGCCGTGGGTGTTCCTGCTGCCGAACCTCCTGATCTTCGGCGTCTTCGTCCTCTTCCCCGTGTTCCTGAACGCCTACGTCTCGCTCACGGGCGGCACGCAGCTCTTCCCGCAGGACAGGCCGTTCGTGGGGCTCGCCAACTACGAACGGCTCTTCGACTGCCGCGACTTCGGCGACCCCAACTCGTGCGCCGAGGACCGCTTCTGGCGCGCGGTGCGCAACACAGGCACGTTCGTCCTGTTCCAGGTCGGCGGCATGGTGCTGATCTCGCTCGTGACCGCGCTGGTGCTGAACCGCGACGTGCGCTTCAGGGGGTTCTTCCGCAGCGTCTACTTCTACCCGGTGCTGCTCTCCCCCGTCGTCGTCGCCCTGATCTGGAAGTGGATCCTGCAGCGTGACGGGGCCCTGAACGCCCTGCTCGTCGGGGTGGGCCTCGAGCCGGTGAACTTCCTCCTCGACGGCCGCTGGGCGATGACCTGGGTGATCGCCGTCAGCGTCTGGGCGCACATGGGCTTCTACACGCTGATCCTGCTCGCCGGCCTGCAGAGCATCCCCGCCGAGCTCTACGACGCCGCGGCGATCGACGGCGCCGGCGGGTGGCGGAGCTTCAGGAACGTCACGCTGCCGCTGCTGATGCCGACGATGATGGTCGTCCTGGTCCTCGCCCTGATCCGAGCGTTCCAGACGTTCGACGAGGTCTACGTCCTCACGGGCGGGGGCCCCGGCACGGCGACGATGATGATCGTCCAGTACATCTACCAGACCGGCTTCGCCACGCAGGTGCAGCGCTTCGGTCTGGCGGCGGCCGCCAGCGTGCTGCTCGGCCTCGTCCTGCTCGTCGCGACGCTCGTGCAGCTCAGGGTCGGCCGGGGCACCGAGGGGCACCTGGCGTGAGCGTCGCCGCGTTCCTGGGAAGGCGCCGCGGCCGGCGCGGCCCCGACCTCACCGACGTCCTGACCTACGCGTACCTCGCCGTCGGCGTGGTGGTGATGTTCGGGCCGGTGGCGTGGCTGGTGCTGTCGAGCTTCAAGACCCAGTCGGCGCTCGTCGAGTTCCCGCCGTCGCTGCTGCCCACGGCGCCCGTCACGGCTCAGGTCGAGGGCTACCCCCAGCCCCTGCCCCTCTACGACGTCGCGCTCCCCGACGGCTCCACCCGGCGCATGGCCCAGGTTCGGCGCGTCGGTCTCGAGGCGCAGATGGTCGACCCGGACGACCCCGGCGAGGTCGTGCGTGTGCCGGTAGCCGACCGCACCGAGGTGCGGGCGGTCCGCTTCCAGCTCGAGAACTACACGGAGCCGCTCAGGCGCTTCAACTTCCTGACGTACCTGAAGAACAGCGTCGTGGTGACGGTCGTCGCGACCCTGATCACGCTCGTGATCAACAGCATGGCGGCGTTCGCGCTGGCGAAGTACCGCTTCAGGGGCCGCAACGCGGTCTTCCTGTTGATCCTCGCGACCTTGATGATCCCGCTCTCGGTGATCCTCGTGCCCGTCTACCTGGTGATCGTGCAGGTGGGGTGGGTGAACGACCTGTGGGGCGTGATCGTCCCCGGAGCCGCCACTCCGACGGGCGTGTTCCTGCTGAGGCAGTACATGCTCACGATCCCCGACGAGCTGCTCGACGCCGCGCGCATCGACGGCGCGAGCGAGTGGCGCATCTACTGGCAGGTCGTGCTGCCGTTGGCGGCCCCGGCGCTGGCCGTGCTGGCGATCTTCTCGGTGATGTGGCGCTGGAACGACTTCCTGTGGCCGCTCATCGTGCTCACGCGCAGCGAGTACTTCACGCTCCAGGTGGGCCTCAACGCCTTCCAGGGCGAGCTGAACGTCCAGTGGCACTACGTCCTCGCGATGACGGTCCTCACGCTGCTGCCCATCACGCTGGTCTTCTCCTTCCTCCAGCGCTTCATCACCACGGGCATAGCCAGCACCGGCGTCAAGGGCTGAGGCGGCCCCACTGGCCAGCGACCCGCGGCCGCTGCGTCGGCGTGTCGGCGGCCGTGGCGGCGGCTCGGCCTACCGCCCAGTCCAGGAGCCGCCGGACGTGTCTCCGCGAGAGGGGCCAGGCCCGTCATGGCGCCGCGAGATGGCGCCTCCGGCCGGCGTCCCGATGGCCGGCAGGGACGCCCTTCATGAGCACCTTCATCGTCCCGGCCGCTCACCCATAACGCAGTCTTCTCATCGCCACCCGACCCAGAATCCCGGCTGTCACGAGACGGGAAGGAGGTGGATAGCACCACTGGCTGGCAGTCACTACCAGTTGACAAGGTCCGGCCCACGAGGGCCGAGACAGACGAGAGCACAGACAGAGGGAGACACCATGAAGAACACAGGCAAGCGCATCCACCGGAGCATCTTGGGCGTCCTAGCCGCCGCGGCCCTGGCCGCGTCCGCGTTCGCTCAGGACCAGGCAGCCCCCGCCTCGGCCGTCACCGGCATCAACCTCGCCGAGTCGTCGGAGCTGGGCCAGTTCCTCACCGACCAGAACGGCATGGCGCTCTACCTCTTCCTGCCCGACGCCCAGGGCGCCAGCACCTGCTACGACGACTGTGCCACGAACTGGCCGCCCGTGACCGTCGAGAGCGCCGACGCCCTGCCCACCCTGGGTGCCGGCCTCGACCAGGCGCTCCTCGGCACGGTCGAGCGCGACGACGGCACCCTCCAGGTCACGTACAACGGCTGGCCGCTGTACTACTACATCGGTGACATGGAACCCGGCGTGACCAACGGTCAGGGCCTCGGCGGCAACTGGTTCATCGTCAACGCGGCCGGCGAAGCCATCGGCGCCGAAGACGGGATGTGATCCGGCCGTCCTAGGCGCGCTGACGACGGCTTCCGGGTAGTCCCGGACCTGCCGCGCCAGCGACCAGAGCCCCCGGCGGGTCCCGCCGGGGGCTCGTTCGTGGCGTCCGACCTGGGGCCGGGCCTGGTTCGCCGCCCCGCCTGGCGCAAGTGCTCGGCCGAGTGCTCGGCCGACCCGCCGGCCCCGGCGGCTCGCCTAGCGGGCGCCCCCGCCCGCGGCCTCCAGCGCCTCCAACACCCCGTCGGGCAGGCCGCCGCTCTGCACGTGGGGCTGCAGCAGGATGTCGAGACCGGTGAGTCGGCCGCCTGCCGGGACCTCGACCCACTCCTGCCTGTCCCAGCTCGGGTAGGCGCCCACGAAGTCGCCGCCGTCGATCTGGCCGTTGCGGTTCTCGTCCGACCAGGCGCTCAGGAGGTTCGGCCCGGCCTCGGCCTCGAACTCGAAGGAGCTGAACGGCTGCGACCGCGACTGGCTGCCGCTGATCTCGTAGCCGCCGCCCGCGCCCTCCTTCAGCGCCAGCACCACCATCGCGCCGCCGAGCTGAGCGGGAGCCGTCGAGAGGTTCGCGAACCTCACGAGGTAGAAGAAGTCCTGGCCGCCGGCCGCGAAGACCGGCTCGATGCCGTAGTACCCCTCGGCCTCGAGGAACTCCCGGTTGACGTACAGGCGCAGGGTGACCGACTCGCCGGGGTCGAGAGTGCCGCCGAGCGTCGACCCGTCAGGGTCGGGCTCTCCGACGATCTCGGCCTCGATGGCGCCCGTCGGGACGGGACCAAGGTTGTCCAGCTCGCTGCCGGAGTCGAAGTAGCCCACCAGCTCCCAGTCGGCCGTCTCGTCGCCGACGTTCGTGACGGTGAACGTGGCGCTGTCCGCCGCCGCTCCCAGGTCGAGCACGGGCGGG
>DATGNP010000094.1:0-7137 GCA_035306665.1 Trueperaceae bacterium
CGACCGCACCGGCGCGGCCGTGACGGCGATCGGCCAGCCGCGGCCGGCCTCGGAGCCCCAGGCGCTGGCGCAGGCGCCGCGGGGGCGCCAGGTCGTCGTCATCGACGCGGGCCACGGCGGGCACGACCCCGGCGCCAACTCACGCCACGCCACCGAGAAGGCCGTGGTGCTCGCCGTCGCCCGCATGCTCGCCGAGAGGCTGGAGGCCGCCGGCCTCGAGGTGATCCTCACCCGCGACCACGACACGTTCCTGACCCTGCAGCAGCGCTCCGAGTTCGCCACGACGGACAAGAACATCTTCGTCTCGATCCACGCGAACTCGGCCGACAAGAGCAGCGCCGAGGGCATCGAGACCTGGGTGTTCGGCGAGCCCCTGGACCCTGCGCTCATCGAGCGCGCGATCCGCGAGAACGGCGGCGGCGCCGTCGGCGAGGAGCTCACGCGCGAGGCGCGCCGCGTCGCCGACCAGCTCGCGTTCGACATCCTGCGCGAGGCGCAGTTCAACCTCTCGCTCTCGCTCGCCGAGTCGGTCCAGTCCCACCTCGTGTCCGCGACGGGCGCGAAGGACCGCGGCGTGCGGACGAACCTGTTCTACGTGCTCCGCACGGCGCGCATCCCCGCGATCCTCGTCGAGCTCGGCTTCGTCTCGAACCCCGACGAGGGGTCGCGGCTCTCCGACCCGCGCTACCAGGCCGTGCTGGCCGACGGCCTCGCCGACGGCATCCTGGCCTTCCTCGCCAACGGCGGCGCCGTCGCGAGGCGCTGAGCCGGCGCGGCCGCCCGAGACGCCGCGGTCGCGCCCTGGCCGGCGTGCCGCCGCCGGGCTCCTGCGGTCGCGGCGCCCGCCCCGCGCTCCCGGGCGCGCCCCGCCCGGCGGCCCCGGCGCCGCCGCCGCCGCGTGACGAGCCCCGTGCTGCACGGTGATAGCATGGGCCGATGTCTCCCGCGGCGCAGGTCCCCGGCGCCGGCGGCGTGGTGTTCGACGACGCCGGTCGCGTGCTGGTCCTGACGCTCGCGCGCGGCGAGAGGGTGTTCCCCAAGGGGCACCTCGAGGCCGGCGAGACCCCGCTCGAGGCGGCCGTCAGGGAGGTCGAGGAGGAGACCGGCGTGAAGGCCTGGTGCGACGACCCGACCGAGTTCACCACGAGCTACGTCAACCCCAGCGGCGTGCCGCGGCGCGTCACGTGGTTCGTCATGCGCTGCTCCGGCCAGACCCCGCGGGTCACCGAGAGCGGCCTGACGGCGGCCCGCTTCCACCCCGTCGACGAGGCGCTCGGCCTGCTCACTCACGCCGCCGACCGCGACCTGCTGCGCCAGGTCGTCGCGGCGCGGGAGGCGCGCCGGTGAGGCAAGGGCTCGTCGGGCACACCGGCGGCCTCGGCGCCGACGCCCTCCTCGACGACATGCGCGCCCTGAAGCAGAGCGGCACGCTGCTCGTCTCCGACGAGGCCGGCTCGCTGGTGCTGCTCGTGGCGCGCGGCCAGGTCGAGGCCAGCTTCCGGCTCGGCGCCTACGGGCGGCTCGAGTCGCCGGGCCAGTCCTACCACCTGCACCTGCACGAGCCCGCCCCCACGCCGCAGCTCCCCGGCCGGTCGCCGCACAGCGACTCGGCGGTGCTGAGGGCGCTGCCCCGCACGCGCACGCCCATGCGCATCCCCACCGGCGTCGTCGACCTTCCCGCGCTCCTCGAGCGCCTGGGAGCCCTGGCGTTCGACGGCCTGCTGGCCTACGTCGCCGACGACGAGCTCGCCGTCGCGCTGCTCCTCGACGGCAGCGTCAGGGCGGCGGTCCACGAGCGGGGCGGCCGGCTCTCCAGCCGCGCCGAGGCCCTGCGCGTGCTCCAGAAGCGCTGCCAGGAGCCGGGACCCGGGGAGCTCGAGGTCGAGCGGGTGGAGCGCGCGATCCTCGAGCCGCTCCTGGCGCTGGCGATCGAGAGCGTCGCGCCGACCGAGGCCGGGCCGTTCTCGGGACTCGAGGTCGACGAGCGCGGCTACCGCTTCCACAGCCAGGGCCAGGTGTTCCTGACGGTGCCGTCGGCGCCCCTGGGCCCGCCCAGGCGGCACGCCCTCGACCTCGCCCTGCGGCCCCTGCCCCACCTCGAGATGCCGACGGAGCCTCCCGGCTGGGAGGAGAGCCGCTACACCCTCACCCTGCGCGGGAAGGACGCCCTCAACCCGATGACCGACCTGAACATGGAGTTCCGCAACCACCACGGCGACGAGGGCCAGCGCGTGCTGACCCTGCTCGGCAGCGGCGCCCCCTTGACCGACTGCGCGGAGCGGCTGGGCGTGGACCTCGCCGACCTGAAGCCCTGGGTCGCGCGCTTCGAGGCCGCCGGCCTGATCAGGACGCAGCGTGGCTGACGACCTCGCCTCCGTGCCGGAGCGGGAAGGCGGGTCGGCGGAGCTGGTACCTCCCCGGCCGGCCGTGGAGCGCTACGACGACACCGTCTCGCTGCGCGAGCTCTACCTCGTGTTCCGTTCCGGGCTGCCGCTGGTCGTCGTCGTCGCCGTCGCCTGCGGCGTCCTCGCGTTCGCCTACCGGGCGCTTCAGGGCCAGACCTACACAGCGGAGGCCGTCGTCCAGGTCGTGAGGCCGCGCGTGAGCGCCCAGCCGAGCGCGGGCCTGGACGTCGGCATCGCCTCGGTGCTCGACCCCGACGCCTACGCGGTCATCGCCGAGGACAGGGCGACGATCGAGCGCGTCATGGCCGCCATGGAGGTCGGCGACCCCGGCGGGCTCGGGACCCTGACGGTCAGGGCCGGCCCCGGGCCGCGCTCGGCCGAGGCGTTCGCCGTGACCCACGCCGTCACCGTCGGGGCCGACGCCGGGCCCGAGACCGCCGCCGCCGTCGCGAACGCCTGGGCCGAGGCCACGCTCGAGACGGTGCGTTCGCTCCTGACCGCGCCCTTCACGGCGGCCGGGGCGCTCCTCTCCGAGGACGTGGCGGCGCGCGAGGCCGCCTACCAGGCCGCCAGCCTGGCCTGGGCCGAGTTCCTGGCCAAGGACGAGCGCGAGGAGCTGCGCCGGCGGCTCGAGGCGCTCGTCGACCTCGACGCCGCCAGGCAGGAGCGCCTCGGCCAGCTCGAGGCCGAGGCGGCGGGCGTGAGGGCGCGCGCGGCGGCGGCGCCGGCCGGCTCTCAGGCGCGGGCCCAGCTCGAGGCGGACCTCGCGGCGCTGGAGGCCGAGGCCGAGCACATCCGCGGCGACCTGGCCGCGAGCGGCCGCCAAGGCGAGGCCCTGCGGGCGCGCCTGAGCGCGCTCGAGGCCGAGGCGACCGAGCTGCAGCGGGCCGTGTCGGCGGCGTCGCTGGCGTACTTCCGCGCCTCGCCCGCCGAGGCGAGCCTCGAGCTCCAGGAGGCCCTGGCCGCGGGCGCCGCCAGCGTCGTGCTGCCCGCTACCCCGCCGTTCGATCCCGACCCCCGGAACCGGGCCGTCACGGTGGCCGCCGCGGTGCTCGTCGGCGGGCTGGCCGCCACGCTGTTCGTGTTCCTGCGCGCGGCCGTGAGGGAGCCCGAGCCGGGGTGAGGCTGCTCCTCACGGGCGGCAGCGGCCGCCTGGGTCGCGAGCTGCGAGGGCTGCTGGAAGGGTCGCGGGGCGTCACCGTGCACGCCCCGCCGCGGACCGAGCTCGACGTCACACACGCCGACTCCGTCATGGCGGCGGCCGGGTCGTTCAGGCCGGACGTCGTCGTCCACGCCGCCGCCTACACCGACGTGGCCGGCGCCGAGCGCGACAGGGAGCGCTGCTGGGCCGTGAACGTCGTCGGCACGCGCAACGTGGCGGCCGCCGCGAACGCCGTCGGCGCCAGGCTGGTGCACGTCAGCACCGACTACGTCTTCTGGGGCGACAAGGGCGGCTACGCCGAGGACGACGTGCCGGGGCCGGTACGCAACTACTACGCGCTGACCAAGCTCGTCGCCGAGGAGGCCGCGCGCGCCGCTCGCAGCCGCCTGATCGTCAGGACGAGCTTCCGGCCGCGCGAGTGGCCATACCCCGAGGCCTTCACCGACCTCTACACCTCGCAGGACTACGTCGACGTGATCGCCCCGGAGGTCGCGCTGGTCGTCCTGAACGCGGCCCGGGTGCCGTACGAGGTGCTGCACGTCGCCACCGAGCGCAAGAGCGTCTACGAGCTGGCGTCGCGGCGGGCCCCCGCGGTGCGCCCGGCCAGCAAGGCGGCCGCGCCCGTGGCGCTGCCGGACGACGTGTCGCTCGACGTCACGCGGTGGCGGGCGCTGCGCGCGGAGCTCCTGGCCGGGGGGCAGGCGTGAGCCGGCCGACGAGCGGTGGCCGTGGTCGCACGGGCCGCCCGCCAGAGGGGCCCGGCCGATGAAGGTCGAGACCTTCGACGTCCCCGGCCCCCTGCTGTTCACGCCGCGCGTGCACCGCGACGAGCGCGGCTACTTCCTCGAGCGCTGGCGCGCCGACGCCCACGCGGCCGCGGGCCTGACCGCGCGCTTCGTGCAGGACAACCTCTCCCGCAGCCGTCGCGGCGTCCTGCGCGGCCTGCACTTCCAGCGACCGCCCCACGCGCAGGGCAAGCTCGTCAGCGTCGTGCGCGGCAGGGTGCTCGACGTGGTCGTGGACCTGAGGCGCGGCTCCCCGACGTTCCTCGCGCACCTGAAGGTGGTCCTGGACGACGAGGAGCACAGGCAGCTCTGGGTGCCGCGCGGCTTCGCGCACGGTTTCCTCGCGCTGGCCGAAGTCTGTGACGTCCTGTACAAGGTCGACGCCCACCACGCCCCCGAGGCCGAGGGCGGCCTGCGCTGGGACGACCCCGCGCTCGGCATCGACTGGGGCCTCGACGACCTGCCGCCGGGCACCCGGCCGCTGCTCTCCCCGCGCGACGCCGCGCTGCCCACGGTGGCCGACGGCCTGCCCGAGTTCCCCTTCCCGTAGGCCGTCCGCGGCGTTGGGCGGCGCGCGCCGTCCCTGGTAACGTCTGGGCGTGTCAGACCTAGGCAGCATGGGGCCGGTGCTCGTCACCGGCGCCGCCGGCTTCATCGGCTCCGCCCTCGTGAGGCGGCTCAAGGCCCGCGGGGTCGGACGCGTCGTCAGCGTCGACGCCCTGACCTACGCCGGCGACGTCTCGCGCCTCGAGGCGGCGGGCGGCGAGCCCGGGCACCGCTTCGTCCACCTCGACGTGAGGGAGTTGGACGCCCTCCTCGCGCTGCTGCGCGAGGAGCGGCCGCGCGTCGTGTTCCACCTCGCCGCCGAGACCCACGTCGACCGCTCGATCGACGGCCCCGAGGCGTTCGTGCAGGCGAACGTCGTCGGCACGCTGCGCCTGCTCGAGGCCCTCAGGCGCTACCGCGACGAGCTGCCGGCCGCCGAGCGGGCGGCCCTGCGGGTCGTCAACGTCTCGACCGACGAGGTGTACGGCTCACTCGGCAGCGACGGCGTCTTCACGGAGGCCACGCCGTTCGACCCGCGCTCCCCGTACAGCGCCAGCAAGGCCGGCGCCGACCACCTCGCCAACGCCTACTTCCACACCTACGGCCTGCCCGTGCTGACCGCCCACGCCACCAACAACTACGGGCCCTACCAGTTCCCCGAGAAGCTGCTGCCGCTGGCGCTGGGCAAGGCGCTGGCCGGTGAGGCGGTGCCGCTCTACGGCACGGGCGAGAACGTCCGCGACTGGCTGCACGTCGACGACCACGCCGACGGGCTCGTCGCCGCGGCGCTGCGCGGGCGGCCCGGCGGCGTCTACCTCTTCGGCGGGGGCAACGAGCGCAGCAACCGCGCGGTCCTCGAGACCCTGCTCGGGTTCGTGAACGAGCTGGCGCCCTCGGGCCGCGACCACCGCGACCTGATCACCCCGGTCCCCGACCGCCCGGGCCACGACTTCCGCTACGCCGTCGACACCACGAAGGCCCGCGAGGAGCTGGGCTGGCGGCCCGCCGTGCCGTTCGAGCGGGGCCTGCGCGACACCGTGGCCTGGTACCTGGAGCACCGCGATTGGCTCGAGACCGTCACGCGCGGCCGCTACCGGCTCGAGCGCCTCGGCACCGGGGGCGGCGCCGTCACCGCCGCCGAGGGCGGGGCGCGGGGCGAGCCGCAGGCATGAGCCTCAAGGGCATCGTCCTCGCCGGCGGGAGCGGCACCCGCCTCTACCCCGCCACGCTGGCGGTGAGCAAGCAGCTCATGCCGGTCTACGACAAGCCGATGGTCTACTACCCCCTGAGCGTCCTGATGCTCGCGGGCGTGCGCGAGGTCCTCGTCATCTCGACCCCGCGGGACCTGCCGCTGTTCCGGGCCCTCCTCGGCGACGGCTCGCGGTGGGGCATGCGCTTCGCCTACGCCGAGCAGCCGCGGCCCGAGGGGCTGGCGCAGGCGCTCGTGATCGGTGAGGAGTTCCTGGCCGGCAGCCGCGTGGCGCTGGTCCTGGGGGACAACCTCTTCCACGGCTACGGCCTCTCCGGCCTGCTGGAGACGGTGGCCGCCCGCGAGGACGAGGCGACGGTGTTCGGCTACCGGGTCAAGGACCCGCAGCGCTACGGCGTCGTGGCGTTCGACGCGAGCGGCAGGGTCACGGACATCGAGGAGAAGCCCGCGACGCCGAAGAGCGACTACGCCGTGACGGGCCTGTACTTCTACCCGGCCGACGCGCCGACCCACGCGCGCGGCCTGAGGCCGTCGCAGCGCGGCGAGCTCGAGATCACGGACCTCAACCGGGTCTACCTCGACCAGGGCCGACTGCGCGTGGAGCTCCTCGGCCGCGGCATGGCCTGGCTCGACACGGGCACCCACGAGAGCCTGCTGCAGGCCGCGAACTTCGTCGAGACGCTCGAGGCGCGCCAGGGCACGAAGATCGCTTGCCCCGAGGAGGTCGCCTTCCGCCGGGGCTGGATCGGCGCCGAGGAGCTGGCGGCGCTGGCGCGCGAGTACGGCACCGGCAACGCCTACGGGCGCTACCTCCCAGCCTCCTCGACGAGCGTCCCCCGACCTGAGCCGCAGCGGCGGCACGACGAGCATGAGACGGGCTGTGCCACTCTAAGGCCCGCCCTGCTTACCATCGTCACGGAGGGACGGCTTGACGGTCGAAGCCATGTTCGCCACGCTCGTGGCCCTGGGCGCCCTGACGCTGCTGGCCGTCACGCGCCTGGCCGCCGACGTCGTGTTCCTGGCCGCGAT
>DATGNP010000095.1:0-2351 GCA_035306665.1 Trueperaceae bacterium
TCTTCTTCCGGGGGCGCTACGGACGGATCGACCCCGCGTGGCAGGACGCGCCGATCGGGCCCTACTCGGTGATCGCGATGCGTCAGTTCCTCGACGACGACGAGGTCGTCATCTGACGACCCTCGGCGCCGCGCGCGGCGCCGCTCGCAACGCCACTCGCGGCGCGGCCGCGGGCCGTGGGCATCGCCTCCACGCCCGAGTCGAGCGGCAACCCCACGGTCGCGACCAGCCCGCCCCCGTCGCGCGGCGCGAGGGTCAGGGCGCCGCCGTGCGCCCGGCAGACGCTCCTCACGATCGCCAGGCCGAGGCCCACGCCCGCGTGGCCGCGACGCACCCGGCCCGGACCCCGCTGGAACGGCTCGGTGAGGGTCGAGACGAGGTGCGGGGAGAGGACCGGGCCCGTGTTCTCCACGGTGAGCACGACCCGCTCGCCGTCCGCGGCGGCCTCGACCCGCACGACCCCGCCCTCCTCCAGGTTGTGCACGATCGCGTTGTGCAGGAGGTTCGTCGTCATCTGCAGCAGCAGGGCGTGCGATCCCAGCGTCGGAGCGGCCTCCGCCGCGACCTCGACGTCGACGCCGTGCCTCTCCGCCAGCGGGAGGAGCGTCTCCACGGCCTCGTCCACGACCAGCGACATGTCGACGGGCTCGCGCTGGAACGACCCCCCGTCGCTGCGGCTGAGGAGGAGCAGCGCCTCGGTCAGCTCGATCGACCGCGCGTTGACCTCCAGCAGGCGCGCGATCAGCGCGTCCCGGTCGTGACCCGGGTCGTTCCTGGCCACCTCGAGGAGCGTCCGCGTGATCGCCAGCGGCGTGCGCAGCTCGTGCGAGGCGTTCGCGGCGAAGCGCCTCTGCTCGTCGACCTGGGCCTCCAGGCGCGCGAGCATGTCGTCGAAGGCGTCGGCGAGCTCGCGGAACTCGTCAAGCGGGCCCTCGAGCTCGACGCGGTGGGAGAGCGAGCCCGACGCGGCCTTGCGCGTCGCCCTCGTGATGCGGTCGAGGGGAGCCAGCATCCGGCCGGCGAGCACCCAGCCGCCGACGAGGCCGAACACCAGCAGGAAGACGAACCCCCACGCCGCCTTCGGCGCGAAGGCGCGGATCAGGTCGCCGCGGCCGGGGACGAAGCCGCCGAACGTCCGAGGCGCCTCGGGAGGGACGTAGCGCAGCAGGAAGACCCACACGATCGCCAGCAGGACGGTGCCCGCCACGACCAGGAAGCCGGCGTAGCTGAGGGTCAGACGCAGCCGGACGCTCACCCCCGGCCGCCTAGTCACGCCCGTCGACGTCGATCCGGTAGCCGACGCCCGGCACGGTGGCGATCAGCCAGGGCTCTCCCAGCCTCTTGCGCAGCGCCGAGATCGTGATGCGCACGGCGTTCGTGAACGGGTCGGCGCTCTCGTCCCAGGCGCGCTCCAGCAGCTCGTCCGCGCCGACGACGCCGCCTCCCGCCTGCATCAGCACCTCGAGCACCGCGAACTGCTTGCGGGTCAGCGCCACGTAGCGGCCGTCCCGGAAGACCTCGCGGCGGAACGGGTCGAGCCGTAGGCCCGCGAGCTCCAGCACCGGCGGCCGCTTCACCCCGCGCCTCCGGTGGAGAGCCCGCAGCCGCAGGACGAGCTCCTTCAGCTCGAACGGCTTGGTGAGGTAGTCGTCCGCGCCGAGGCCGAAGCCGGAGGCCTTGTCCTCTAGGCGGTCCGCGGCCGTGAGCATGAGGATCGGCGTCCCGCTCCCGGACGCGACGATGCTCTCGGCAACCTCGTCGCCCGAGGGCCCGGGGACGTCGCGGTCGAGGACGGCGACGTCGTAGTCGTTCACGCTCAGCATCTCGAGGGCCGTCTCGCCGTCGCCGGCGACGTCCGCCGCGATCGCCTCCAGGCGTAGGCCGTCGCGGATCGCCTCCGCCATCAGGGGCTCGTCCTCGACGACCAGGACACGCACGTTCCCGATGTTAGGCCCCGCCGTTTATCGCCGGCTTATCGAGAAACACGAACGCCGCGGCAACACCGGATCGCTTCGACTGGGCGCCATGCGCATGAACGCGAGAACGGGTCGGTCCACGCGCAGCGTGCTCTGGTGCCTGGCGGTCGTCGCCGCGCACGCCTGGTTCGTCTTCTACTCCGGCGCGTCGCCCGGCGAGGCCCGCGTGCCTGGCGGCCCGCCGCGCTGCGCCGTCGCGCCCGCCGAGGCTGCGACCGTGGCGGCTGGCGACCTCCCCGCCCGTGCGACGCCCTTCGACGACCACCTCCCCGGCATAGCGAACCTCGACCCCGACCTCCTGTCGGCGCTGCGGGCGGCGGCTCGACGCGCCGCCGCTGACGGGGTAGCCATCGAGGTCAACAGCGGCTGGCGCTC
>DATGNP010000096.1:0-9962 GCA_035306665.1 Trueperaceae bacterium
CATCGGCGTCGGTGAGCGCGAGGACGACCTGCAGCCGTACGACGCCGCGGCGTTCGTCCACGCGCTCCTCGACCTGCCCGTAGAGGCCTGACCTGACGCGCGGCACGCTGGCGGTGCTGACCGCCACCCCCCTCGAGGCCGACCCCTTGCTGCGCGAGCTCGCGCCGGTGGAGGAGCCCGCCTGGGCGCCGGCGTGGCCGCCGACCCGGGCGGGCACGCTGCGCGGCGTGCCCGTGCTGCTCGCCGCCAGCGGCCTCGGCAAGGCGAACGCGGCCGCGGCCGTCGCCGCGCTGGTCGTGGCCGCGGGGGGCGGGGTCAAGGCCGTCCTCCAGGTCGGCGTCGGCGGCGCCTACCCGGGCGCCGGCCTCGCCCTCGGCACCGCGGCAGCGGCGACGAGCGAGCTCGACCTCGACCTCGGCCTCGGACGGCACCCCGACTGGCAGGGCCTCGAGGCCCTGGCCGTGCACGGCGACGCCACCGCGAACCGCATCGACCTCGCGGGCCCGCTGCTGACGCGCGTCGCCGCGGCCGCCGGCACCCCCGCGCTGCCGTTCGCGACCTCGGACGCGGTCACCGCCGACGCGGCGGCCGCCGCCTACGTCGCGCGGCGCTTCGGCACGGCCGTCGAGTCGATGGAGGGCGCCGGCGCCGCGCGGGCCGCCGCCGCTCTCGGGGTACCGTTCGTCGAGGTGAGGGGCGTCAGCAACTCGGTCGGGGAGCGGGACAAGGGGGCCTGGCGCCTGCGGGAGGCCGTCGCTGCGGCCGGAGCGGCCGCCCTGCTCGGACTGGCCGCGCTGTGGGAGGTGCTGGATGGGCCTGCTGGCTAGCCTGCCTGTGTGGGTGCTGTGGGTCGTCGTCGGCGTCACGTTCTTCGCCGCTCACGTGATCGCGTTCCGCCCCGGGCGGCGCGCCGCCGGCAGCCGCACGGCGATGCGGGTCCTGTCCTCCGCCCTGCTGCTCGTCGCGCTCGTGTTCGTCGACCCGGCGGCGCCGGCCACGGTGCTGCTCGCGCTGCTCGCCGGCGGGCTGGGCGGCTTCCTCAGCGGGAGGGCGGCGCCGCCCCTGCCCAACGGCTAGACTGCCGGGATGCCACTCGTCTCAGGACTCGACGTGCTCGGCCCCGCCAGGGCCGGCGGCTACGCGGTGGGAGCTTTCAACACCAACGACATGGAGGTGACGCAGGCGATCGTCTGGGCGGCCGAGGCCACGCGCAGCCCCGTGATCGTCTCGCTCTCCGAGGGCGCCCTGAGGTTCGGCGGCGACGCCCTCGTGGCGGTCGTCAAGCACCTCGCGGACCGGGCCACGGTGCCCGTGGCCATGCACCTCGATCACGGCTCCTCGTACGCGATGTGCGTGCGAGCCCTGCGCTGGGGCTTCACGTCGGTGATGATCGACATGTCCCACGCGGACGAGGAGACGAACGTCCGCGAGACCGCCAGGGTCGTCGAGGCGGCTCACGCCGTGGGCGTGACCGTCGAGGCCGAGATCGGCCGCCTGGCGGGCATCGAGGAGCACGTGGACGTCAGCGCCGAGGAGGCCGCCCTCACGAAGCCCGAGGACGCGGCCCGGTTCGTCGAGCGCAGCGGCGCCGACTACCTCGCCGTCGCGATCGGCACCTCGCACGGCGCGTACAAGGGCAAGGGGCGGCCGTTCATCGACCACGCCCGGCTCGAGGCCATCGCCGCGCTCGTGCCGCAGCCCCTCGTGCTGCACGGGGCGTCGGGCGTGCCGGCCGAGCTGGTCACGCGCTTCCGCGCCGCCGGCGGGTCGATCGAGGGCGCCGTCGGCATCCACCCCGAGGACGTCACGCGCGCCGTGAGGAACGGCATCGCCAAGGTCAACACCGACACCGACCTCAGGCTCGCGTTCACGACGAGCGTGCGGGAGACACTCGGGCGCGACGCGGGCCTCTTCGACCCCAGGCAGATCCTCGGGCCGGCGCGCGAGGCGATGCAGGCCGTCGTCGAGGAGCGCATGCGCCTGTTCGGTTCCGCGGGCAGGGCCTGAGGCGGCGAGCGTCCGGCCGGCGGGCGCGCGGTAAGAACCGACGCCGGTACCGACCCGGGGGCGGCCGGCCGCGCGGCAGCCGGCCGGCGGCCTAACCGGCCGCTCTCGCGGCCGCGTCCTCGTCCCTGGCCGGCTCGACGTAGACGGTCTTCTGCTGCGTGTAGTTCACGGCGCCCGGCGCCCCGCCCTTGACGCGCCACACGTGCCTGCGCTCGGTGTAGTCGACCGGCACGTTCGAGGAGCCGCGCGCCTCCGAGAACCCGGCCGCGAGCCTGGCTGCGAACAGCACGGTATCGAACGGCACCTGCCGCCCGCCCGAGCGCACGACGACGTGCGCGCCCCGGTAGCCCTGGGCGTGCAGCCACAGGTCGCGCGAGCGCGCTACCCCGAAGGTCACGGCGTCGTTCTCGCGGGCGCCCCTGCCCACGACGACCTCGAAGCCGTGCGGGTCGGTGAAGCGCACCCCGACGGTGGCGCCACCGCGGCGCCCGGCGCGAGCGCTCGACCCCTCGCCGGCCGCCAGCTCATCGACCAGGCTCCGCAGGCGCGCGGCGTCCGCCGCGTCGAGCGACCCCGCCTCCGCCCGCCACCTGGCGACGTCCGCTGCCAGCTCGGGGAGCCGTTCGCGCGCCCGAGAGGCACGCGCCTCGCGCCGCCTGGCGCGGTCGTAACGCAGCCGGGCGTTGCCGGCCGCGTCGTGCCGCGGGTCGACCTCGAGGACGACGGGCGCTCCGTCGTAGCCCGCCAAGGTCGCCCGGGAGCCCTCGAGGCGCCAGTCCCCGCCCGCCGCCAGCAGCAGGTCGGCCTCGGCCCTCAGCCGCGCCGCGACCTCGGCCTCCGCGACGGCGCGCTCGGCGTCGGCCAGGCGCCTCTCGGCGAGGGCCAGCCGCCGGGCCACGAGCTCCGCCGCCCGGCGGCGCAGCGGCGCGTCGCCCGCCTCGCCGGCGGGCGCGTCCGCGCGTCGCTCGCCGGCGTGGGCAGCGAGGAACGCCGCGGGCGCCGCGGTCATCTCCCTGACCGCGGCGACGGCAGCGGCCAGCAGCTCGCCCTCCAGTCGGTCCCGCGGCGCGGCCCCCGCCGCGTCCGCCAGCCGCCTCTCGAGGGCGGCCTGCAGGCGCGGGCCCACGCCGTCGACCACGTGCCTGACCTCGCGCAGCTCGCGGCCCGCGAGGCGCGCGGCCAGCTCCTCCGGGCCCGCCGCGCGCGGGTCGAGCTTGTCGTAGGGGGGCGGCGGGACGTACGCGACCCCGGGGCGCAGCTCCCGGTAGCGGTTCCTGTCGGCCGTGACGGGCCGCATCACGCCGAGCACGCGCCCGTCCACCCCCACGAGGACGAGGTTCGCGTGCCTCCCGGCCAGTTCCACGACCAGCGTCACGGGCGGCTCGGGCACGAAGCCGCGCGAGGCCGCGAAGCGCAGCATGGCGACGCGGTCGAGGGCGCGCTGCTCGACGGCCACGAGGTCGCCGGCGGCACGCGCCGCCAGCTGTCGCTGGAAGGGCGTCCTGGGCGCCGCCCGCGGCGGCGTTCCGGGCGCGAGCTCGAGACGGGGCTCGGCCCCGCCGGCGTGCAGCCACAGCGCCGGCCCGTCCCTGAGGGGCAGCACGGCGGTGCGCTCGTCGGGGAACGACCACGCCAGGCGCTCGGCCGGCAGCCGCTCGGCGAGGCGCGCCAGCGCCTCCGCGAGAAGGAGGCCCTCCACGCGAGCAGGCTAACCGCTCAGTTCAGCAGGCGGTCGTGGCCGCCGAGGGCCTGCCGCGCCTCCTCCACGAACTGGGTCAGCGGCAGGTACCACTCGGAGGACGGCTCGGTGTGCTCGAGGGCGGCCTTGGCGTGCGTCAGCACCCGCGCGGCCTGGTCCTCGCCCATCTGGGCGTAGACGTCGGCGAGCATCTGGTGGGCGCTAACCCAGTAGGGGTCGCCCGGCTGGCTCGTGCCGACGGCCTGCTCGAACCAGCTCACGGCCTCGTCGAGCCGGTAGTACTCGTAGGCGATGTTCCCCAGCGTGAGGCAGGCGGCCGCGCTGGCGCCCAGCTCGAGCGCCTGCTCGGCCGCGTTCTGCGCGCCCTCGAAGTCGCCGTACCGCAGCCGGACGTCGGCGAGGTCGGCGAGCGCCTCGCCGCGGTGAGGGTAGCTGGGGTCGGACACGACCTCGGCCAGGAGCGACTCGGCGCCCTCCAGCTCGTCGCACTCGATGAGGGCGTAGGCGGCCTCGTGCTGCGTGTAGGCGCGGTGCTCGGCCGGCGCGAGCTCGAGGGCGCGCGCGAAGCGCTCGCGCGCCTCCTGGTGCCGGCCCAGCGCGGTGAGCGCCTGGGCGGTGGCGAACGCCACGCTGTAGCTCGGGTCGGAGGGACCCTCTACCGACTCGCCGATCCCCTGCGCCTCGGTGAGCAGCTCGAGGGCGCGGTTGGGGTTGCCGAGTTCGAGGTGGGCCCTGCCGAGCAGGTAGCGGTGCACGGTCAGCTCCTCGGGCCTGAGCTGCTCCCCGTCGACCTCGTTCAGGGCCGCGACGGCCTCCTCGGTGCGGCCCAGCTCGACCAGCGCGCCCGCCAGGCTGAGCCTCTCGGGCTCGCGCTCCGAGGGCGGCGCCAGGGCGACGGCGTGCGCGAAGGCCTCGGCTGCCCCCTCCCACTCGCCCATCGCCTCGCGACACTGGCCGAGGAGGGACCAACGCCGCCACCTGAGGTAGGCGGGCAGGCGCGCCTCGTCGATCGCGGCCAGGCGCCGCCCCGCGCTCTTCGGCGCGTCGACGGCGAACAGCGCCGAGGCGGCGTGGTAGGCGGCGACCGGGTCCGCCTCCGTCACGTCCTTCAGGCCGCGCTTGACGTCGCCTATCGAGCCGCCGCGGTAGGCGGCGAACTCCCAGAACAGAGCGCGGTAGAGAGGGTGGTTCGCGAGCTGGGCGTCGACGGCGACGGCCGACCGCAGCGCGGGCAGCCCGTTCTCGATGCCCTCCTCGCCGTAGAGCGCGTAGAGGGCGGCGAGCTGCAGCCACGCCTGTCCCTGGCCCTGTCTGGCGGCCTTCCGGGCCGCCGTCTCCAGCATCGACAGCGCCAGCTCGTACTGGCCCCGGGCCAGCGCCTGCTGCGCCGACTCGATGGGCGCCGTCCTCCCGCGCCTGAAGATCACGCCCCAAAGCTAACACGCATGCTCGTGCTGCACGGGGAATGTCACACACGCACCCGCTCGGCGCCCACGCCACAGGCGTGCCGCCAGGACATGCGAGTATGGCGGGCGTGAGGGTCGTGAGCATGAACGTGAACGGCGTGCGCGCGGCGGCCCGCAAGGGCCTCTCGTCGCTGCTCGACGAGCTCGGCCCCGACGCCGTGTGCCTACAGGAGGTGCGCGCCGCGCCCGACCAGGTCCCGCCGCTCGTCGACGGCTTCCACGCGACGTGGCACCCCGCCGAGCGCAAGGGCTACAGCGGCGTCGGGACCCTGACGCGCGCCGCTCCCCTGGCGGTGCGCGTCGGCAGCGGGTACCCCGAGCACGACCGTGAGGGCCGCGTGATCGTGACCGAGCTCCCGGAGCTCACGCTCCTCAACGTCTACGCCCCGTCGGGCACGACGGGCGAGCTCAGGCAGGCCGTGAAGATGGAGTTCTTGGAACGCTTCCTGGGGTTCGTGGCAGGGCTCGTCGCGGAGGGCAGGCCCCTCCTGCTGTGCGGCGACGTGAACATCGCGCACCGCGAGGTCGACCTCAAGAACTGGCGCTCGAACCAGCGCAGCTCGGGCTTCCTCCCCGAGGAGCGCGAGTGGTTCGGCCGGCTCCTCGACGTCGGGCTCGTGGACGTCGTCAGGCGGCTCGCCGGCGACGACGCCGAGGTCTACTCGTGGTGGACGCAGCGCGCCGGCGCCCGCGAGCGGAACGTAGGCTGGCGCATCGACTACCAGCTTGCCATCTCCGACCTGGCGGAGCGCGCCGTGGCGTTCGACGTCCCCCGCTTCCCCGTCCTCTCGGACCACGCGCCCGTGGTCGTCGACTACGCCCTGTGACGACGCCCGCTCCAGGCAGGGACGCCCCTTCGGCCGGCGAGGGGCTCGGCGCGAGGCTCCTCCGCTTCCTCCCGGGCAGGCGCGACTTCGACCTCGAGCACCTCCGCAGCGACCTGCTGGCGGGCGTGACCGTGGCGTTCGTTGCCCTGCCCCTGGCGCTGGGCTTCGGCGTGACGTCGGGCGCGGGCGCCGCGGCCGGCGTCGTCACCGCTATCGTCGCCGGGTTCGTCGCGGCCCTGTTCGGCGGCTCGAAGTTCCAGGTCACCGGCCCCACGGGCGCGATGACGGCTGTCCTGCTCGGCATCGTCGCGCAGTACGGGCCGGGAGCGCTGCCGCTGCTCGGGGTCGCCGCCGGACTGATCCTCGTCGTGCTCGGCTTCCTGGGCATCGGCAGCTACATCCGCTTCGTGCCGTGGCCGGTCGTGACGGGGTTCACCAACGGCATCGCCGTGATCATCTTCCTGCAGCAGCTCCCCGCGGTCCTGGGCGTGCCGCAGGTGCCTACCGAGAGCATCCTGCTGCTGGCCGTGCGCACCGTCCGCACCTGGTCGGCCGACCCCGGCTTCCTACCCCTGGTGCTGGCGCTCCTGACGGTGGCCGTGATGCTGGCCTGGGGACGCGTGAAGGCGCTGGCCGCCGTGCCGGCCAGCATGGCGGCCCTGGTGGTCGTCAGCCTGGTGTCGCTGCTGCCGGTCTTCGGGGGCGTCGCGCGCATCGGCGCGCTGCCGCGCAGCCTGCCGCTGCCCGTGCTTCCGACGCTGCCGTCGGGCGACGGCTGGGTCGACCTGGCCCGCGCCGCTCTGGCAGTCGCCGTGCTGGCGGCGCTCGAGAGCCTCCTGTCGGCGGTCGTCGCCGACGGCATGACCGTGGGCGAGAAGCACGACCCCGACCGCGAGCTGTTCGGCCAGGGCCTAGGCAACATCGCCGTCGGCCTGTTCGGCGGCGTGCCCGCCACGGCCGCCCTGGCGCGCACGGCCGTGAACGTGCGCTCCGGCGCGCGCACGCGGCTGGCCGCCATGGTCCACGCGGTCGCGCTGCTCGCGATCGTCCTCTTCCTCGCTCCCCTGGCGGCACGCGTCCCGCTGGCGGTCCTCGGCGGCGTGCTCATGGTCGTGGCCGTGCGCATGGTCGAGCACCACGCCTCGGTCCTGATCCTGCGCAGCACCAAGTCTGACGCCTTCGTGATGCTGCTGACGCTGGTCGTGACGGTGCTGTTCGACCTCATCCTCGCGATCGAGGTGGGGCTCGTCGCCGCGGCGGTGCTGTTCATCGTGCGGATGAGCTCGACGTTCCGCGTCGACCCCCTCGACCTGGCCGGCTCCGACGAGCGGCCCCTGATGACCGACGACGACGCCGCGGCCCTCGAGCGGGTCCGCGACCGCGTGATCGCGCTGCGCGTCGAGGGCCCCATATTCTTCGGCGCCGCCGAGCGCTTCATCGACCAGATGCTCAAGGTCGACAAGGGCATCCGCGTGGTGATCCTCCGCCTGCGCAAGGTGCCGGTGCTCGACGCGACCGGCGCCACGGCGCTCAAGGCCCTCAAGGAGCGCATCGCGCGGCGCGGCGGCGAGCTGGTCGTGTCGGCGCTGCAACCGCAGCCCCGCAACGTGCTCAAGCGCATGGGACTCTACGACGAGGTGACGTCGCACGGCCGCCTCGAGTTCGCCTCGACCGGCGAGGCGATCGCCGCGGCCGTCGCGATCGCGTCCCGCGAGCACGCGAACCCCGAGCCAGCGTCGGCGTGACGTCGGGGCGCCGTCATGCCGGCGGGCCGTCGGCTCGGGGCGCCGCGGTCCCGCGGTCCGCGGCGTGACGGAGGCGCTCGGGGCCGAGGCCGATGGCCGGGCGGGCGGCCGGTCTTCCAGCCGCCCGCTCACGTCCCGGCGTACGGGAACCCTCAGTTCGCCGCCACGGGCTCCACGACCGTGAGGTTGAACGTGCCGTCGGCGGCGGGCAGGACGCGCACCGTGTCGCCCTCCTCGAACTCGCCCGCGATGATCCCCTTCGCCAGCGGCGTCTCGATGCGCTCGCGGATCATGCGCTTCAGCGGCCGCGCGCCGAACACGGGGTCGTAGCCGATCAGCGCGAGCTGCTCCATCGCCTCCGGCGTCACGTCGAGCGTGATGCGGCGGTCGTCGAGGCGGCGTTGCAGGAGGCCGAGCTGGATGCGAGCGATCTCCGCTACCTGCTGCCTGTCGAGCGCGTGGAAGACGATGACGTCGTCGATGCGGTTGAGGAACTCGGGCCGGAAGTGCTGCTGCAGCAACCCGAAGACCGTCTGCTTCATCCGGTCGTAGTCGGCGCCCGACGCGCTCATCTCGAGGATCTGCGGGCTGCCGATGTTGCTGGTCATGATCACGACCGTGTTGCGGAAGTCGACGGTGCGGCCCTGAGCGTCGGTGAGGCGCCCGTCGTCGAGCACCTGGAGCAGCGCGTTGAAGACGTCGGGGTGGGCCTTCTCGATCTCGTCGAAGAGGACGACGCTGTACGGCTTGCGCCTGACGGCCTCGGTGAGCTGGCCGCCCTCCTCGTAGCCGACGTACCCGGGAGGCGCGCCGATCAGCTTCGAGACCGTGTGCTTCTCCATGTACTCGGACATGTCGAGGCGGATCATGCGGTCCTCGCTGTCGAACAGCTGCTCGGCGAGGGCGCGCGCCGTCTCGGTCTTCCCCACGCCCGTCGGCCCGAGGAAGATGAACGAGCCGATCGGCCGCTTGGGGTCGGAGAGCCCGGCGCGCGAGCGGCGGATCGCGTCGGCGACCGCCGTGACGGCCTCCTCCTGCCCGATCACGCGCTCGTGCAGCGCCTTCTCGAGCCCGAGGAGCTTCTCGCGCTCGCCGGCGACGAGCTTCGAGACCGGGATGCCGGTGGCGCGCGCGACGACCTCGGCGATCTCGTCCTCGCCGACGGAGAGGCGCACGTACTTCGCGTCCTCGAGCCTCGCGGCCGTCTCCTTGACCTCGCGCTCGAGCCTAGGCAGCTCGCCGTAGCGCAGCCGCGCGACGGTCTCGAGGTCGTAGTCGCGCTCGGCCATCTCGATCTGGGTGCGGACGCGGTCGAGCTCCTCCTGGTCGCGGCGCCACTGCTCGAACAGCGCCTTCTCGGCCTCGTACTCGGCCTGCGCCTGCCCGATGCGGTCGGCGATCGCCTTGAGCTCCTCCTCGATGCGCACCAGGCGCTGCTGGGAGTCGGGGTCCTCCTCCTTCTTGAGCGCCTCGCGCTCGACCTCGAGCTGCAGGCGGCGGCGCCTGAGGCCGTCGATCTCCTCCGGCAGGCTCTCGAGCTGCACGCGGATGCGGCTGGCGGCCTCGTCGACGAGGTCGATCGCCGAGTCGGGCAGCCGCCTGTCGGCGATGTAGCGGTGCGCCATCTGCGCCGCCGCGATCAGCGCCGGGTCGGAGATCTCGACGCCGTGGTGCACCTCGTACTTCTCCTTGATGCCCCTGAGGATGCTGATCGTGTCCTCGACGGACGGCTCGTCGACGACGATGGGCTGGAAGCGCCGCTCGAGGGCCGCGTCCTTCTCGATCTCGCGGTACTCGGAGAGCGTCGTGGCGCCGATCATGCGCAGCTCGCCGCGCGCCAGCGCCGGCTTGAGCATGTTGCCGGCGTCGACGGCACCCTCGGCCTTCCCCGCCCCGACGATCGTGTGCAGCTCGTCGATGAACAGGACGATCTGGCCCTCGGACTTCGTCGTCTCCTGGATCACGGCCTTGAGCCGCTCCTCGAACTCGCCGCGGTACTTCGCGCCGGCGAGGAGGCTCCCCATGTCGAGCTGCACGATGCGCTTGCCCTGCAGCCCCTCGGGCACGTCCTTGTTCACGATGCGCTGGGCGAGGCCCTCCACGATGGCGGTCTTGCCCACGCCTGGCTCGCCGATGAGCACCGGGTTGTTCTTCGTGCGCCTGAGCAGGATCTGGATCGTGCGCCTGATCTCGTCGTCGCGCCCGATCACGGGGTCGA
>DATGNP010000097.1:0-5980 GCA_035306665.1 Trueperaceae bacterium
GGACGACGCCGATGGCGCGCTGCGCCTCGAGTTCTTCGGGGACGAGCTCGAGACGCTGACGCTGCACGGCGAGGCGCGCACCGCCCACGTGCTGGCGCCGGTGTCGCTCGCCGAGTACGACCGCTCCGAGTGGACGACGAGGCTCCTCGAGCACCTGCCGGGCACGGTGTTCCTCGACGCTCCCGAGCTGATGCCGGGCGCCGCGCCCGACGCGGGCGCGGACGGGACGTCCGCGGGCGGCCCGGCGTCGGGACGCGTGGAGGCCGAGGGCGAGGCGGGCGCCGGGAGCGCGGCCGCCACCGCCGTCCTCGGCACGGCCTGGCTGTGGCAGCACCTCGCGCGGCGCGAGGTCGTGAGCTTCGGGCGCGACCCCTTGGACCTCGTGAGGGGCGCGGTACCGCTCGAGCCTCTCGGCTACTACCGCGGCAAGCTCACCGCCTTCGCGCAGGACGTGCACATGTGGCTGCGCGACGGCTACGCCGTGAACCTGCTCCTGAAGTTCGAGCGCACCGGCCGCTACCTGCGCGAGAAGGTCCTCGACGAGCACGAGACGCACTGGCGCAACGGCGTCGACGGTCGCCCCGGCCAGGTCTCGCTGGTCCTCGCCAAGGAGACGCAGGGGGGCTACCGCGACCCCGAGCGCAAGGAGGTCGTCCTCACCGAGGAGCTGCTCTACGGCTACCAGGGGGGACGGCGGCTCAAGCGTCTCCCGGGCAAGGCCGTCCACGACCCCTCGCAGCTCACCGTCGACGACTACCTCATCCACCCCGACCACGGCATAGGCCGGTTCCTCGGCCTCGAGCCGCGGCAGGTCGTGGGCGTCACGCGCGACTACCTGCTCCTGCAGTACGCCGGCGAGGGCAAGCTCTACCTGCCGGTCGAGCAGCTGCCGCTGCTGCGCCGCCACCCCGGCACGACCGACGACCCGCCGCGCCTCTCGACGCTGGGCACGAACGAGTGGGCGCGGGCGCGCGAGAAGGCGCGCGTCAACGCCTCCGAGCTCGCCGCCGAGCTGATCAAGGCCTACGCCAAGCGCCAGGTCGCCACGGGCACGGCGTTCCCGCCGCTGCCCGACTGGGACCCGCTGATCGAGAAGAACTTCGGGTACGAGCTCACGCCCGACCAGGAGAAAGCCGTCGCCGACGTCTTCGCCGACCTGGAGCGCGAGGTGCCGATGGACCGCCTGATCTCCGGCGACGTCGGCTTCGGCAAGACGGAGGTCGCGCTGCGGGCCGCGCACCGCGTCGTGGGCCACGGCTACCAGGTGGCGATGCTCGTGCCCACCACCGTGCTCGCGAAGCAGCACTTCGAGACCTTCAGGGACCGGTTCGCGGGGCTGCCCGTGCGCGTCGAGATGCTCTCGCGCTTCACCCCCGACAAGGTCGCCCGCGACGTCCTGAAGGGCCTGAAGGACGGCGGCGTGGACGTGGTCGTCGGCACGCACCGCCTGCTGGCCGAGAGCATCGAGTACAAGCGCCTCGGCCTGCTGATCGTCGACGAGGAGCACCGCTTCGGCGTGGGCCAGAAGGAACGGCTGAAGAGCCTCAAGGCCGACGTCGACGTCCTGTCGCTGTCGGCGACGCCGATCCCGCGGACCCTCTACATGAGCCTCGTGGGCCTGCGCGACGTCAGCCAGATCCTCACGCCGCCCCGTGGACGCAAGCCGATCCAGACGGTCCTCCAGCCCTACGACCCGATGACCGTGCGCGAGGCCGTGCTGGCCGAGCTCGAGCGCGGCGGCAAGGTGTTCTACATCCACGACCGCGTCGGCTCGATGAGCCTGCGCGCCCGCACGCTCGCGCAGTTGGTCCCGGAGGCTCGCATCGGCGTCGCCCACGGCCAGATGCCCGAGGACGAGCTCGAGGAGGTCATGCTCGGGTTCGACGAGGGCGCCTACGACGTGCTGCTCTCGACGACCATCGTCGAGTCGGGGCTCGACATCACCGGGGCGAACACGCTCGTGATCGAGCGCGCCGACAGGCTCGGCCTGGCCCAGCTCTACCAGCTCCGCGGCCGCGTCGGCAGGCGCGAGACCGAGGCGTGGGCCTACATGCTCTACCCTGGCAGGCTCACCGAGCAGGCGCAGCGGCGCCTGTACGCGATCGCCGAGCTCAACGACCTCGGGTCGGGCCACCTGCTGGCCGAGAAGGACATGGAGATCCGCGGCGTCGGGAACCTGCTGGGGCCCGAACAGCACGGGCACATCAGCGCCGTGTCGCTCGAGGTCTACACCGAGCTCCTCGCCGAGGAGATCGCGAAGCTCAAGGGCGAGCAGCGCGCCGCCGAGCGTCCGCAGGTGACCATCGACCTATCGGTCGACGCCCGCCTCAGCCCCGCGTACGTGCAGGACGACGACGTCCGCGTGAACTTCTACGGTCGCTTCGCCGAGACGGACTCGCTGGCCGAGGTCGCGCGCGTCGCCAAGGAGCTGCGCGAGGCGTACGGGCCGTTCCCGCCCGAGGTCAAGGCGTTCGTCGAGCTGACCCGCCTGCGCATCCTGGCCGGGTCGAAGGGCGTGGCGACGATCAAGGAGCACATGACCGACGTGCAGATCAGCCTGCACGGCGACGCTGAGGCCCTCGACTACGACGCCAGGGCCCTCAAGCAGCTCCCGTTCCAGGTCGAGGCCACGCGCTACCCGCCCGGCTTCAGCATCAAGAAGCGCGGGCTGAAGACCGAGGACCTGCCGAGCGCGGTCACCGACGTGCTCTACCTGGTCGGATAGTCCACTACTGCAACTAACCGTTCGACTGACGTTGGCCCGATTTCACTCCAGCCCACGGATAGCGTGAGTGATTCGTGAGTAGGATGAGACGTGGCCTGACAGGTGCGCTGGGGTCACGGAATCAGGGGGGAAAGTGTACAAGAAGCTCACTCTTGGATTCGGTGTGGTGCTCGCAGGAGTCGCAGTGGTCGCCTGCGCGCCAGCTGTAAAGTCTTACGACCCGTTCGTGGACAGTCAGCTCTCGTGTGACGAGTTGGCGACAGAGATAACCAAGACTCGATCCCTCAAGGCCGAGGCGGAATCGAACAAAGGCCTCTCCGGGCAGAACGTCGCGTGGGCAATCTTCTTCTGGCCGGCGATCTTCGCTAACGAAGCCAGCAACGCGGACGCGATCAGGGCAGCAGATGAGAGGCTCCATCACCTCTATACCTACTACCGGGAGAAGGACTGCGACACCTATCTCGGCAAGCTGTAGTCGCGAACAGACAAGAATGGAGAGGCCCCCGCAGCGCGGGGGCCTCCGTCCGTCTCGCTACTGCTCGCGGATCAGAAGTGGTAGTTGAAGCCGAGCTTGGCGGCGATGCCGAGCTGGAACGGGTTGAAGCCGAGCGAGGGGCCGGCTTCGAGGAAGACGCCGCCCTCGGGGAGGCCCGACTGCGCGAGGCTGAACTCGCCGCCGACGAAGGCGTTCACCGCCACGTCGACGCCGGTACCGATGCCGAGGCCGAGGCCGCCGCCGACGTAGACGTCGATCGGAGCCGTGCCCGTGTCGACGGCCAGGTCGTAGAGGACGTCAGCGCCGAGGGCGAAGCCGCCCGCGCCGATGTAGTTGTAGCCCGCGTTGATGCGCGCGGCGAGGCCGGGGGAGATGTTGTCGATGCCGAAGTGCAGCGCCGCACCGGGGTAGCCCACGCTGAAGCCCGCCCAGTACCCGCCTTGCGCGAATGCGGTGCCGGCACCGAGCGCGGCCACGGCGATCAGGGAAACCAAGAACTTGCGCATGCAGAGCCTCCAAACGAACTTGAGAAGTGTTCAGCTCCTCGCCTGAGTCCTTATATCACGGCCCAAAATGTGCCACAAGTAGAGCTTTTCACAGGATTGCGATGGTTATCGCGTTATTCGCGGGTCACCCAACGTGTTCCGGGCTCTCACTCGGGTTCGCCGCCGAACCTCTCCGCGAACCGCCGCTTGGCGTCGCGCGTGAGCGGCACCGCGCGGTTGCATTGGGGTACCGCGCCGCCGTGCCTGGCGCGGTACGCCGCCAGTAGCCGCGCCTCCTCGGCCTGGGGCACGCGGCTGTAGGCGTAGCGCCAGTAGCAGGCGTGCTCGCGCACGCACGTCGGGCGGGAGAGGTGCTGACGGATGCGGTTCGGCACGTCGGTCGCCGACTGGCCGATGTAGATCACGCGCTTCCGCGCGTCGGCGAGCTCGTAGACGCCCGGCATCGCATCGCGCCCGCGCGGGGCGGGGAGGGAGCTCAAGTCACGCCAGCGTGCTGTGATCGGCATGGTGCGTGCGGAGCTGCGCGCCGGCGCTCAGGGCTCGTAGCCGAGCTCGCGCAGCGCCTCCTTGTCGCGGCGCCAGTCGCGGCGCACGACGACCTCGAGCTCGAGGAACACGCGCTCCTGCAGGAAGACCTCCAGCTGCTTGCGGGCCATCCGCCCGATCTCCTTGATCATCGCGCCGCCCGAGCCGATCACGATGCGTCTGTGACCCGGCTTCTCGACCCAGATCTCGGCGGTGATCACGATCGGCCTGCCCTCCTCGGGCGGGTCCTGCCAGTCGACGACCTGCACGGCCACCGTGTACGGCAGCTCCTGCCTGAGGTGGATCATCGCGGCCTCGCGGATCAGCTCCGCCGCCCACTGCTCGCGGGTCTGGTCGGAGCGCACGTCGCCGGGGAAGAAGAACGGGGCCTCCTCGAGGCGGTCGAGGAGGTCGTCCCGCAGGGCGTAGACGGCCTTGGGGTCGTTGAGGGCCGAGAGTGCCACGGAGCGCTCGGCGGTCGGCAGCAGGTCGCCGTAGAGCTGGAGCGCCTCCTCTGGGTACTTCGCGGCGTCGACCTTGTTGCCGACGATGATCACGGGCACCTCGGGCGGGAGGCCGGAGAGGAGGCGCGCGACGTCCTTGTCCTCGTCGCTCGGCGGGCGCCGCAGGTCGACGACCCACAGGACGAAGTCCACGTCCACGACGGCGTCGCGCACCTCGCGGTGCATGGCCTGGTCCAGGACGGTGTCCCCGCCGCGGTGGAGCCCCGGCGTGTCGACGAACACGAGCTGCCTGTCCTCGAACGTGTAGATGCCGCGCACCCCGCGGCGGGTGGTCTGCGGCTTGGGCGTTATGGGCGCGACCTTGACGCCCAGCATCGTGTTCAGGAGCGTCGACTTGCCGACGTTCGGCTTGCCGACGATCGCCACGAACCCCGAGCGCGTGACGGGACGCTCGCCGACCTCGGGCGGCGTCGCAGGCGCGTCGTCGGTCGCGGCCCCGGGCGCCTCGGCGCCCTCGGCGCGGCTGATGTCCTCGTCGCGTTCGGTCTCGTCGGTCACGGGCTCCCAGTCTAGCCCCGGCTCGCGTGAGCACGTCGCGGCCGCGGCCGAGGGCGTGAGGGCCTCGGCGCTCGCGCGGCGGCCCAGCGGCAGGGACGAAGGGAGGGCCCCTCGTGAGAGGGGCCCTCCTGGTTGGTTGCGAGGATCGGATTTGAACCGATGACCTTCGGGTTATGAGCCCGACGAGCTACCAGACTGCTCCACCCCGCGTCGTCAGTCAACGCTTCGGCGCCGTGAGCGGCGCAAAAGGAATAGTACCGGGGCGGGAAGGGGCGTGTCAACGGCCGGTGATGCAAGGGGCGCTCGCCGTCGCGGCTCCCGCCGCTCCCCGCGGCACCGGGCCTCTTCCGCTTCGTCGCGCGGCGTCTGACCGCTCCCGCCTCGTCGCGGGGCGCCGGGCCTCTCGCGCCGCGGGGCGCGGCGCCGAACCGCGCCCCGCGGCTCGCGCGCCCTGACCGCTCGCGGACCCGCAACCTAGGGGGAACCCCCGACGAACGCGGGCGCCCCTCGGCCCTAACCTCGTGCCGAACGCGGGCCGCACAGCGCGCGGCCCGCGTGAGTCGCGAGAGGAGAGAGGTATGCGGCATCTCCGGCACTACCGGACGGCAGGGCGACGCCACGCGGCGTCGCTGGCGAGGCGGACGGCCGCGGCGGCGGTCGTGGCGGCCGGGCTGCTGGCGGCCGGCGCCTGGGCGCAGGACATGGC
>DATGNP010000098.1:0-4619 GCA_035306665.1 Trueperaceae bacterium
TGCTCGACGCCTTCGAGGGCGTCGCCGCCGAGGCGGTCGCGGGCGTCCACCCGCCCCTGCTGCAGCGCCTCGCCGGCGCCGCCCTCGTGCGGCGCACCGAGGCCGGGCGCTTCGTCATGCACGAGCTCGTGCGGCGCTACGCCCTCGGGCGCCTCGAGCCGCGGGCGCGCGGGGAGCTCGAGGCGAGGTACGTGGCCTACCACGTCGGGCTCCTCGGCCGGCTGCGCGTGGAGCTGCGGGGCGAGGGGCACGCCGCGGCACGCCGCCGGCTCGTGGCCGAGGTGCCCAACCTCAGGCACGCGGTGGAGGTCGGGCTGCGGTCCGGCCCCGCCGCGCTCGCCGACGCGATGGGCCCCCTGGTCGCGGTCCTCAGCATCCTCGGCCACGCCGACGAGGGCCTGGGGCTGTTCGCCCGCCTCGCGGACGCCTTCGCGGCGCGAGGCGATGCCGCGCTGGCGGCGCGCGCCCGGGCCTGCCAGAGCCGGATGCTCTTCGCCGGCGGCCGCATCGCCGAAGGGTGGGAGCTGCTGCGCCCGGCCCTGCCAGAGCTGGAGGCGAGCGGCGACGAGCTCCTCCAGGCGGCGCTGTGCTGGGCGGCGATGACTATGCGGCTGCTCGGCGACCTGGAGGCGGCCGAGCGGCACGGGGAGCGCGCCCTCGCCCTGGCGGAGGCAGCCGGCGCGCGTGGCGAGACCGCCGACGCCCTCGCCGTGCTCGCCCTGGTCCACGAGGAGGCCGGCGACGCGCGGGCGGCGCTGGCGGCCGCCGAGCGCTGCGCCGCGCTGCGGCGGGCGGAGGGCGACGCCGTGGCCGCCGTGCAGGCCGACGTGAGGGTCGTCCAGATCATGACGCGCGACCTCGGCGACCTCGCCGGCGCCGAGGCCGTGATCGGCCCGGCGCTGGCGACCGCACGTCGCGTCGGCGACGACCGGCTGCTGGGCGAGGCCGTGGTCACGGCGGCCGTCGTCGCCGGCCAGAAGGGCGACGTCCCCGCCGCCGTCGCGCTCAGCCGCGAGGCGCTGGCGATCGCCGAGCGCCTATGGAACGTCCACCACGCCGTCATCGGGCGCAGCAACCTCGCCGGCTACCTCAGCCGGCTGGGCGAGCTCGACGAGGCGCGCGAGCTGCTGCTCGGGGCGCTCGCCCTCTCGCGGCAGGTCGGCGCCCGCGGGGCGGCGAAGCAGGCCCTCTGCCTGCTGGGCGAGAACGCGCGCCTGCGCCGCGACCACCTGGAGGCGGTGGGCGCCTACGCCCAGGCGTTCGAGGCGGCGCTCGCCATCCGCCCCGTGAACCGGTCGATCGCCCAAGGCGTCTCCCTCGTGGCCAAGCTGCACGCCGACGTCGGCGACCACGAGCGGGCGTACGCGCTCTCCGAGTACCTCCTCGCCGAGCCCCTCGCCCAGGCGCCGATCCGCGCGCTGAACGGGCAGGTCGTGGAGGAGCGCCGGTCGCGGCTGCCTCCCGCCCGGGCGCGCGCGGTGGCCGCCGAGGCCGCCACCTGGGACTTAGGGCGCGTCGTTACCGACGAGGTCGCGCTCCTCGCCGACCTGCGTCGCCGGCTCGAGCGGAGCCCGCGCGCGGCGCCGCAGGCCGCTCCGCGTCCCTGAAACGCTGCTGAAACGGAGCGTCGCCAGGCTGGTCGCACACCCGAGGGAGGTGCGGCCATGGAGAAGGCGATCAGGCGTATCGACGGGGTTCGGTCCGGCCAGGCGCTCCGCTGCGAGGTCGCGGTCGTGGGCGCCGGGCTGGCCGGCCTCGTGGCGGCCACGCGCCTCGCGCGCGCCGGCCACGACGTCGTCGTGCTCGAGGCGCAGCGGCGCGTCGGCGGGCGGGTGCTGGACGCCTGGCACGAGGGCGAGTGGCGCCTGTCGCTCGGCGCGCAGTGGCTCGGGGCCGGCCAGGAGCGGCTGGCGCGGCTGTGCGCCGAGCTCGGCCTCGCCACGCGGGCCGTCCAAGCCGGCGGACACCACCTGATCTGCGAGGGCGGCACGCGCACGCGCGTCAGCGCCGCCGTCCACGGCGGGGCCAGCCTGCCCCTGGCCGAGGCGCCGGCCGTCGAGGCGGCCTGGCGGGAGCTCGAGGCGATCGGGGCCGAGCTCGACCTCGAGGCGCCCCACGCGCACCCGCGCGCGCGGGAGCTCGACGCCACGACGCTCGCCGCGTGGCTCGCCCGGCGCGTGCCGAGCGCCGCCGAGAGGCGCTACCTCGCCGCCGAGACGGCGGGCTTCGTGGCGGCCGAGCCGACCGAGGTCTCGGTGCTGCACGCCGCCTTCCTCCTCGCCTCCTGCGGCGGCCACGCGCGTCTCGCCAGCACGGCGGGCGGCGCGCAGGACTCCGTCGTGGTCGGCGGGGCCCAGGCGGTGGCGCGGGCCCTCGCCGCCGAGCTCGGCGAGCGCTGCGTGCTCGGCGCCCCGGTGCGCGCGGTCGAGCAGGACGCGTCGGGCGCGACCCTGCGCGCGGACGCCTTCGCGCTCAGGGCCGAGCGCGTCGTCGTCGCGGTCCCGCCGCCCCTGGCGGCGCGCATCGCGTTCTCGCCCCGCCTGCCGGCCGCCAGGGACCACCTGCACGCGCGGCTGCGCCTCGGCTCGGTCGTGAAGTTCGCGGTCGTCTACCCGCGGCCCTTCTGGCGCGATGACGAGCTCTCCGGCCAGGTCTTCAGCGTCAGGGGCCCGGTGCACACGGTCTACGACGACTCGCCGCCGGGCGCGGCCGCGGGCGTGCTGGTCGGCTTCTTCGAGGGTGACGACGCCAGGCGCTACGCGGGGGCCTCACCGGCCGCCAGGCGCGAGGAGGTGCTCCGCTGCCTCAGCGCCTGGTTCGGGCCCGCGGCCCGCGACAGGGCCGCCTACTGCGACAAGGACTGGTCGGCCGACGCCTGGGCCCGCGGCGGCTACGGCGCGGTGTTCGGCCCCGGCCAGTGGGCTCGGGTGGGAGCGGCGCTGCGCGCCCCGGTCGGTCGCGTGCACTGGGCCGGCAGCGAGACGTCGGCCGTGTGGAACGGCTACATGGAGGGCGCCGTGCGCTCCGGCGAGCGCGCCGCGGCCGAGGTGGCAGCCGCCCTGGGGCGGGCGGGCGAGCGCGCCGAGCGTCTCGCCGCGGCCCGGGTCGCAGCCGCCTGAGCACGGGTCGCGCGGCCGCCGGCAGGAGGCACCGCGGCCGGCGCGGCGCCGCCACCGCAGCCGTCGCACACGGCATTCCTGGCCGCGCCTCCCCGGCGCCGGGCCGCGGCCCGGGAGCGCGATAGACTCGCCCCATGCCCGGCCAGGTGAAGCGCTTCGCGCACCTCCATCAGCACACCGCTTACAGCCTCCTGGACGGGGCCGCGCGCATCGGCGAGCTGGTGCAATGGGTCAAGCAGGTCTCCCCCGACGACCCCGCCGTGGCCATGACGGACCACGGCAACATGCACGGGGCCGTCGAGTTCTACCGGACCTGCGTCGCCCACGGCGTCAAGCCCATCATCGGGTTCGAGGCCTACGTCGCGCCCGGCTCGCGCTTCGAGAAGCGCCGCGGTTCGGCGAAGCTCGACGGCGGCTACTACCACCTCACGCTCCTCGCGAAGGACTTCGAGGGCTACCAGAACCTCTGCCGCCTCTCGAGCCGCGCCTACCTCGAGGGCTTCTACATGAAGCCGCGCGTCGACCTCGAGCTGCTCCGCGAGCACTCGAAGGGCGTGATCGCGCTCTCCGGCTGCCTCGGCGCCCAGATCCCGCGCGCCATCCTCGACCTCGGGCCCGAGGAGGGCGAGAGGCTTTTCAAGGAGCACCTCGACATCTTCGGGGAGAACTTCTTCGTCGAGATCCAGGACCACGGGCTCGAGGAGCAGAAGCGACTGAACCCGGTGCTGCGCGAGCTCGCCGACAGGTACGGCGTCGGCATGGTCGCCACCAACGACGGCCACTACGTCAGGCGCGAGGACGCGCACGCCCACGACGTGCTGCTCGCGATCCAGACGAAGGAGATGGTCGCGAGCCAGGACCGCATGCGGTTCCCGTGCGACGAGTTCTACGTCAAGACGCCGGAAGAGATGGCCGCGGCGGTGCCCGAGAGCGAGTACCCGGGCGCGATCGCGAACACGAACGCCGTCGCCGACATGGTCACGCTGGAGCTGCCCATCGGCAAGAAGCGGGTCTACCAGATGCCCGAGCTCAAGCTGCGCGAGGGCATCACGCTCGCCGACGAGCTCCGCGTGCAGACTTACCGCGGCGCGATGGAGCGCTACCTCTCGCTGTCCGAGGCCGTGCTGCGCGCCTACCTGCGCGAGGCCGCGGCGCACGAGCGCACCCGCGACGCGGCCCTCGCCGCGCTGCCCGCGGGCGCCACTCCGGACACCGCCAGGCTCGACGACGTGCTGCTGGCCCTCGCCCGCGCCGGCGAGGCCTGCCGGCTCACCCCCGAGGAGCTGGCCGGCGCGGACGGCGACGCCCTCAGGCGCCGCGGCGGCTACGCCTACCCGCACCTCGAGGCCCTCAAGGCGAAGCTCGAGGACGCCGGCGCGAGGCCCGGCGACGACGCCGACGCCTACACGGTGCTGGCGCGCTGCGAGTACGAGCTGGCGGTCGTGATCTCGATGGGGTTCGCGGACTACTACCTGATCGTCGCGGACTTCATCAACTGGG
>DATGNP010000099.1:0-15744 GCA_035306665.1 Trueperaceae bacterium
GCGAACTTCCTCCTGCTGTGGGCGCTGCTCGCGGCCTACGGCGCCCAGGCGAGGCTCCTCGACGTCCTGGCCGTGCTCTCGATAATCGCGCTGGTCGGGTTCTTCGTGCCGACGCCAGGGGCCTCCGGCTTCACCGAGCTGATGGTGGGCCTGGCCGTCGACTCCAGCGCCGAGCCGACGTCGATAGCGGCGCCTGTCGCGCTGTGGCGCGCCGGCACGTTCTACCTGGCGTACCTGCTGGGGCCGCTCTGCGCCTGGCTGCTCCTGTCCCGGCGCCCGCCGCGCTGGCTCAGACGGCGCGCTCGCCGCCCCGCCGGCGAGGACGGCGCAGGCCGAGGGGCCTGACGAACACGCCGTCCTTGACGACGTCGGGCAGGGCCGCGAAGGCGCGCAGCAACGGCACCTCGCGCGTGCCGGCGACCCGGGCAGGCGGGCGCGCCGCGAGCGCGACGCGCGCGACCACGCGCGCCACGGCCTCGGGCTCGGCGGCGTGCGCCTCGCCCCACAGGTCGGAGTCCTTCAGGCGCCTGAGGTAGGCGGCCCACGGCTCCCCGGCCCTGCGGGCCTCGGCCTCGAGCCGGTCCTTCGCCCGGCCGGCGAAGCCGGTGCGCATCGCGCCGGGCTGCACGAGCACGACGTCGACGCCGAACGGCCTGAGCTCGAGGCGGAGCGCGTCCGAGAACATCTCCAGCGCCGCCTTCGCCGCCGAGTACGCGCCCATGAACGGCGTCACGAGCAGCGCGTTCGTAGAGCTGACGTTGACGATGCGCCCGCGGCCGCGCGCGCGCATGCCGGGCGCCGCGGCTCGCGCCGCCAGGAGCGGCGCCAGGGCGTTCAGCTCGAGCTGGCGCATCACGTCGTCCCACGGCTGCGACTCGAGCGATCCGGGCCTGAGGGCGCCGACGGTCGTGACGAGCAGGTCGAGGTGACCCTCGCGGGCCTCGACCGCGGCGACCGCCTCGCGCAGGCTCGCGTCGGACGTCGCGTCGACGCGCAGGCACGCGACGGGCCCCTCGTCCCCTGCCGCGGCCTCGTCGTGGGGCGGCGCCAGGTCGGCGGCGTAGACGCGCACGTACCGCCGCGCCAGCTCGCGCGCGACGGCGCGGCCCAGGCCGGCGGCGGCGCCGACGACGAGGGCCGAGCGCGGACCCGGGGCGTGGCCCTCGGCGCGCAGCCAGGCGGCGGTGCGCGCCATGCCCTCGGCCAGCGGGACGCTCGGGCGGTAGCCGGTGGCGGCCGCGGCGGCGGAGCCGTCGAACGTCGCCCGGCTGAGGAGGGTCTCGAGGGTCTCGGGCGCGAACCTGGCCACGCCGGGCAGGAGCGAGGTCGCCCACCCCGCGGCGGCGGCGCCGGCCCGCGCGATGCCGGCGGGAACGCGCCGGAGCGGCACGCCCAGCATGCGGGCGTAGGCGCCGAAGAACTCGCGCGCCGTGACGGCCTCGCCCACGACGTTGAGCGCCATGCCGGCCGCCCCCGGCGCCTCACCCGCCGCGGCGAACGCGGCGGCCGCGTCGTCGACGTAGACGACGTCGAGGAGGCTCGAGCCGTCGCCGAGGACCACGGGCAGGCCGCGGCGCAGAGCCGCGACGGGCGCGAGCGTCCACGAGCCGGAGGCCGGGCCGTAGATCATCGTCGGGCGCAGGACCACGAGCTCGGTGTCGGCGCCGGCGAGCGCGGCGCGGGCGGCGGCCTCCGCCTCGACCTTGGTGTCGCCGTAGGGGTCGCCGACCTTGCGCAGCGGGCGGTCCTCGGTCACGACGCCGCTGGGGACCGGCCCGTAGACGGCCATGCTGCTGGCGAGCACGAGCCGCCGCGCCCCGGCGGCCGCGGCGGCCGCGGCGACGGCGCGCGTGCCCTCGACGTTGACGGCGTGGGCCTGGCCGGCGGGGGCGCCCATCCAGGCGGCGAGGTGGTGCACGACCTCGGCGCCGGCGACGAGCCGGGCCAGGGTCTCGGGCCTCCTCACGTCGGCCTCGACCGGCTCGGCGCCGAGCGCGGACGCGAGCTCGGCCTGCTCCAGCGTCCTGACGGCGGCCCTCACGCGGTGCCCCCGCGCGATCAGGTGCCTCACCAGTGCCCGGCCGAGCCCGCCGGTGGCGCCGGTGACGGCGACGATCACGTCCTGGCGCCCTCGCCTCGCGGCAGCGGCCGGCGCGCGGGCCGGCGGTCGCGGCCGTCGCCCCCGGCCTCGCCCCGCCGCCCCGCCGCAGCGCCGCGAGCGCCCGCTGCCTCTGCCCGCCGCGCGGCCACCAGGCTGGCGTAGAGCTCCTCGAGGCGCTCGGCGCTGAGCGCCACGTCGTGCGTGCGGGCGTAGGCGCGGGCGTTCGCGCGGGCCGCGGCCAGGGCGGCCTCGTCCTCGAGGAGCCCGAGGATCGCGGCGGCCTGGCCCTTCGGGTCGCCGGGCGGGACCACGACGCCGCCGGCCGCCTCCTCGACGAGGGAGGGCACGGCGCTGCTGGCGTAGCCCCAGGCGACGACGGCCGCGCCCGACGCCATCGCCTCGAGCGTGGCGATGCTCTGCAGCTCGGCCGGGGACGGCATCAGGAACGCCTCGGACGCGCCGAGGAGCGCGAGCTTCTCGCGCTCGTCGACGAACCCCAGGAGCGCCACGCGGTCCTGGAGGCCGCGGCGGGCGACGGCCTGACGCATCTCGGCCTCGAGGGGACCGTGGCCCACGACGGTGAGGTGGTAGTCGGCGGGCAGCTCGTGCATCAGGGGCAGCAGGTCGAGGGGGCGCTTCTCGGGCGAGAGCCTGCCCACGTACGCCAGGCGGCGCCCGGCGGCGCCCGCGGGCGCGGGGGCGACGCCGTCCCAGGCGCTCAGGTCGATGCCGTTGGAGACGGGCACGGGCTCGCGGTCCGTGAACGGCGTGACGAGCCTCGCGGCGTACGGCGTGGGGGCGACGAGCAGGTCGGCGAGCCCGAAGAGGTAGCGGTACCAGCCGGTGAGGAGGCGCGCGACGAGCGGGCCGACGAGGGGCGCCTGCAGCGTCGAGGTCTCGAGCTGGGTGTGCACGCCCATCACGACCGGAACCCCGCGGCGCCGCGCCATGCGCGCGACGACGGCCGTGAGCGCCGCCGGGGTGTTGGCGTGCACGACGTCGGCCCAGCGCACGTGCGGCCGGATGCGCGCGGCGAGCGGGTGGGCGAAGCGGGTCTGGGAGGCGCCGAGGCGCCACGACGGCAGCCGCTCGACGACGACGCCCTCCGGCGGGCGGCTCGGCCGCGGCTCGGCGCCCGCCAGCACCCTCACGGCGTGGCCGCGCGCCAGCAGGGCCTCGATGTGGCCCTCGGTGGCCTTGGCCTGTCCGCCGAAGCCCGGGTAGAGGTCGTCGGCGACGAAGAGGATGTTCACGCTCAGCAGCTCGCCTTCCCCGCGCGGCGCGGCCGGGTGGTCCCGCTCGCGCCGACGTGCCGAACCTAACACGACGCGGTTAACGCCCCGCGAGAGCCGCGGGACGCGCGCGCCACGACGACGCCGGGCCGCGGGCGGGCGGCGGCGCGCCGCCGTTACACTTGGGCCCGTGAGCACCCTCGCGCGGCTGGCCTGGCGGAACCTCCTGCGGCACCCCTGGCGCTCGGTCGCGACGGTGCTGGGCATCGGCCTGGGCATCGCCGCCGTGCTCACGACCCTCTCGGTCGGCGACAACGTCGAGGCGAACCTGCGCAGCACGCTGCAGGCCGCGGCCGGCAAGGCCGACCTCGTCGTCACGCCGGGCCCCTCGGGGCGCCTGGTCTTCCCCGCCGAGCCGGTGCTGAGCCAGGTCGCGAGCTTCCCCGGCGTCGCCGCGGCCTACCCCGTCCTCAACACCCGCGCCGAGCCCGAGCGCGCCGTCGAGGAGTTCCAGCGGTCGGCCATCCCCGGCGTCGACAGCGGCTTCCAGGTGCAGGGCCGCGTCACGGAGGCCGCCGAGGACCTGCCCGTCGAGCTGAGCGCCGGCCGCCTGCCGGAGGCGGGCTCGCGCGGGATCGCGATCGCCGACGGCTTCGCCGCGTCGCGCGGCATCGCCGTCGGGGACGTCGTGCCGTTCCTCTTCAACGCCGGCCGTACCGAGCTGACCGTCACCGGCCTGCTCGACGACGGCGTCGGCGCCGCCAGCACGAACGGCGGCCGCGTCGGCGTCATGCACATAGAGGACGTCGAGGCCCTCGTGAACCTGACCGGGCGCGTGTCGCTCATCGAGGTGCTCGTGGCCCAGGCCGGGCAGGTCGAGGCCGTCCGCGAGGGGCTCCAGGCCCTCGTGGGCGACGACCTGGCCGTGACCCTGCCGGCCGTGACCGGCGACTTCGCCTCGGGCTTCACCCAGACGCTGCAGTCCGGGCTGTCGGTGCTCGCGGCGACGCTGCTGGCGCTGGGCGCCTTCCTCGCCTACAACACGTTCATGGCCTCGGTCGTCGAGCGCCGGCGGGAGCACGCGCTCCTGCGGACGGTCGCCCTGACGCGGGGCGGGGTGATGCGCCTGGCCCTCTACGAGGCGCTGGCGCTGTCGGCGCTGGGCATCGTCGCCGGCGTGCTCCTCGGCCTCCTGCTCTCCTACGTCGTGACGGCCCTGAACGCCGCCACGCTCGGCTTCGAGTTCCGCACGCTGGTGCTGCCGGTGCGCAGCGTGCTGCTGGCGAGCCTGCTGGGCGTCTTCGCCGCGCTCGTCGCCGGCGTCCTGCCCGCCTGGAGCGCCTCGCGCACGCCGCCGATGGCGGCGGTGCAGCTGCCCGACCCGGCCCCCTCCGGTCGGCTGGCGTGGCTCGGGGTCGTCCTGATGCTCGCCGGCACCGGGCTGGCGCTCTACCCCTTCGGCCCGTTCGCGGCACTGGTGGCAGTCTGCGTCGCGCTGGCGCTGTTCTTCGCCGGCGTGTCGCTGGCCGCGCCCGGCCTGCTCGGACCCGTGCTGCGCGTGCTGCGACCGCTGCTGCTGCGCCTGTTCGGCGCCTCAGGACGCCTGGCCGCGAGCTTCGCCGAGCGCAACGCCGCCCGCAACGGGGTCGCGATCGGCACCGTCGTCGTCGGCACCGGCCTCGTGATCGGGGTCGGCTCGATGGTCGCCTCGATCAACCGGGCGATCGCGGCGTGGATGGACACGACGGTCGTCGGCGACCTCTACGTGACGACGCCCCTGAGCTTCCCGCCCGACTTCGGCGCGCGCGCCGAGGCGGTGCCCGGCGTCGACGTCGCCAGCGGCGTCGGCATCCGGCTGGTGAGGTTCGTCAGCGACGAGCAGCCTCGCGGCCGCTCGATCGCCGTCGTCCTCGCCGACCCCGGCCGGTTCGACCCGGAGACCGGCTTCGGGAGCCTGCAGTACATCCCCGGTCACGGCGACCCCGTCTCGGGACACGCGGCGCTGGCCAGCGGCGACGCCGTGCTCGTGTCGAACACGATGCTCGACCGCCACGGCTTCGACGTCGGCGGGACGATCGCGCTGCGCACCCCGCGCGGGTTCGAGGAGTTCCCGATCGCCGGCGTGATCGTCGACTTCACGGGCGGCGGCGAGTCGGTACTGGCGAGCATCGAGCGCATGCCCGACTTCGGCGGCGGCACCCCCGACCTCTACATCCTCACCGTCGAGCCCGGCGAGGACCCGGCCGCGGTGCGCGAGCGTCTGCTGGCGGCCTTCCCCGAGCTCTACCTCGACGCCACGCTCAACGTCGACTACCGCCGCACGGTCCTGCAGATCACCGACCAGGCGTTCGCGACCACCCGCGTGCTCCTGGTGATCGCCGTGATCGTCGCCGTGCTCGGCGTCGCGAACACACTGGGCATGAACCTCGTCAACCGCGGCCACGAGATCGCGGTGCTGCGCACGATCGGCCTCACGCGCGGCGGCCTGCGCCGCCTCGTCGTCGCGGAGGGCATCGTGATCACCGTCATCGGCGGGGCGCTCGGCGCCGCCTTCGGGCTGCTGCTGGCGCGCATCGTCACGACCGGGGCGGGCGCCGTCACCGGCTTCCGCCTCGAGCCCGTCGTCCCCACCTCGCTCGCCCTCCTGGCGCTGCTCGTGTCGCCCCTCGTCGGCCTGGTAGCCTCGCTGCTGCCGGCGCGCCGCGCGGCGCAGCTAGCCCCCGCCAGGGCGCTGGCTACCTGGAGCCAACATGTCTGACACGCTCGCCGAGGGACACAGCCCCGGCCCCCAGCCGGGGGCCCGCTTCGCCCTCGCCGCCACCGACCTGCACAAGACCTACGCCATGGGCGAGGAGCGGATCGCCGCGCTGCAGGGCGTGACGCTGCTCGTGCCCCGCGGCCAGTTCGTGGCCGTGATGGGCCCCAGCGGCAGCGGCAAGTCGACGCTCCTCCACCTCATCGGGCTGCTCGACACGCCCGACGCGGGCACGGTGGCGATCGAGGGCCGGCCCACGGCCGGCCTGTCCGACGACGAGCTGACGGCCCTGCGCCGCGACCGGCTCGGGTTCCTGTTCCAGTCGTTCGAGCTGATCCCGAACCTCACCGCCGCCGAGAACGTGCTACTGCCCGCCGAGGTCGCGGGCAGGCGCGAGGAGGGCGTCGCCAGGCTCGAGGAGCTCGCCGCGCGACTGGGGATCGCCGACAGGCTCGCGCACCGACCGCGGCAGCTCTCGGGCGGCCAGCGCCAGCGGGTCGCCCTGGCGCGGGCGCTGATCAACGACCCGGCCGTCGTCCTCGCCGACGAGCCGACGGGCAACCTCGACAGCAAGACCGGCGCCGAGGTCCTCGCGCTGCTGCGCGACGGCGTCGACGCGCACGGCTGGACGGTAGTCATGGTCACGCACGACCCCGTCGCGGCGCAGGCCGCCGACAGGGTCGTGTTCCTGCGCGACGGCCGCGTGGCGGGCGAGACGGCCGGGCCGCAGGTCAGGGCCGACATCGAGCGCTTCCTGAGCGTCTGACGCCGACCGTGTTCACGCTGCTCGCCCGCTTCGTGGCGCGCTACCCCCGCTGGGTGCTAGCGGCCTGGCTCGTCCTCACCCTCGCGGCGACGCCGTTCGCGGCGCGCGTCGGCGAGGTGCTGACGGCCGAGCCGACGGCGCCGGCCCAGGGCGTGGCGCGCGCGGTGGCCGAGCTCCTGGCGCGCGAGTTCGCGCTGCCGCAGGGGGAGGTGCTGGCGGCCGTCGCCCGGCCGGCGGGCGGCGTCGACGCCGCGGGCCTCCGGGCCGCGGCGGAGCGCGCCGCCGCGGCCGTCGCCGCCCTGCCGGGCGTCGCCTACGTGCGGGACCGGGCCGAGCCTGCGGGCCTCGACCTCGGCGAGGACGGCAGGGAGGCCCTGTTCGTCATCGGCCTCGAGCCGCAGCCGCAGGAGGCGGCGCGCGCGACCGTCGCGGCGGTGCGGGCGGCGTTCGCGGCCCAGCCGGCGGCGGAGTTCGAGCTGGCGGGCGGCGTCGCGACGCTGATCGAGGTCGAGGAGGTGAGCCAGCGCGACGCGCGCCACGCCGAGCTCTACGGCCTGCCGATCTCGCTCGCGATCCTCGTCCTGGCGTTCGGGGCGCTGGTGGCGGCTGGCTTGCCCCTGGTCTCGGCGGTCACGACGATCGTCGTGTCCTCGGCGCTGCTCTTCGCCCTCGGCCAGGTCGTCGAGTTCGCCGTGTTCACCCGCACCGTCGTGACGATGCTGGGGCTGGCCACCGGCATCGACTACGCCCTGCTGATCGTGAACCGCTTCCGCGAGGAGCTCGCCGCCGGCCTCGGCGCCCGCGAGGCGGCGGAGCGCACCACGCGCGAGGCCGGCCGCGCCGTGGCGTTCTCCGGCCTCACGGTGGTGCTGGCGCTGCTGTCGCTGCTGGTGCCGCCCGTCGGGTTCATACGCTCGATCGGCCTCGCCACCACCGTCGTGCTCGTCGTCGCCGTGCTCGTCGCCGTCACGGCCGTCCCGGCCACGCTGGCGCTCCTCGGCCCGAACGTGAACCGGCTGCGGGTCACGCGCCGCGAGCCTGGCACGCGCAGCCGGCGCTTCTGGCGCCGGCAGGCCGGGCACATCCTGCAGCGCCCGGTGCGCTGGGCCGTCGCCGGCACCGCGGTCCTCGTCCTCCTGGCCGTGCCCGCGCTGCGGCTGCAGGTGGGCGAGCCGGGCGCGCGCGGCATGTCGCCGGAGACCGAGGCGCGGCGCGTGATGGAGGCCCTGGCCGACCAGGGCCTCGACGGGCTGCTGTCTCCGTTCGACGTCGTCGTCGACCTCGGGGACCAGGGCTTCTTCCACCCCGCCAGCGTCAGGGCGGTGTCGCTGCTCGACCGCGCCCTGCGCGAGCTGCCCGGCGTCGAGACCGTCCTGTCGCCGTTCGCGCTGGAGAGCGTGCCGCGCCTGTTCCTCTACCAGTACTACGCGTCGCCGGAGACGGCGTGGCGGAGCGAGGTCGCGCCGCTGGTCGAGGCCACGGTCAGCGCCTCGGGCCGGCACGCGCTGCTGCGCGTGCTGCCCTCCGGGGCGCTGACGCCGGCCACGGGCTCGGAGCTGCTGGCGAGGGTGCGGTCCGTCGTGGAGGCCTCGGGGCTGCCCGGCCTGGTCGGCGGCGAGTACGTCAAGCACCTGGAGTCGGCCGCGGCGATCTACGGCCGCTTCCCGCTCGCGCTGGCCGTAGTCGGCGTCGCGACGACGCTGCTGCTCGGCCTGGCGTTCCGCTCCCTGCTGATCCCGTTGAAGGCCGTGCTGCTCAACGCGCTCACCGTCGCGGCCGCCTTCGGCGTCCTCGTGCTCGTGTTCCAGGACGGCGCCTTCGCGAGCCTCGCCGGCGAGGCGACGCTGGGCTTCGTCGACACGTCGGCGCCGCTCTTCGTGTTCGCGATGGTGTTCGGGCTCTCGATGGACTACGAGGTCTTCCTGGTGTCGCGCATCCGCGAGGGCCACGAGCGCGGCCTCTCCGACCGCGACGCGGTCGTGCAGGCGATCGCCCACACCGGCGGCGTGATCACGAGCGCGGCGGCCGTGATGGTGACGCTGTTCGCCCTGCTGATGCTCAGCCACGTCGAGCTGATCAAGGCCCTCGGCCTCGGCCTCACCGTGGCGATCGTCCTCGACGCCACGCTCGTGCGCCTGGCGCTGGTGCCCTCGCTGATGCTCCTCGCCGGGCGCTGGAACTGGTGGCTGCCCGGCCGGCGTCGGGGCTAGCGCACCACGGCGTCCAGCAGGTCGGTCGGCCGCAGCTCGAGGCTGGCGATGCCGGCGGCGTCCAGGCCCCAGCCGCCGCGCAGCGTGACGGCCAGGCCGGAGCCGAGCGTCGCGGCGCGCACCTGCTCCGCGAGGGCGGGCCCGAGGCGCAGCGGGTCGAAGCGGAACGAGAGGCGCGCGACCGCGCTGCCGTTCGCGGGCAGCGGCACGGGCTCGAGCCTGGCCGTGGCCGCGTCCTGGCCGCCGACCTGCAGGACGACCTGGGGGGAGGAGAGCAGGTAGCCGAGCGGCCCGGGGTTCGTGACGTTCAGCTCCATGTCGACCACGACGCTGTTCAGGCCCTCGACCCTCAGGCTCGTCGCGCCCAGGGCCACGCTCGGCGCCACGAGGGCGAGGCCGGTGTCGAGCCGCCCCTCGACGAGCGTGAAGCGCGGGAACCGCTGCGTCGTGCCCAGCACCTCGACGGCCACCGACGACTCGACGCGGTAGCGCACCTGCCCCGCCCCCAGCACGTTCGCGAGCGACTCGAGCAGCGCCGGCGCCGCCGTGAGGGGCACGCGCACGTCGACCACGAGGCGCGACGAGCCTTGCGACGGCAGCTCGAGGCCGCCCCGGAAGCTGACGGCGGCGGCGCGCACGTCCTGGAGGAAGAGGTCGCCGTCGAGCGCGGCGAGCCGGAGCGCGAACGGGTTGGGGTTCTCCGCCACCAGGGCCACGCGGAACAGGGCCGAGCCGTCGCCGACCCCGGGCGGGTCGATGCGCACGAAGCCGGAGCCGCGGGCGTCGAGGGTGAACGTGGGGGCCGACAGCATCCTGGCGCCGGGGGCGCACGAGGCGAGGACCAGGGCGGCGACCGCCGCCGTCAGGGAGAAGATGACGCGCCTTGCAAGCACCGTTACCTCCGCTGCGCCCACGCGGGGCGTCACCGGAGCCTATGTCGGCCGCGGACCTATCGGCGTCAGATGGTTCGCATGACGGGCGCCTCCGGCGGGCCGCGGCGCGCGTACGATTCACCCATGGCAGACGTGACCACTCACGACGACGGGCCGGTGCGCGTGATCACGCTGAGCCGGCCCGAGGTAAGGAACGCCCTGTCGCGGACGCTGCGCGACGCGCTCCGCGCCGAGGTGGCGGCGGCGGAGGCCGACGGGGCCGTGCGCGCCGTCGTGCTCACCGGCGCCGGCGAGGCGTTCTGCGCCGGCCTCGACCTGCGCGAGCTCGAGGCGACGGTCGCGCTGTCGCCCGCCGAGCACCGCGAGGACACCGTGCAGCTCGCCGAGCTCCTGACGGCCATCGTGCGCTGCCGCAAGCCGGTGATCGCGGCCGTCAACGGTCCAGCCGTCGCCGGCGGCGCCGGCATCGTCACGGCCTGCGACGTCGCCCTGGCGGCGCCGGAGGCGCGCTTCGGCTACACCGAGGCCCGCATCGGCTTCGTGCCCGCGCTCGTGTCGGTCCTGCTGCTCCGGCAGGTGGGCGAGAAGCACGCGCGCGAGCTGCTGCTGGGCGCGCACCTCGTCGACGCGCGGGACGCGGCCGCGATCGGCCTCGTCAACCGCGTGGTGGACGACGGCCCGGTCCTCGACGCCGCCGTCGCGCTGGGGCGGCGCCTGGCGCGCAACGCCCCGGGCTCCCTGGCCGCGACGAAGGGCCTCCTGGCGCGCCTCCCCGGCCTCGGGCACGACGAGGGCATGGCGGCGGCCGTCGAGGTGAACGTGGCGAGCCGCACGGGCGCCGAGATCGCCGAGGGCGTGCGCGCCTTCCTCGAGAAGCGCGAGCCCGCCTGGCGCGCCTGACGGCCGCGCGCCGGGGTTGACCGTCGCGACCCCGCGCCATAACATGCACACGATGTGCAACATGCACATGATACCGGCGCCGGTCCCGGCGCCCCGCCGGGGCGGCTCGTGAGGCCGGGCGCCCGCCGCGTCCTGCTCCTCTGCGGCGGGCGCTCGGAGGAGCACGAGGTGTCGCTCTCCTCGGCGCGCTCGGTGCTCGAGGCCGTCGGCGGCTCCGACCGGCTCGAGGTCGTGCCCCTGGTGATCGGCCGCGACGGCGCCGTGCTCGGCCCCGCGGAGTCGGCGCGGCTGCTGGGCGTGACCCCGGCGGGCGAGCTCGCCGGCGACGCCGGCGGCGGCGCGGCGCCCGGGCTCGCGGGGACGCCGGCAGGTCCCCGCGGCCAGCCGGCCGCGGAGGGGCACCGCGGCTCGGCCGGGGCGGGCGACGTCGGCGCGGCGGCTGCGGCTCACGGCGACGGGTCGAACGGCGCCGCGCGCGTCGAGCTCACGAGCCGGCTGTCCGACGCGCAGAGGGCGTTCGACGTCGTGTTCCCCCTGCTGCACGGCCCCTACGGGGAGGACGGCAGCGTCCAGGGCCTCCTCAAGGTCATGGGCCTGCCGTTCGTCGGCAGCGACGTGCTGGGGAGCGCCGTGTCGATGGACAAGCTGACGATGAAGGCGCTGTTCGCCGCCGCCGGCCTCCCGCAGGTCGCGCACCGCGGGGTGACCCGCCACGCGTTCGCGACCGACCCCGAGGGGGCGCTGGCCGCGGCGGCGGAGCTGGGCACGCCGGCCTTCGTCAAGCCGGCGAACCTCGGCTCCTCGATCGGCGTGAGCAGGGTCGACGACCCCGCCGACCTCGCCGCGGCCGTAGCCTCTGCCCTGCGCTACGACAGGCGCGTGATCGTCGAGGCCGCGGCGGTCGGGGCCCGCGAGCTCGAGGTGGCCGTGCTCGGCAACGACGAGCCGGTCGCGAGCGGCGTCGGCGAGGTGCGGGTGCGCGCCGGCGGCGCCGCCTTCTACGACTACGAGGCCAAGTACACCGACGGCCACGCCGACCTGTTCGTGCCGGCCGACGTGCCGGGGGAGGTCGCCGCACGCGCACGCGCGCTGGCGCTCGAGGCCTTCGCCGCCGTCGACGCCGCGGGGCTGGCGCGCGTCGACTTCTTCTACCTGCCCGACGGCAGCCTGCTAGTGAACGAGATCAACACCATCCCCGGCTTCACGCGGCACAGCATGTACCCGCTGCTGTGGCAGGCCGCCGGCCTGTCGTACGCCGAGCTCGTCGAGCGCCTCGTCGACCTCGCCTTGGAACGGCGCTGAGCCAACGCCCTCCGCCCCGACGCGACGCCGCGCCGCGGGGGACGCGGGTATGATGCGCCGCGTGACCGGAGGTGCGCGGCCGAACACGCTGCTGACCTAGACGTCGAACGCCTGCTGACCGAGCCGGACGACGACCTCGTCGCCGGCCCGGGGCCGGGCCGTGCCGCCGGCGGCGAGCCGCTGGCCAACCTGAACTCAGGCCGCGTTCTGATCCTCAACGCCAGCTACGAGCCCCTGCACGTCTGCTCCGTGAAGCGCGCCGTGTCGCTGCTGATGCACGAGGTCGCCGAGCGCGTCGAGGAGTCCGGCAAGGTCCTCAGGTCGCCGAACGCGGTCTTCCCCGTCCCCAGCGTGATCAGGCTCAAGCGCTTCGTGCGGACGCCCTTCCGCCAGCGCGTCGCCTTCAACCGCAAGAACGTCTTCCGGCGCGACGACCACGTCTGCCAGTACTGCGGCCGGCACACGCACGACCTGACCCTCGACCACGTCGTGCCGCGCAGCCGCGGCGGACCCACCTCGTGGGAGAACGTCGTGGCCTGCTGCAAGCCGTGCAACGCGCGCAAGCGCGACCGCACGCCCGAGGAGGCGCGCATGCACCTCAGGCGCGAGCCGTTCGCGCCGCGGTTCATGTTCACCAGCGCCTACGGCGTCATGCCCGACATCGACCCCGTGTGGGAGAAGTACCTGCCGCGGTCGCGGCGGTGAGGTCGCGGCCTCGCCGAGCGTGAACGGACCCGGGGCCGGCGCCGTCGGCCCGCCATGGGCGCCGGGCCGCACGCCGGCGCCGCCTCAGGCCGGCCGCTTGGCCAGCACCGGGGAGCGCATCACGGGCGCGAACCCGACGTACCGCAGTATGTCCCCGAGCCTGCCGTCCCGCAGCGAGACCTCGGTCTCGACGGTGCCCAGGGGCGAGGACGACGCCAGCTCGTGCAGCGTCGAGATGACCAGCCGCCTGAGCATGGCCGAGTCCGAGCGCAGAGCGCGGGCGACGCCCACCGCGTCGAGCGTGTAGCGGCCGTCGACGCGCCGCGCCGAACGGCCGCAGAACGCGTAGCCGACGGGGTCCTGGTCGAGCGTCTCGCGCGCCAGGAACCACAGGTCGGGCTGGAACGGACCGTGCTTGCGCTTGAGGTACGCCCAGCCCGCGTCGGTGACGTCGCGGGCCTCGGCCGCCGCGTAGAACGCGCGGAAGCGCCTGTCGGCGGCCGGCGTCCAGGCCTCGAGCAGGAGCGGGCTGCCGATCGGCGGCACCTGCGAGAGGTCGAAGCGCATCAGGCTCAGCTCGTCGGGCGCGAAGCCGAGCGGGGCCAGCGCGTCGGCCAGCTCGGCGCGGCGCCGCGCCGGCACGGCGTCGAGGCGCACGACGGCCGACTCGTGGTCGTGGCGGGACAGGAGGTCGGCGACGAGCGCGGCGAAGGCGGCGGCGTCGTCGTCGTGCCACGGGCTGGAGAAGCGCACGTGCCTGGCGTCGTCGTCGGGGTCGGGCGCCAGCACGTGCACGCCGGCCGCGGGGGCGCGCCCCGGCCGCGCCAGCACGTGGCACGCCTGGGCGTCGGCCCGCGGGTCGCCGAAGCGGCTCGCGAGCAGCAGGGCCAGGCGCTGCGGGTCGGAGTGGCCGATGAAGGCCAGCGACCGACCCACGAACCACGGCAGCTCGTCGGCCTCCAGGCTGCGGACCACGGTCACCGAGTCTACCCCGGTCACCCGCGGCGCCGGGGGCGCGGCGCGGTTACCCTGCGGCCATGGCGAAGCCGCGCATCATCGGCGGGGTGGCGAAGGGCCGCGCGCTCGACACGCCGCCGCATGGCACCCGCCCCAGCCCCGCCCGGCTGCGCGAGGCGCTCTTCGACATCCTCGCCTTCGAGCCGCGGGGCCGCTTCCTCGACCTCTACGCCGGGTCGGGCGCGGTGGGCCTCGAGGCGGCGAGCCGCGGCTTCGAGGCCGTGTGCGTGGAGCTCGCCAAGCCCGCCGCGGCCGTGATACGGCGCAACGCCGCCAGCCTCGGCCTGCCCGTCGAGGTCGTCCGCGGCGACGCGCTGGCGTACGCCGCCGCGCACCCGGGCGAGTTCGACGTCGTCTTCGCCGCCCCGCCGTACCCCCTCGACCTGGAGCGGGCGTTCCTCGGCGTCGTCGGCTCGGGCGCCGCCCGTCCCGGCGGGCTCTACGTGCTGCAGCACCCGTCTGGCTTCACGCCGACGCTCCCTGAGGGCTTCCAGAACGCCGCGGCGAGGCTCCACCGCTACGGCTCGAACGCGCTCACCGTGGTCCGCGTCCCGGGCGGCTGAGCCCGGAGGGTCCGGCCGCCTCCCGGGACACGGCCCCGGTCCGGTCAAGTGTTAGGCTGTCTGACGGCCGCGAGGGGAACGTCCGCGCCGAGAGGGACTGATGTTCGGTTTCGTCCAGAAGCTCTTCGACAACAACGAGCGCGAGGTCAAGCGCCTCCAGAACGAGGTCGTGAGCCGCGTCAACGCCCTCGAGCCCGAGGTCGAGAAGGTCGAGGACCTGGCCGCCGCGTACGCCCAGCTCCGCCGCCGTCACCTCGAGGGCGGCGAGAGCCTCGACGACCTGCTGCCCGAGGCGTTCGCGCTGACCCGCGAGTCGGCCCGCCGCTTCCTCGGCCAGCGCCACTACGACGTACAGCTCATCGGCGGCGCCGCGCTGCACGCCGGCCGCATCGCCGAGATGAAGACGGGCGAGGGCAAGACGCTCGTCGCCACGCTCGCGCTGGCGCTCAACGCGCTCACGGGCAAGGGCACGCACCTCGTCACGACGAACGACTACCTGGCGCGCACCGGCGCCGAGTGGATGGGGCCCGTCTACCGCGGCCTCGGCCTGACCGTGGGCGTGATCCAGCACGACCTCGACGGCCCCAAGCGGCGCGAGGCCTACCGCCGCGACATCACCTACATCACGAACTCGGAGCTGGGCTTCGACTACCTGCGCGACAACATGGCGTTCCGCCCCGACCAGCTCGTGCTGCGCGAGGACACGCCGCTGCACTACGCGATCATCGACGAGGTCGACTCGATCCTCATCGACGAGGCCCGCACGCCGCTGATCATCTCGGGCCCCGCCGAGGTCGCCACGGACAAGTACTACACGATGGCGAAGATCGCCAACCAGCTGCAGCGCGGCGAGCCCAAGGAGGGCGACAAGCCCGCCACCGGCGACTACTGGGGCGACGACAAGGCCAAGGACATCCACCTCACCGAGGAGGGCATCGCCAAGGCCGAGAAGCTGCTGGGCATCGAGAACATCTTCAGCCCCGAGAACATGGAGACGGGGCACATGCTCAGGCAGGCCCTGCGCGCCAAGGAGCACTACCACCTCGACAAGCAGTACGTGAAGGACGAGAACGGCCAGATCGTCATCGTCGACGAGTTCACCGGCCGCCTCATGCCCGGCAGGCGCTTCGGCGAGGGCCTGCACCAGGCCATCGAGGCCAAGGAGGGCGTGAAGATCGAGCGCGAGAACCAGACGCTCGCGACGATCACGTACCAGAACTTCTTCAAGCTCTACGACAAGATCGCCGGCATGACGGGCACGGCCAAGACCGAGGAGAAGGAGTTCCAGGAGATCTACGGC
>DATGNP010000100.1:0-3012 GCA_035306665.1 Trueperaceae bacterium
GTGGTGCCCGTCTCCGGCGGGATGACCGACAGGCAGGTCACGCTGATCATGGACCTCAGGCCCGAGATGATCGCGTGCACGCCGTCCTACGCGCAGACCCTGGCGGAGGAGTTCGCGCGCCGCGGCATCGCGCCCGACCAGATCCCGCTGCGGTACGGCATCCTCGGCGCCGAGCCGTGGACGGAGGCGATACGCCAGGACGTCGAGCGCGGCCTCGGCATCCAGGCCACGAACATCTACGGCCTCTCCGAGGTCATCGGCCCCGGCGTCGCCAACGAGGCCGTCGGCGAGGGCGAGGGCTCGTACGTCTGGGAGGACCACTTCTACCCCGAGGTCCTCGACCCCGACACCGGCGAGCCGGTGCCGGACGGCCAGGACGGCGTGCTGGTGATCACGACGCTGACGAAGGAGGCGCTGCCCCTCCTGCGCTTCTGGACCGGCGACATCACGAGCCTCACGCGCGAGCCCGGCCCCAGCGGCAGGACGCACGCGCGCATCGGGATGATCAGAGGCCGCACCGACGACATGCTCATCGTGCGCGGCGTGAACGTCTACCCCACCCAGATCGAGGCGGCGCTGCAGGACCTCCCCCACGCCTCGCCGCACTACCAGCTCGTCGTGCGCCGCGAGCGCACCCTCGACGAGGTCGAGCTGAGGCTGGAGGTCGACCAGGCCACCTTCGCCAGCCTGGGCGTCAGCCCGCAGGGCGACGGCGCCCTCACCTCCGAGGACCCGGTCGACCGCCTGGCGCGCGAGGTCGCCCACAAGATCCGCGACAACGTCGGCATCGGCGTGAAGGTCACGCTGCTGGCGCCGGGCGCGGCGCCCCGTTCGGCCGGCGGCAAGCTGCGGCGGATCCTCGACGAGAGGAAGCTGTGAGGGAGATCCCGGCCGGGTACGTGGCCGTCCACGAGCTCGTCGTGACGCCGGCGATGACCGTCGACTTCGAGCAGGACGACCCGCGCCTGGGCGCCCTCCACCCCGTCTACGCGACCTACTGGCTGGCGAAGCACATGGAGCTGGCCAGCCGCAAGGTCATCCTCCCGTTCCTCGAGGACGGCGAGGAGGGCATCGGCTTCAGGGTCGAGGTCACGCACCTCGCCTCGGCGCTGCCGGGCATGCGGGTGCGCGTCGAGGCGCGCTTCCGCGAGACCGTCAGGAACCGCGTCCACGCCGACTGCACGGCCTGGAACGAGCTCGGCGACGTCGTCGGCGAGGGCGCGACCGTGCAGGTGATCCTGCCCAGCGAGAAGCTGGAGGCCAACTTCGAGCGCCTGCGCGAGCGGGCGCGCGCCCTAGCCGGAGGTAGCACGACGTGATCAAGCTCATCGCCCTCTACGACAAGCCCGACGACGAGGCCGCGTTCTGGGACCACTACCGGAGCGTCCACGCGCCCCTCACACGGCAGCTGCCGGGTCTCCAGGACCTCGAGCTCCTCCGCGTCACCGCCGACGCCTTCGGCGGCGAGCCGCCCTACTACCTCGTCGCGACGATGAGCTTCCCCGACGAGGCGACGTTCAAGGCCGCGATGCGCTCGGAGGAGAACAAGCGGCTCGGCCAGGACCTGATGAGCTTCGCCAAGGGGAAGGTCAGGGTCGTGATCAGCCAGGTCGAACCGGGCTGAGAGGCTACGGGGTGTGCGAGGCGTCCTATCTGGGCGTCGCGGCGGCGGATATCCTCGCTGCTGGCAGGGAGGACCCGTGGCCACCGTACACCTCTTGGGCACCGGCGCTGCCCTGTCGGACTCAGGGCGCACGACGACGATGTTGGCGGTCGAGGGCGAGAGCTCGCTCTACCTCGTCGACTGCGGCGGCGACGCCGCGCATAGGCTACTGGCCGCCGGCCTCGACCTCGCCGCCCTCACGGGCCTGATCGTCACTCACGAGCACGCCGACCACGTCGCCGGCTTCCCGCTGCTGATGGAGCGGCTGTGGCTGGCCGGCATCGGCGCGCGCTTCCCCGTCCACGGCATCGCGCCCGCCCTGGCCCAGGCCCGGCGCATCCACGACGCCTTCGACATCGGCTCGTGGCCGAACTACCCCGAGCTGGACTACCGCGAGTTCCCGCTCGAGCCCGGCGCGCTCGTCCTCGAGGACGACGACTTCGTCGTCCGCGCCGCGCCCGGCAGCCACTCGGTGCCGGTCGTGGGCCTGCGCTTCGAGAGCAAGAGGGACGGCTCCTCCGTGGCCTACTCCTGCGACACCGAGTACTCGCCGGCGATCGTCGAGCTCGCCAAGGGCGCCGACCTGCTGATCCACGAGGCGTCGGGCGAGGCCCCCGGCCACTCCACGTCGGCCTCGGCCGGCCGGGTCGCCAAGGAGGCCGGGGTGAAGCGGCTCGTGCTCGTGCACCTGCCGCCGCTCGACGGCAAGGCGCACGAGTGGCTCGCCGCCGCGCGCGAGTCGTTCCCCGACGCCGTCCTCGGCAGCGACGGCGACCGGCTCGACTTCTGACCCGAGCGCGCCGCCGTCCCTGACGAACCGCTTGCGCGGCGCGGCCCGGTTCCCGGTACGCGGCGCGGCCAAGCACGCGGTCGCAGCGCCGCGACCTCACGCCCGGTCGGGCGCGGGCTCTACCTTCCGGTCATCGCCATCCACCGTTCGGCTGCGCGTCGGCGCCCGAACGGTCGACGCGCGCGGGAGCCCCTCCCTGGCACCCTCGTGGTCATGAGCATGATCACCGTGCAGGGACTGACGAAGACGTACGGCGCCAAGACCGTCGTCGACGACGTCAGCTTCGACGTCGCCGAGGGCGAGACCTTCGGGTTACTGGGGCCCAACGGCGCCGGCAAGACCACGATCGTCGAGACGATCGCAGGGCTCAGGCGGCCCGACGCCGGACGGGTGCGGGTCGCGGGCCTCGACCCCGTCGCCGACGCGGAGGCCGTGAAGGAGGTCCTGGGCGTGCAGCTCCAGGAGAGCCGGTTCCCCGACCGTATGCGCGTGGCCGAGGCGCTCGAGCTGTTCGCCTCCTTCTACGACTCGCCCGCGCCGTGGCGCGAGCTGATGGCCG
>DATGNP010000101.1:0-9652 GCA_035306665.1 Trueperaceae bacterium
TTCGAGATCGAGGAGAAGGTCTGGCCCGAGTACACGGGCGGCAGCAACGTCGTCGACGTCTACGTCGGCTACCTCAGGCGCAAGCTGGAGGGCGAGGGCGAGCGGCGCCTCATACACACCGTGCGCGGCGTAGGGTACGTACTGCGCGAGGAGTGACGTTCGTGTGGGCCTGAGGCTGCAGCTGACCCTGGTGTTCGGGGTCTTCATCGCCATGATCCTGGGGGCGGTCGCCGTCTCGGTCTACCTCCTCACGGAGCGGTCGCTCGCCGCGGGGCTCGACGAGCGAGCCGAGACCGCGCTGGCGGAGCTCGTCCAGGGACGCAGCGCGCTCGGCGCCGCCCTGCAGCGCCTGCCGAGCGACGCCGGCAGCCTCGTCCTCATCGTCAGCCGGGCGGAGACCCGTCCGAGCTCGGTCGAGGCCATCCGCAACGGCGTGCCCCAGGTCGCGAACGACCAGTACATCCTCGACAGGCTCCCCGACTCGGCGCTGCAGGAGCTCATCGACGAGGGCAGGGTCGCGGTCACCGTGGGCTCGGGCGCCGGCCGGCTACGCGTGCACGGCGAGCTCGGCACCGTGCCGCTGCCGTCCTCGCGCCCCTTCACGGCGGCCTTCTTCGTCGCCGTGCCGGCGGGGCTTATGGCGACGACGCTGGACCAGCTGGCCCGCGACCTCGTCATGACCGTCGTGCTGGCGTTCGCCGCGTTCGGCCTCGGCGTGTGGGTGCTGTCCCAGCGCGTGCTGGGCCCGCTGCGGCGCGTGACCGACGCGGCCGCCAAGGTGTCCGGCTCCGACCTGAGCCTGCGCGTGCCCGTGCCCGACTCGCGCGACGAGATCCACGACCTCGGCCAGGCCATCAACAACATGCTCGACAGGCTCCAGGAGTCGTTCGAGACGCAGCGCCGCTTCACCGCCGACGCCAGCCACGAGCTGCGCACGCCCGTGACCGCGATCGCCGGGCACGCCAGCTACCTCCTGAGGCGCACGAACCCCACGCCTGCCCAGCAGGAGTCGCTGACGGTGATCCACCGCGAGGCCGAGCGCATGGGCAAGCTGGTGAACGACCTGCTCGAGCTCGCCCGCGCCGACGCCGGCTTCACGGTCAACAAGGCGCCGATGAACCTGGTCGAGGTCGCCGAGGCCGTGCGCGAGGAGGTCTCGCGCGTCTCTCCCGGCGCCGAGGTCAGCGTCAGCGCGCGCCGCGCGCTGGCCGAGGTCATGGGCGACGCCGAGCGACTCAAGCAGGTCGTGCTGAACCTCGTGATGAACGCGATAAACGCCGGCGCCAGCCGCGTGACCGTGAGCGTGGCGCAGGAGGGCAGGCAGGTGCGGCTAGAGGTTCTCGACGACGGCGCCGGGATCCCGCCGGAGGCGCTGCCGCACATCTTCGAGCGCTTCTACCGCGTGGACGGCGCGCGCAGCACACGCGGCAACGGCAGCGGGCTGGGGCTCGCGATCGTGAGGTGGATCGTCCAGCAGCACGACGGCACCGTGAGCGTCGAGTCGCGGCTGGGCGAGGGCACCGTGTTCACGATCCTGCTGCCCGCCCTCGACCCGAAGAAGACCGCGGACACCCCGGCGCTTGTCAGGGCCGTCGCCGGCGTCGCCGAGCGGCGCGCGACCCCGCGGGGCTAGGCGCCGAGGCTCTCGCGCGCCGGCCCGTGTCGGCACGCGCCTACGCCAGCTCGACGCCCGCGCCCGCGACGACCTCGCCCACGACCCGGCTCCCGGGCGCCAGCGACAGGGCCGCCGCCGCGTCGTCGGCCGCGACGACGACCACGAAGCCCAAGCCCATGTTGAAGACGTCGTACATCTCGGCCTCGGCGACGCCGCCTGCCGACCGGATCAGGTCGAACACCGGCGGCACCTCCCAGGCGCCGCGCTCGAGCCTGACCCCGGTTCCGGGCGGGAGGCTGCGCGGCACGTTGCCCGGCAGGCCGCCGCCGGTCACGTGCGCCATGGCCTTCACGAGGCGCGAGGCCAGCAGCGGCCTCACGGCGGGCAGGAAGCTCCTGTGCTCCGCCAGGAGGGCGCGCCACACCGGCGTGCCGTCGGGCAGGACCTCGTCGAGCCGGCCCTCCAGCGCGCGGCGCGCCAGGCTGAAGCCGTTCGTCTGGAGGCCGCCCGAGGGGAGGCCAAGCACCGCGTCGCCCGGCACGACGCGCGAGCCGTCGACGACCTCGTCCCTCTCGACGACGCCGACGATCGTGCCGGCGAGGTCGAACTCGCCCTCGCGGTAGACGCCCGGCATCTCGGCCGTCTCGCCGCCGAGCAGCGCCATGCCGGCCTCGCGGCACGCCGAGGCCACGCCGCGCACCAGCGCCGCGACCGCGTCCGGCTCGAGGCGCTCGCTGGCGACGTAGTCGAGGAAGAACAGGGGCGTGGCGCCCTGCACGAGGACGTCGTTCACGCAGTGGTTCACGAGGTCGCGGCCGATGCCCTCGAGGACCCCGGGCTCGGCGGCGTAGCGGCGCGCCAGCACGGTCTTCGTGCCGACGCCGTCGGTCGAGGCGGCCAGCACCGGCCGCCGCATGCCGGCGGGTAGCTCGAAGAGCCCCCCGAACGCGCCCAGGCCGCGCAGCACGCCGGGGGTGTAGGTCGAGGCGACCTCACGAGTTATCAAATCCATCGTGCGCGCGGCCGCGTCGAGGTCGACGCCCGCCCGCCCGTACGCCCGCTCGTCCGTCCGGCCCATGGCGGCCATGCTAACCGCGCCCGACGCCACGGGCCCCGCGTCCCCTCGGCTACACTCGACGGGCGTGCCCGACGCGATCGACGTGCTGTTCCCCCTGCCCCTGGGCCCGCTCTCCTACCTCGCGCCGCTGCAGACCGGGGAGGGGGAGACGGCCGTGGGCCGCCGCGTCGTCGTGCCGTGGCAGTCGAGCGTGCGCGTGGGCCTCGTCGCCGCCTCCCGCGCCGTCGACGCCGGTCGCGGCCTCGAGCTCAGGCACGCGCTCAGGTACCTCGACGAGGCGCCGTTCCTCGGTCGCGACCAGCTCCGCGCCGTCGACGCGGTGGCGCGCGCCACCGGCGTGCCAGCCGGTCTCGTGCTCGCGACCCTCGGCGTGCCCGGCCTGACGCCCGAGCTCGCGCACGAGGTCCGGCTGCACGAGGCGCCGGCCGCCGCCGAGCTTTTCGGCGAGCTGCCCACCGGGCGTTGGCTCCCCGGCGAGCGGCTGGGCGCCAAGGAGCTCGACGTGCTCAGGGCCCAGGGGCTCGTCGACGAGGCCGTCAGGGTGGTCAGGCACACGCGCCGGGTGCTGGTCCCGCGGCGCCGCGCCGATGCGGACCTCGACGGCGAGCGGCGCGCGAACCAGCGGCGCGCCCTCGAGAGGCTGCACGCGCTGGGCGAGGCCGACAGCGCCGCCGCACTCGCCCGTGACGCCGACGTGCCCGAGTCGGCCGTGAGGGCGCTGGTCGAGAAGGGCTACGCCGCCTACGTCGAGGTCGAGGCGCCGCTGCCGCCGCTGCCGGGCCCGCCGCTGCTGGACGACCGTCTCGAGGACCCGCCGCCCGGCGCGGCGGTGACGGGCGGTGACGGGTACGTCGCGGGGGGATCCAGGCGCGCGCGGCTCTCGGCCCTGCTGCCCACGCTGGCGTCCGACCTCGCCGCGGGCAGGAGCGTGGTCGTCGTCGCGCCAGAGAACGTCCTCGCCCGCGAGGCCGCCGGCCTGCTCGCCACGCGCCTGCCCGTCCGCTACCTCACGGGCGAGGCCACGGACGAGCAGCGGGAGGCGCTCTTCGCCGAGCTGCCTGCCGGCGGTCCCGTCGTGCTCGTAGGCAGCCACGTCGCGCTGCTGGCGCCGGTCCCGAGCCTGGGCAGGATCGTCGTGCTCGAGGCCGGCAACCAGACGCACAAGCTGCGCTCCGGCGGGCGGCTGTGGGTGCCGAAGGCCGCCCAGCGCGTGGCCGCGGCGGCTGGCGCGAGCCTGACGCTGACCGACGTGGCCCCGAGCCCCGAGCTCCTGGCCATGGGCGGCGAGGCCGGCGGGACGCTGCTGCCCCTGCCGCGGCTGCGCGTGCACGTGGCAGACATGTCGGGCAGCGCGGGGTGGCCGCTCCACCCCGACCTCCTGCTGACGTTCCGGCAGGTCGTGCAGCGCGAGCGGCAGGCGATCGTGCTGGCGCCGCGCCGCGGTTTCTCCGGGGCCTACGGCTGCCAGAACTGCGGCTGGCAGGCGCCGTGCCCGAACTGCGACCTCACGCTGCGCTTCCACCGGGACGAGGGTCGGCTGCGGTGCCACCAGTGCGGCCACGACCAGCCGCTGCCGCAAGCGTGCCCGCAGTGCGGCCACCTGGAGCTGGGGGCGCTCAAGGGCGCCGGCACGCAGTGGGTACTCTCGCAGCTCGAGCGCGCCGCACCAGGGTTCCCCGGTTTCCGCTTCGACGCCGACAGGCGCGACGACCTGAGCCCGCTCTACGCCGGCGAGCCGGGCGTGATCGTGGGCACGACGGCCGTGCTGCGCCTGGCCCCGCTGCCCGAGCTCTCGCTCGTGGCCGTCACGCTGTTCGACGTCCACCTCGCCCTGGCCGACTTCCGCGCCGAGCACGAGGCCCTGCGCATGCTCCTCCAGGTCGCCGAGCTCGCGACGGGCCGCCGTCCGCTGCTGCTCGTGCAGACGTTCGCGCCGGGCGCGCCGGCGCTCCGGGCGGTCGCGTCCGCGGCGCCCGACGTCGCCGTGGAGGCGCTGCTCGCGGCCCAGCTCGAGAGGCGGCGCCGCTTCGGCTACCCGCCCTTCACGACGCTGGCCAAGGTGCAGGTCACGGCGCGCGACCGCTCCGGGGCCCACGCGGCCGCCCACGCCGTCGCGGACAGGCTGCGGGTGGCCGGCGCCCGCGACGACGAGGTGCTGGGCCCCGAGGCGGCGCCGGTGGCGCGAGTCAAGGGCCGCTACACGTTCCAGCTGCTGATCAGGGCCTGGGACGAGGCGCGCCTCGAGGGCCTGCTGGCCGCCGTCCCCGACCGCCTCCCCGGCGCCCGCGTGGCCGTCGACGTCGACCCGGTGGACGTCGGGGAGCTCCTCGAGTGACGCGGCCACGGGGGGTAACATCGCTGTCGGCATGCTCGTCAACAGGCGCGCGTCACACGAGTTCGAGCTCCTCGAGCGCTACACCGCCGGCATCGAGCTGACGGGCAGCGAGGTCAAGTCGCTGCGCCAGGGCGGCGGCTCGATCGCCGAGGCGTACGCGGTCGTGAGGAACGGCGAGGTGTTCGTCGAGGGCATGAACATCCCGCCGTACAAGGACGCGAGCTACAACAACCACGTCCCCACGCGGCCCCGGCGCCTGCTCCTGAAGCGCAAGGAGATCGACGAGCTCGAGAGGGCCGTCAGCCGCAAGGGCCTGACGATCGTACCGCTGAGGCTCTACTTCAAGGACGGCTGGGCGAAGCTCGACATCGCCGTCGGGCGCGGCAAGAAGCTCCACGACAAGCGCCGCGACGCCGCCGCCCGCGACGCCAAGCGCGAGATGGAGCGCGCGCTGAAGGGCTCGTACGACGGATGAGGCCCGTGCGCCGCGCCCTCGCGCTCCTCCCGCTCCTCGCCGTCGCGTCCGCCCTGCAGGCGGCGTGGGCGCAGCCGCTCCTGATCGTCAACGGCCGGGAGGTGGCGGGCAACACCACGGCGCTCGTGAGCGGCGCCAGTTACGCCCCGGCCGCGCCCCTGGCCGCGGCCCTCGGCGCCACGCCCGCGATCGACCTCGCGCGCGGGGTCGTCGTGCTCGACGCCGGCGGCCGCTTCCTCCAGGTGCTCGTCGCGCCCTCGCCGCAGGAGGCGACGTCGCTGCCGGGCGCGATCCGGCTCGACGGCACGCCCGTCGACGGCCCGGCAGCCGTCGTCTCCGGCTCCGACGTCTACCTGCCCGTCAAGCAGGTGTCCGAGGCCCTGGGAGCGAGCGTGACGTTCCTCCAGGGCCAGAACGCGGTCCTCGTCGTCCAGCCGCGGGCGCGCCTCACGGGCATGCGCCGGCTCGCGAACCCCGAGCGCATCGAGCTCGACGTCAGCGCGCCGGTCAGGTACAGCACCTACCTGAACGCGCCGGTGCGCACCCTGCAGGTGCACTTCGAGCGCACCGACCTCGAGGTGAGGCTCGACCCCGTCGAGGGGGAGCGCTTCGTCGTCGCCAGCGCCGTGGCGGCCGGCGGCGGCACCGACGTGCGCGTCCAGCTCGAGGAGGACGCCACCTACGAGGTCTACCAGGTCCCCGCCGGCCGTGGCTTCCGGCTCGTGATCGCCCTGGGCGCGGCGGGGGAGAGGCCCCTCGCCGCTGGCATGAAGGTCGTCATCGACGCCGGGCACGGCGGGCAGGACACCGGCATCGTGGGGCCGGCGGGCAGCGAGAGCAGCCTGACCATGGCGGCCGCGGAGAGGCTGGCGGGCGCCCTGCGACAGCGCGGCTTCGAGGTCGCGCTCACCCGCGACGGCGACTTCTCCGTGCCCGTCGCCACGCGCTCGAGCGCCGGCATCGGCGCCGACCTGTTCCTCTCCCTGCACGCCGCGCAGCTGTCGCCCGGGACCTACAACGCCTACTTCCTGGGCGAGGCGTCCGACGTCGCCAGCCTCGAGACGGCGATCAGGCAGAACGCCTCCGAGGCCGCCGCCGACGAGACCGACAGGCTGCGGCGCGAGCTGCTCCTCGGCCTCGTCCCCGACCTCGCCGCCGGCCGCGAGTACGCCGACGGGCTCGGCGCCAGGCTGTTCACGCTCGGCGACTACCGCGCCGGGGAGGTCGCCGCGGCGCCGCTGCAGGTCCTGGGCGGGGCGGCCGGCAGGGGCGTCCTGTTCGAGTTCGCGCCCGAGGACCTGGCCTCGGCCGAGCTCCCGCTCCACCTGGCCGAGGCGGTGGCCGACCTGCTGGCGCAGGAGCTGGCGCGAGGGGGCCGGTGAGGCCCGCGCTCGGGCGCAAGCTGGCCGCCGCGGCGCTCACGCCGCACGTGATGGTCGCGGCCCTGGCGTGCGCCACCGCGCTGGTCCTGTTCGTGACCACGCGGCCGCCCCAGGTGCCCCCGCCGCCCACCGTGGAGCTCGCGAACCCTGACGAGCGGCTCTTGGCCAGCGACGTGCGCCTCGTCCTCGTCGACGCCACCGGCCTCGAGTGGCAGCGCTCCGAGCGCGTGCAGTCGCCGCCCGGAGCCTCCGCCCGGCTCACGGCCGTGATGGCGGCGCTGCGCGAGGCCCTGCTCGCCGAGGGCGTCTGGCCCGAGGCGCTGCCCGCGCCCAGAGCCTTCATGGAGACGATCGAGCGCCGCAGCGTGGCCGTCGTCGACCTGCGCCCGCCGCCCGACCTGGGCGTCAGCGTCGCCCAGGAGCGGGCGATCCAGCGGGCCATCCAAGGCACCGCCGAGCTGGCGGGCGCCCAGGCCGTCGTGTTCCTGAGGCACGGCGCGCCCGCCGAGACGCTCCTGGGCCACGTGGCGGTGCCGTCGGCGCTCTGACGGGCGCCGCGGGGCGCCTCGGGACGCTCCCGCGGCCCCGCCCGCCGGCGGGAGCTCCCGCGAGGAGCGCCGGGACGACGCCGGTGCGCTCCGCGGTCCTCAGGGGTACATGCGCGTGAGCATGCGCGGGAACGGGATCACCTCGCGCAGGTGGTGACCGCCGACGAGCCACGTCAGCAGGCGCTCCAGCCCCAGCCCGAACCCGGAGTGGGGCACGGAGCCGTGCCGCCTGAGGTCGAGGTACCACTCGAACGCCTCGCGCGGGAGGCCGTGCTCGGCGATGCGCTGCTCGAGGAGCGCCAGGTCGTGGATGCGCTGCGAGCCGCCGATCAGCTCGCCGTAGCCCTCGGGGAGGATCAGGTCGGAGGCTAGGACCCGCGTCGGGTCGCCGGGCACGGGCTCCATGTAGAACGCCTTCGCCGCCGTCGGCCAGCGCTCGACGAAGACGGGCTTGTCCGACCGCTCGCCGAGCATCGTCTCGTGGGGCGCCCCGAAGTCGTCGCCCCACTCGAGCCTCTCGCCGCGCTCGGCCAGGTACGCCAGGGCCTCGTCGTAGGTGATCCGCTCGTAGCCGCCCTCTGCCGCCGGGCGCAGCCGCGCCGGGTCGCGACCCAGCATCTCCAGCTCGTCGGCGCGCTCGTCGAGGACCCGGCCGACGAGGTAGGCGACGAGCTCCTCCTGCAGGCGCATGTTGCCCTCGTGGTCGAGGAACGCGACCTCGGGCTCGATCATCCAGAACTCGAGGAGGTGACGCCGCGTCTTGCTCTTCTCGGCCCGGAACGTGGGGCCGAAGGTGTAGACCTTGCCGAGCGCCATCGCGCCGGCCTCGGCGTAGAGCTGGCCCGACTGCGAGAGGTAGGCCTTGTCCTCGTCGAAGAGGTCGATCTCGAACAGGTTCGTCGTGCCCTCGACCGCGGTGGGCATGAAGAACGGCGCGTCGAACCTGACGAAGCCGCGCTCGCCGAAGAAGTCGTGCACAGCGCGCTCGACGAGGTCGCGGACGCGCATCACGGCCCACGGACCGCGGTGCCGCAGGTAGAGGTGCCTGTGCTCGAAGAGGAAGTCGACGCCGTGCTCCTTGGGCGTGATCGGGTAGTCGTTGCCGGGCGCGACCAGCTCGACGTGCGTCAGGCCCAGCTCCACGCCGCTGGGGGCGCGCTCGTCGGCGCGCACGAGGCCGGTGACGACCACGCTCGACTCCTGCGTCAGGCCCTTGGCGCGGTCGAAGACCTCCGCGGCGACCTCGCTCCTGACCACGACGCCCTGCACGAACCCGCTGCCGTCCCTGAGCTGCAGGAACGCGATCTTCCCGCTCGACCTCACGCCCGTCACCCAGCCCGCGACGACGACCTCGGCGCCGACGTGCGCGGCGAGCTCCGCGATGGGGGTATGCGTCATGAGGGGCAGTCTACGACGCGTCGTGCCGGGCCCCGGGGCCCGTCTCAGGCGATGGGCAGGCTCAGCGCCTCGTCGAGCGCCTCGGCGGCGCCGCACTCCTCGACCGAGGGGACGACGCGGCCGTAGCGCGCGATCACGGCCGGGGAGCCGTTGGCCATCACGCGGGGGTGGCCGACGACGTCGAGCATCGGCACGTCGTTGTCGCTGTCGCCGACGGCCAGGATGTCCTTCAGCGGCACGCGCAGGTGCTTGGCGAGCTCCTCGACGGCGCTGGCCTTCGAGGTGCCGGCGCGCGTGAGGTTCACGAACGCGATGCCGGGCAGCGCCGGGCTCGTCGCCGTGGCGGCCCTGACGCCCTCGGGGGTCGCGGCGACGAGCGGCTCGTGCTCCCCGAAGGGGGCGACCCACTGCGCCCTGACGACTGGCTCGACGGCGGCGACGTCCTCGAGGTCCCTGACGATCGCCGTCGCGCCGAGGAGCTTGGCGTGGCGCTCGGACAGGGGCGTGCGCCGCTCCACGAACAGCTCGCTCGGGGTGTAGAGCTCGAGGACGGCGCCGTGGTCGCGGGCGGTGGCGATCAGGGACCTGACGTCGGCCTCGCGCAGGGCCGTGACCAGGATCGTGCGGCCGTCGGGGTAGCCGACGTGCGCCCCCGACTGGAAGACGTGCGGGTTGTCGGGACCGAGGCGCTCGGCGACCTTCTGGGCGAAGCCGAACGCAGGCCTGCCCGTGCACACTGCGATCTTCATGCCGGCCTCGCGCGCCCGCCCGGCGGCCTCCCAGACGCACTCCTTCACCTGGCCGTCCGACCCGATCACGGT
>DATGNP010000102.1:0-2895 GCA_035306665.1 Trueperaceae bacterium
CTGCGCTTCCCCGAGCTCTACCGTGTGCTGGCGCAGGCCGGCGCCACGCTGATCTTCGCGCCGTCGAACTTCGCCGAGCGGACCGGGCGCGACCACTGGGAGGTCCTCATCCGCAGCCGCGCCATCGAGAACGGCGTCTACATGGTCGCGCCGGCGACCATCGGCAACGGCGGCACCTCGTTCGAGGCCTACGGCCGGTCCCTGCTCGTCGACCCTTGGGGGACGGTGGTGGCCTGCGCCCCCGACGTGGAGGGCTTCACCCTGGGCAGCGTTGACCTGGAGCGCGTAGACGCGGTACGCGCGTCGCTCCCGTCGCTCCACCACGTGCGCCCCGACGCCTACCATGTCCGCTAGCACCGGCGCGGCCGACCCGCGCCGCGGCCGACAGCCACTGTCGACCCACTCGCTCGCCACAGGAGGCAGCAGATGATGAGGTTCCTCGGTCGCACCCTCGCCGTCCTCGCCTTGGTCGTCGCCGGCGTCGCCGCCGCTCAAGGCGACACGATCAGGATCGCCACCTCCCTCGCCCAGAACTCGCTCGCCCCCGGCGAGGCCACCGGCCTGCCGGACGCGACCGTCATCCGCACGATGTTCGAGGGGCTCGTCGGCTTCCAGGACGGCGAGCTCGTCAACGAGCTGGCCGAGTCGTGGGAGGCCAACGAGGACGCCACCGTCTACACCTTCCACCTGCGCGAGGGCGTCACGTTCCATGACGGCACGCCGTTCGACGCCCAGGCGGTGAAGGACTACTACGACTGGGTGATGGACGAGAGCAGCGTCGCGGCCCGCGCTCGCGGCCAGCTGGCCGCCATGGAGAGCGTCGAGGTCGTCGACGACCTCACCGTGAACATCCACCTGTCCGAGCCCAACGGCGCGTTCGTCTTCCTCCTCGCCACCAGCAACGCGCGCATCGCCAGCCCGACCTCGGTGAGGGAGTTCGGCTCCGACATCACGCGCCATCCCGTGGGCACGGGGCCTTTCCGCTTCGTGTCGTGGACCGAGGGCCAGAACGTGATCGTAGAGCGCAACCCCGACTACTGGGGCGAGCCCGCGCAGGTCGAGCGCCTCGAGTTCGTAGTCGTGAACAACGCCGCCACGCGCGTGGCCATGCTGCAGAGCGGCGAGGTGCACTACATCGAGGGGCTGCCTCCGCAGCTCGTGCCCAGCATCGAGGGGCAGTCGAACCTCGAGGTGCTCACGGCGCCCACGAACTTCCTGCGCATCCTCCAGCTCAACACGACCAAGGAGCCCTTCACCGACGTGCGGGTCCGCCAGGCGCTGAACCACGCCGTCGACAAACAGGTGCTCGCGAACGTCGCGTACAGCGGCTACGCCACGGTCATGACCGCTCCGATCCCGGCCTCGACCTTCGGCCACGCCGAGCAGCCGGCCTACGACTACGACCCCGAGCGCGCCCGCCAGCTGCTGGCCGAGGCCGGCTACCCCGACGGCTTCGACGTCACCGTGCTGACCTTCACCGGCGACGAGTACCGGTTGGACGGCCAGGTCCTCCAGCAGATGTTCTCCCAGGTCGGGGTCCGCATGACCCTCGACCAGAAGGAGCGCGGCGCCCTCGTCGACCAGATCTTCCTGCCCGTCGAGGAGAACCCGACGGAGGCCGCCCTGGTGGGCGCGAGCGCCTCCACCGGGGACGCCGACCTGGCGCTGACGGTCTCTTTCACGCGCCAGTCGTTCCCGCCCGCCTCGAACAACTGGAGCTTCTACCAGAACGACCGCGTCGAGGAGCTCGTCGCGGCGGGCCGCGCGAGCGCCGACCCCGCCACGCGTCAGGCCGCCTACGCCGAGGCCCAGGCGATCATCTGGGAGGAGGCGCCGTGGGTGTTCCTCGTCAGCCCGGACGCGATCGCCGGCCGCGCGGCGAACGTGACCGGGATCGCGCCGGCGCCGGACAACACCATCGACGCCCGAGGGGCGCGGTTCGAGTGAGCTACGGGCCCTCGAGGGGCGGGCGCGCTCACGCCTGCCCCTCGGGGCCTTAGGACCGACCAGGTCGCGGGATGCTGAAGTACGTCGCCAAGCGGCTCGTCCAGGCGGCGCCCACCGTCCTGGGCGTCGTCGTCCTCATCTTCTTCTTCGTGCGGGCGCTGCCCGGCGACCCGGCGCGGCTCTACGCCGGCGTGGACTCGGACATCTCCGTCGTCGAGGCGGTCCGCGAGCGGTTCGGGCTCGACAGGAGCCTGCCGGAGCAGTTCGTGAGGTTCACCGCCGAGCTCGCGCGGGGCAACCTGGGCACGTCGTTCCGCGCCAACCGGCCGGTGGGCGAGGTCATGCTGCGTCACCTCAGGCCGACGCTGGTGCTGGGCGCGCTAGCCGGCGTCCTGGCCACGGTCGTGGGCGTCGCCCTGGGCGTCGCCGCCGCACTGCGGCGCAGCTCGCCGCTGGACCTCGGCATCACCTCGCTGTCGATCCTCGGCATCAGCACGCCCTCGTTCTTCCTCGGCATCCTGCTCATCTACCTCTTCGCGGTCAACTGGCGCGTGCTGCCGGTCGCGGGCAGCGTCACGCCTGCCGGGATCGTGCTGCCGGCCCTGACCCTGGCGGCGGGCAGCCTCGGGACGATCGCGCGCTTCGCGCGCTCCAGCCTGCTGGAGACCCTGGGCAACGACTACATCCGCACCGCCTACGCGAAGGGCCTGCCCCGCCGCGCCGTGATCAACAAGCACGCGCTGCGCAACGCCCTCATCCCGGTGCTGACCATCGTGGGCCTGCAGTTCGGCTTCCTCCTCTCGGGCGCCGTCATCGTCGAGACCGTCTTCAACTTCCCCGGCCTCGGGTGGCTGCTGATCCAGTCGATCGACGCCCGGGACTACCCGGTCATCCAGGGCCTGATGCTCGTGTTCGCCCTCCAGTTCGTGATCATCAACCTCGTCGTCG
>DATGNP010000103.1:0-3382 GCA_035306665.1 Trueperaceae bacterium
CGGGCGCTGCAGGAGCTCCAGGAGCTCAGGCGCGCCGCCCGGCAGGCCTCCCAGCGCGCCCGCCGCGAGGAGCGGCCGCCGACCGCGGCGGAGGAGCCGGACCCGTGGCGCCCTGGGGCCGTCGTCGAGGTGCCCGCCTACGGCGCCCGCGGCCAGGTCGTCGCGGACCGCGGCGACGACGTGCTCGTCCAGCTCGGCCTGGTGAAGGTGGAGGTGCCCAAGCGGGACGCGCGGCCGGTCGTCGAGGAGCCGCCGGCGGCGCCGCGCCGGGGAGGCGCGGCGGCCGGGCCGTCGGCCTTCGAGCGCGAGCTCGACGTGCGCGGCGCCAGGGTCGAGGAGGCGCTCGAGGCCGTGCGGGACCACATCGCCGAGGCGCGGGCCCTCGGCGTCGACACCGTCCGCATCCTCCACGGCAAGGGGACGGGCGCGCTGCGCGACGCGATCAGGCAGGAGCTCAGGGGCACCAGGACCGTCAAGGGCTTCGCCGACGCCCCGCCGTACGAGGGCGGTCACGGCGTCACCGTCGTGGAGCTCCGCGGCTGAGGGACGGGACGCGCGCGGCTGATAACCTGCGGCGCATGCAGGGCATCGAGAAGCAGTACGTCATCGACGCGCTGGCGGAGGACTCGTGGCGGATGTTCCGCATCATGGGGGAGTTCGTGCAGGGCTTCGAGGAGCTCGCCGGCGTGAACAAGGCCGTGACCCTGTTCGGGTCGGCGCGCGTCAAGGAGGACTCGCCGATCTACGCCTCGGCGCGGGAGCTGGCCCGCGAGCTCGCCCAGGCCGGCTACGCGGTCCTCACCGGGGGCGGCCCGGGCATCATGGAGGCCGCGAACCGCGGCGCGCTCGAGGGCGGGGGCCAGAGCATCGGCCTGAACATCGACCTGCCGCACGAGCAGGCGCCGAACCCCTACCAGTCGCTGTCCCTGGACTTCAAGTACTTCTTCGTGCGCAAGGTCATGCTCGTGAAGTACTCGACGGCGTTCGTCGCCTACCCCGGCGGCTTCGGCACCCTCGACGAGGTCATGGAGGCGCTGACGCTGATCCAGACGAAGAAGATCAAGCCCTTCCCGGTGTTCTTCGTCGGCGTCGAGTACTGGCGCGGGCTGGTCCAGTGGTTCCAGGGCACGCTGCTGCGGTCAGGCACTATCTCCGAGAACGACCTGCACCTGTTCAAGGTCGTCGACGACGTGTCGGGCATCCCGCGGGAGATCGAGGAGTACTACCGCAACGAGAACCACGCCGGCTTCAACCTGCCCTGGTGAGGTGACCTCGCCGGCCTCGCCGGACCCCTAGGCCGCCGGAAGCCGTCAGTCGTGGAACGGCGGCAGCGCCGAGGCGCCGAAGACCTGGGCGGCCAAGGACCAGATCGCCTCCGGCTCCATCGCGGCGCCGAGGAACGTCTCCTCGCCGCGCCACACCTCGACGTGCGGGTGCGGGTCGTCGCGCGTGCCCTGCGCCGCCTCGAGCGTCCCGGAGTTGCCGGTGGTCGCGATGATGTCGCCCTGCCTCACGCGGGCGCCCACGACGACCGGCTCGGCGATCGTCGCGAGGTGCGCGTAGCGGGTGATGAAGCCGCCGGCGTGCCGGATCCACACCTGCCGGCCGCGCAGCTCGTCGAGCAGCTCGGGAGGGGTGTCGAGCGCGGCGGTGGCGTCGGCGATAATGGCCTCGTACTCCGCGATCGTGTGCTCCACGTAGTCGTGGTCGGCGCGGATCACGACACCGTCGGCGACGGCGCGGATCGGCGTGCCGTAGTCGATGGGCACGCTGACAGTGCCGGCGTAGAAGTCGAAGCCCTCGTGCACGCCGTTGCGGTAGGCGCGCGGCGCGCCCGGCAGGTGGTTGCGGCGCGAGGAGATCGTGGCGCCCTCCACGGGCACGACGTAGGCGCTCGGCCACCCGCGCACGAACTCGGCGTCCTTCAGCTCCACGAGGCGCACGTAGGCGCCCGAGGTCCGCACCGCCGGGTTCTGGGCGGCGTGGTCGGCGGCGGTGCGCCCCTCGGCGTCCCTGACCGTCGGGTCGGCGCCGGCGTTCAGCAGGTAGACGACCTGGGCTGGCGTGCCCTGCGAGGCCGCGAGCATGAGGGCGGTGACGCCGTTCGCGGCCTGCTGGTTCACGTCGGCGCCGGCGGCCATCAGCTCCTCGGTCACCTGGGTGGGGGCGTTCGACACCACCGCGGCCATCAGGGGCGTGAGCCCGGCCTCGTTGCGCGCGTGCACGTCGGCGCCCCCCGCGATCGCGGCTGCGACCTGCGCCGCGTCGCCCGACTCGATGACGGGGAAGATCGCGGGCACCGGGGGCGGGGCCGGCTCCCGTGGACCGAAGGGCGGGAGCCCGAAGGCGTAGAGACCGCCGAGGACGAGGACGGCGACGAGCAGCGCCGCGACCAGTACACGCATGCCGCGATGCTACCAACCGCTTGGCCGCGGGTATCGTGTGCGGATGCCTCATCGGGTCGTACGCGAGCTCGTCGCGCTGCTGACGGTCGCGGGCCCACTGGTGCTGGCCCAGCTCGCGCAGAACGGCATGAGCTTCATCGACACCGTCATGGTGGGGCGGCTGGGGGCGGGCCCGCTGGCCGGCCTCGCCCTCGGCGCCGTAGCGTTCAACTTCGCCTACCTGCTGGCGATGGCGCTGCTGCTCTCCGTCAGCCCCGTCGTGGCGCAGGCCGTCGGTGGCGGCCGCCACGAGGTGGCAGCGCGCGCGCTGCGCCACGGCCTGGTGCTCGCGGTCGCGATCGCCGTGCCCCTCAGCCTCGTGGTCGCGAACCTCGCCCCCGTCCTGGGCAGGCTGGGGCAGGACGCGGCGGTCCTGGTGGGCGCGAACGAGTACCTGCGGGCGGTCGCGCCCGGCGTGTTCGGCGCCCTCGCCTTCGTCGCCCTGCGGGGCTTCCTCGAGGGCAACGGGCAGACGCGGCCGGTGATGGTCATCGCCCTGCTGGGCGTGGCGCTCAACGCCGCCCTCAACGAGGTCCTGATCTTCGGCCGCCTCGGCCTGCCCCGGCTCGGCGTGGCCGGCGCCGGCGTCGCCACCTCCGTCACGTACCTGGCGATGGCCGTGGCCGCCGCCTTCACGATCAGCCGCGGGTACCGCTCCCTGCGGGTGTTCCGGGGGTGGCGCGTCGAGGGACGCGTGGTACGGGAGCTCCTCGCCCTCGGCTGGCCGATCAGCCTCACGCTCGGGTTCGAGGTCAGCCTGTTCACCGGCACGGCGCTGGTGATGGGCTTCTTCGGCGAGGGACCGCTGGCGGGTCACCAGATCGCGATGCAGACGGCCTCGATGTCGTTCATGGTGCCGCTCGGCGTGGGCATCGCCACGAGCGTGCGCGTCGGGCAGGCGGCCGGCAGGGGAGACGCCGACGGCGTCAGACGCGCCG
>DATGNP010000104.1:0-3911 GCA_035306665.1 Trueperaceae bacterium
GATCGACCACTTCGTCGCCTTCGACGGCCACCTCGGCTCGGTGTGCCACCAGGGCGTCGGCTCGCTGCGGCACGAGGTCGTGATGACGGCGGCAGGCGGCCACTCGTGGGGCGACTACCCGAGCCCCAGCGCGGTGCACGCCGTCGGCCAGGCCATCGCCAGGCTCGCCGCGCTCCCCGTGCCGCGCGAACCGCGCTCGAGCCTGAACGTGGGCCTCGTGTGGGGCGGCACGAGCGTGAACTCGATCGCCGCTGAGGCGGGCTTCGCCCTCGACCTGCGCAGCATCGACCAGCGCACCCTCGAGCTGCTGTGGGAGGCGTGCGCGGCGGAGGTCGAGGCCGTGGCGGAGGCCTCCGGCTGCGCCCTGGGCGTGACCCGCGTGGGCGCGCGGCCGGCCGGCGCCAGCGACGACGGCTTCCTGGTCGCGGCCGCCCAGCGCGCGCTGCAGGCATTGGGCGAGCGGGCCGTCCTGGCGCCCGCCAGCACCGACGCGAACGCCGCGATGGCGGCGGGGATCAGCGCGATCGCGCTCGGCGCCTACAGGGGAGGCGGGGCGCACACGCTCGGCGAGTGGGTCGACGCCGCCTCGCTGCCCGTGGGCCTGGAGGTCCTGAGGCGCTTCCTGGCCGAGCTGGCGGGCTAGGTCGTCCGCGGAGGGCGTCGACGCCGACGGCTAGGGAACGGCGGCCCGGGAACGGCGGTTCGGCAACGGCGCGAGGCCCGCGGGCGGGCTGGCTAGGTCGGCTGCGCCGCCTTGGTGGTGGACTCGGTGCCGCGCCCGGTACGGCGCGCCTCCAGCGCCAGGCTGTCGACGAGCTCGTTCTCCGGGTGACCGGCGTGGCCGCGGGTCCAGGCCCACTCGACCTCGTGGCGGGACGTCAGCTCCAGCAGGCGCTCCCACAGGTCGCGGTTCTTCACCGGCTGCCGTGAGGCCGTGCGCCAGCCGTTCCGCTGCCAGCGCTCGAGCCAACCGTCGGTGAACGCCTTCTTCAGGTACTCGCTGTCGGTCACGAGCGTGACGCGGCAGGGACGGTTCAGCGCCTCGAGGGCGCGCACGGCGGCCGTGAGCTCCATGCGGTTGTTCGTCGTGCCGGGCTCGAAGCCGGAGGCGCTGCGCCGGTGGCAGCCGGCGACGAGGAGGTACGCCCAGCCGCCGCGGCCCGTGCCGGTGTCGCACGACCCGTCGGTGTAGGCCACGACGCGGTCGGTAGGGGCGCCGCTCACGTACGGCCCTCCTCGACCCGCTCCGGGGGGTCGCGGCGCTCGAGGACGACGACGGCGGCGGCGTGGTCGTCGGCGTGGGAGAGCGAGACGTGCGCGACTAGCCCCTCGTCCTCCATCGCCCTGGCGAGGCCAGGGCTGGCCCTCAGCACCGGCCTGGGGCCGTCCTTGACGACCCACACGTCGCGCCAGCCCAGGGACGTGGGCCACACCTTCGCGAACGCCTCCTTGGCCGCGAAGCGCACCGCCAGGCCGGGGTAGACGTCGGCCCTGCCCGCCAGCTCCGCCAGCTCCTCCGGGTGGAAGCAGCGCGCGATGAAGCGCTCGGGGTGGCGCTCGGCGGCGCGCCTGATGCGCCTGATCTCGATGAGGTCGAGCCCGACGGCGACGATCACCCTCTCGCCTCCAGGCGCCTCACGCCGCCGGCGCCGGCGACGAAGGCCAGGTCGGCCATGCCCAGGAAGAGCCCGTGCTCCACGACCCCGGGCAGCGCCGCGAGCTCGGCCTGCAGCTCCTCGGGGTCGAAGGGGCCGGCGAAGCGGCAGTCGACGACGTGGTTGCCGTTGTCGGTCACGAACGGGCGCCCGTCGCCCGGCCGCAGGCGGGCGTCCGCCCCCAGGCCCGCGAGCAGGGCCACCGTCCGCGCCAGCCCGAAGGGCACGACCTCGACGGGCACGGGCGCCTTCTCGCCGAGCCGGCTCACGAGCTTCGACTCGTCGCCGACGAGCACGAAGCGACGCGCCGAGGCGGCCACGACCTTCTCGCGGAGCAGCGCGCCTCCCAGGCCCTTGATCGCGTCGAGGGAGGGGGCGAGCTCGTCCATGCCGTCCACGGCGAGGTCGACGCCGGCGGCCGGGAGCTCGACGAGCTCGATGCCCTCCTCGCGCGCCTGCCGGGCCGTCGCCTCGGAGGTCGGCACGCCGCGCACGCGGGCCAGGGTGCCTTCCCTCAGCCGCGCCGCCACGCCGGCGACGAACCACCTGGCCGTGCTCCCGGTGCCGAGGCCCAGGGTCATGCCGTCCTCTACGAGCGCGACGGCCGCCTCGGCGGCGGCGCGCTTGAGCCCGTCGTCGGTGGAGGAGAGGTCCATCCCGGCCGGCAGTCTAACCGCCCACCCCGCCTGGGTAGACTGGGCCGTGTGAGGGGACTCGTGTTGGCCAGCGCATCGCCACGGCGGCGCGAGCTCCTCGCCAGCCTCGGGGTCAGGTTCGCGGTCGAGCCGGCCGACGTCGACGAGTCGGTGCTGGCCGGCGAGGGGCCGGCCGAGCTCGTCGCCCGCCTCGCCGCCGCCAAGGCCCGGGCCGTGAGCGACCGGCGCCCCGGGGACCTCGTGCTGGCCGCCGACACGACAGTCGTCGTGGCGGGCGAGGTCATCAACAAGCCTCCGACCCCCGAGGCGAACGCCGACTACCTGCGCCGGCTCTCCGGTCGCACGCACGACGTCTACACCGGGCACGTGCTGCGCCTCGGGGACCGCGTCGAGGCGGAGGTCGTGCGCACCCGCGTGACCTTCCGGCGGCTCGGCGATGACGAGGTCGCCTGGTACGTGGCGTCGGGCGAGGGCGTCGACAAGGCCGGCGGGTACGCGATCCAGGGCCGCGGCGCGGCCCTCGTGGCGGGCATAGAGGGCTGCTACACGAACGTCGTGGGGCTGAGCCTGCCCACCGTCGTCGAGGCGGCCCGGCGGCTGGGGGTCCCACTTGTCTAGCCTGCTCAGGGCCTGGTACGCCTTCCTGGCGCTGGGGCTGGTGACGATCGCGCTGATGGCCGTGGTGGGCCGCGTGCCGTTCGAGTACTCGGCGGCGGTCGCCCTGCCCCACGACCTGCTGCACCGCGCCGGCACGAACCTCAGGCTCACGGTCGACAGCGTCGTCGACAGACGCGACCTCAGGGCCGAGGTCGAGAGGCTCGAGGACGAGCTGGCCGCGGCCCGTCAGGAGGCGCGCTTCCTCGAGCTCGAGGTGCAGCGCCTCGAGCAGGTGCTCGAGGTCAGGCGGTCCCAGTCGCCGGGCGTGGTGACCACGGCCCCCGTCGTGGGCGGGACCGTGGGCGCGGAGCTGGCGCGGCTGATCGTCGGGCGCGGCGCCGAGGACGGCGTCATGGTGAACATGCCCGTGACGGTGCCCGCCGGCCTGGTGGGCATCGTCACCGACGTGGGACCGACGTCGGCGGTCGTCCGCACCGTCGTCGACCCGCAGTCGCGCGTGGGCGTGACCGTGCGCGGCAAGGGCGGCCAGGGCGTCCTGGTGGGCGACGTGGCCGACAGGCTGCGGGTCACGGGCTTCCTCGAGGTGACGCCCGTCGAGGTCGGCGACCTCGTCGAGACCTCGAGCCGCGGCGGGCTGTTCCCGCTCGGCGTGCTCGTAGGCGTCGTCGAGGAGGTCCTGCCGCCCGACCCCAACGAGCTCAGGCGCACCTTCGTCGTGCGCCCCGCCGTGGAGCTCGCCACGCTGCGCGAGGTCGTGCTGCTGGCGCCGCAGTGAACGCCTAGGCGGCGGCCGACGTGGGCGGCGGCGCCGGGGCGCTCTCGCCCGGCGTCGCGGCGAGGGGCGGCGGCCCCCGGACGCTCCCGGGGGCCGCCGCCGGCGCCAGGTTCCAGGGGCTCAGCCCTTGACCACGAAGCTGACCATCCGCCCCTTCACGACGATCTCGCGCACGACCTCGCCGGCAGCGAGGTAGCGGGCGACGTT
>DATGNP010000105.1:0-5664 GCA_035306665.1 Trueperaceae bacterium
TCAGACACCCAGCACCCGTACGCGGCTGCCGGGGCGAGGCGCGGGCGAGCACGGCGCCGTGGGATGGGCCTGCGATGACCAAGCAGCGGTCACTCAAGCTGCGCGTGCGCGAGCGCATGGAGCGCACGGGCGAGACCTACAGCACAGCACACCGCGTCACCACCTCCAGACGGCCGGTGCGCCGCGAGCCCGGCCTGGTCCCGTCGTACCCCGGCGGGGGCCGGCCGTTCACAGGGAGTCGGCACTGGTGCAGAGGCTCTTGGCCTCTGCCGGCGTCGAGCTCTCGGAGGCCATGGCCTGCGGCCTCGGCGGCGGCATCGGCTTCATGTACGCGGTGTTCGAGTACAAGCAGGCGCCGCACCCGCTGCTCACCTTCGTGACGCAACACCACCCGCGGCCGTGGGCGGAGGAGGTCGCCGAGAACCTCGGCCTGGAGCTCCAGGTCCGGACCTCGTCCGCGGCCCCCGCCGCGCTGGGGAAGCTCGACGCCCTCCTGTCGGCGGGAACGCCCGCGCTCCTCACCGTCGGGAAGGCCGGCCTGCCCTGGCACGAGGGCGTGGACCCGATGGAGGCGTACGACCCGTACGACGTGGTCGTGGCTGGCAAGGACGGCGACGCCTACCTCGTCGACGACTGCGGCGAGTCGCTCGAACGAGCCTCCGCCGCCGAGCTGGGCCGGGCCTGGTCGCTCCACAAGAAGGGCCGGTTCGCCGTGCGGACCTTCGCAGTGCCCGAGGGCGGTCCCAAGGACACCGCCACGGCCGTGCGCTCGGCCGTGCGCTCGGCGGTGTCGACGACCGTGGCCCACATGACCGGGCCCGTGCTGGGCAACGCGTTCGACGTGAACTTCGGCCTCTCCGGCATCGAGAAGTGGGCCGCCGAGGTGGCCGACGTCCGCACCAAGCGGGGCTGGCGCGCCCGCTTCGGCGCGCCCGCGGCCTTCCGCCACGCGATGGGACGGGTCGTCGACTGCTTCACGTCCCAGTACGGCTCCCCCGGCGCGACGCGCCCGCTCTACGCGGAGTTCCTGCGCGAGGCCGACGCGGCCACGCCCCTCGACCTGGACGCCGCCGCCGGCGCGGCCGCAGCGAGCGCGCGGCTGTGGGAGGAGGTCGTCGCCGTCGCCGCCGCGGCCGACGAGCCCGAGGCGGCCTTCACGGCGATCGGCGCGCTGGCCGAGCGGCTCGTCGCGGCCGAGCGCCGCCTCGTGGAGCGGCTCGAGGCCGCGATCGCCGCGTGACCCCAGGGGCGGGCCGGGGTGGAGCCCGGCCCGCCCGCATGCCCGGGGGCCGGGGCGCGGCGTCTACAAGGGCTAAGCTCGGGAGCGGTGACGCAAGCCAAGGACAGCCTCATAGACGCGGTCCCCGGGACGGGGACCGAGGAAGACGCCCTCGTCGCGAACCTGGCGGCCATCAGGGCGCGCATCGACGCCGCCTGCCGCCGCGCCGGCCGCGACCCCGCGGAGGTCAGGCTGCTGCCGGTCAGCAAGACGCAGCCGCCCGAGCGCCTCCGGGCCGCCTACGCCGCCGGCGTGCGCACCTTCGGCGAGAACAAGGTGCAGGAGGCCAGGGAGAAGGCCGAGGCCCTCTCGGACCTCGCCGACGTCCGCTGGGCCGTGATCGGGCACCTGCAGACGAACAAGGCGAAGTACGTGGCACGCTTCGCGCACGAGTTCCACGCGCTCGACCGCCTCAAGGTCGCGGAGGTCCTCGACCGCCGGCTGCAGGCGGAGGGACGTGGCCTCGACGTCTACGTGCAGGTGAACAGCTCGGGCGAGGCGAGCAAGTTCGGGCTGGCGCCGGAGGAGGTGCCGGGGTTCGTCAAGGAGCTGCCCAACTACACGGCCCTGCGGGTGCGGGGCCTCATGACGCTTGCCCTGTTCTCGGCCGAGACGGAGCGCGTGCGCGCCTGCTTCAGGCTGATGCGCGAGCTGCGTGACCGCCTGCGCCAGGAGGCGCCGGACGGGCTGTCGTTCGACGAGCTGTCGATGGGCATGTCGGGCGACTTCGAGGTGGCGATCGCCGAGGGCGCGACGGTCGTCCGCGTGGGCGAGGCGATCTTCGGCCCGCGTGGCCTGCCCGACTCCCACTACTGGCCAGGGGGCGGTACCCCGAGGTGACGCCGGACGAGGTGACGCCGGACGAGCCGCCGCGGCCGGACCGTGACGCCCTGACGCCCCTGCCCGTCGACGTCGTCTCGATCCAGTCGCAGGTCGTCTACGGCGGCGTGGGGAACAGCGTCGCGGTACCCACGCTCCAGGCGCTGGGCCTCAACGTCGTGGCGGTGCCGACCGTGCTGCTCTCGAACGTGCCGCACTACGACACGCTGCACGGCGGCCCCGTGCCCACCGAGTGGTTCGCCGGGTACCTCGCCGACGTCGAGCGGCGCCGCGTGCTCGAGCGCGCCCGCGCCGTCCTCGTCGGCTACCTCGGCCCGCCGGACCAGACGGCCGTGCTCGTCGACTGGCTGGGGCGCGTGCTGCACGAGCACCCCCACCTGCAGCTCGTCGTCGACCCCGTCATGGGCGACCACGACGTCGGCGTGTACGTGCACCCCGACCTGCCCGGCATGCTGCGCGACGAGATCGTGCCGCTGGCGCACGGCATCGCGCCGAACGCGTTCGAGTTCGAGCGGATCGTGGGGCGCGCCGTGACCACGTTCGCGGAGACCGTCGCCGCGGCGCGCGAGCTGCTGCGAACGAACCTAGACTGGGTCGTCGTGACCAGCGCCGCGCCGGCCGAGGCGCCGCCGGGAAGGACGCGGGTCGCGGTCGTCACGCGGGACGAGGCGCACCTCATCGATCACGAGCTCGTCGCCACCGTCGCGAAGGGGACCGGCGACCTGTTCACCGCGACGCTGGTGGGCGGCCTCCTGCGCGGCTACTCCGTCAGGGGCGCGGCGCGGGCCGCCGCGGAGCGCACCGTCGACGTGCTCAAGCGCACGGCGGCCCTCGGCTGCGGCGAGCTCGTCCTGGGCTGAGGCCGATGCCTGCCGGGGACCTGGAGCCCATGACCGCGCGGCCCGGCACCATCCGAGCCCACGGCTGCGCCTCGACCCGGCCAGCACCGTCCCGCGCGGCGGGATAATGGCCCATGATCAGGATCGGCTCGGTCGTCTGGGGCGTGCGGGACGTGCCGCGCGCCGTCGCCTTCTGGACTGAAGCGCTCGACTACCGCCCGCGCGGCGGCGACTCGCCCGACTGGGTGCTGCTGAAGCCGCGCCGCGGCACCGGCGTGCAGCTCGCGCTCCAGCAGGTGAGGGCCGACGCCAGCGAGCGGCGTCGCCACCACCTGGACCTCTACGCCTACGACCAGGCGGCCGAGGTCGAGCGCCTGGTGGGCCTGGGCGCCAGCCGCGTCGACTGGCGCTACCGGCCCGACGACGACTACGTCGTGCTCGCCGACCCCGACGGGAACTACTTCTGCGTCATCGCCGCGGGCGAGCACGCCCGCGACCCCGGGCTGCGGCTCGCCGCGGGCGGCGCCCCGCGGTTCGTCGACGACGTCGCCGGGCTCCCCGGCCCCGACGACTTCGCCTACCGCGGCGCCCGCGCCCTCGTGGCGCTCCACGAGCGGGAGCTGCGCGCGTTCGTGCCGGTCTGGCGGCGGTTCGTGGCGGCGGGTCTCGCGCTGCCCGAGACCGACGACACCGACTACCTCTCCGCCGAGCACCTGCTGCTCCACGTGCTGCGCGCCGCCGGGCGCTACCTCACGTGGACGTGCCGCCAGCTCGGCCTCCCGGACCCGGCGGTGCCCGACGCGCCCGACGTCTCCGAGATCGCCGCCCGCGCCGACGAGTTCATGGAGGCGGTGCTGGCGCGCTGGCGCGAGGCGCTGCGCGAGGCGCCCCCGACGCGCATGGAGGACCAGGCCCACACCTCGAACTGGGGCGCCCCCATGACGATCGAGTCGATGCTCGAGCACGCCGTCGTGCACCCGATGCGCCACACCTTCCAGCTCGAGGAGCTGATGGCCAGGGCGGGGAGCAGCGGCTGAGACGGGAGGGTGGCGGCGGTCGGGGTTAGGCTCTCCCGGTGAGCACGACACGAACGGCTGGACCCCCGACCACCCTCAAGCGACCCGTGACCGACGTCTGGCACGGGCATGAGCTCGTCGACGACTACCGCTGGCTCGAGGGCGACGTCTCGGACCCCACGCGGATGGGCCGCGTCACGCCCGAGGTCGCGGCATGGACAGATGCCCAGAACGCCTACACGCGTGCCGTCCTCGACGGCCTGCCCGGCCGCGCGGCGGTGGAGGATCGGCTCAGGCCGCTGCTCCAGGTCGGCACGGTCACGGCGCCGGTGGAACGCGCCGGGCGCTACTTCTACTTCCGGAGGGAGGGAGAGCAGAAGCAGGCGAGGGTCTACTGGCGCGAAGGCCTCCGGGGCGAGGAGCGTCTGCTCGTCGACCCCGAGGCGATCGACCCCTCGGGCCTCACGACCGTGACGTGGCTCTCCCCGAGCCCGGACGGCCGCCAGCTCGCCTACGGCACCTACACGGCGGGTGACGAGAACACGAAGCTGGAGCTGCTCGAGGTCGACACGGGCGCGAAGCTGCCCCTCGAGATCCCCAACAAGGTGAGGGCGCCGCAGTGGCTGCCCGACGGCTCGGGCTTCGTCTACTGGAACCTCGCCGACCCCCAGGACGCCTACACCGGCCGCGTGATGTTCCACGCCCGTCCCGCCGACGCCCGCGAGCCCGACGGACCCGACGGCGACCTCGTGGTCTTCCGCCAGTTCACGCGGGAGGAGGACGAGGAGCTGGCCACGACGTGGGGGCCGAGCGGAGTCCTGTCGCACGACGGTCGCTGGCTCCTGCTCAGCTACTTCGTCGACACCCGCTCTAACGACCTCTGGCTGCTGGACCTCGAGGCGTTCAGGCGCACCGGCGCCGCCGAGAAGGTCGAGGTCAGTCGCGGCACCCCGGGTCTGGGGATGGGCACGGTCGTGGCGGGCCCCGACGGTGACACGCTGGTGCTCTCCACCTACAAGGGCGCGCCGAACGGACGCGTGGTCGTCGCGCCCGCCAGCGACCCTGGCGAGGCGAACTGGCGCGACCTGGTGCCGGAGAGAGAGGACGCTTCGCTCGACCACGCCTACCTCGCCAAGGGCCACGTCGTCGTCAACTACCTGCACCAGGCCTCGCACCGGGTCGAGGTCTTCGACCTCGCGGGTAGGCGCGTCGGCACGGTGCCGCTGCCGATGCTCGGGTCCGCCGAGGTGACGGCCCACGAGGGCTCGCACGAGGCGTTCGTGACGTTCTCGAGCTTCGCCCACCCACCGGCCGTCTACCGCTTCGACGTCAGGGACCCGGAGGGCACGTTCGAGCTCTGGGAGCAGCCGGAGGCGCCCGTGGACCCCGACGCCGTCGAGGTCAAGCAGGTCGCGTACGCCTCGCGGGACAGCACGACGATCACGATGTTCGTCGTCCACCGCAAGGGCCTGGAGCCCGGCGGCGACGCCCCGACGCTCCTGACGGGCTACGGCGGCTTCGGGATCAGCCGCATCCCCGAGTTCGTCGCGACGCTGCCGCAGTGGCTCGAGGCGGGCGGCGTCTTCGCGCTGCCGAACCTCCGTGGCGGCGGCGAGTACGGCGACGCCTGGCACGAGGCGGGCACGCTCGGGCGCAAGCAGAACGTGTTCGACGACTTCATCGCCGCCGC
>DATGNP010000106.1:0-14951 GCA_035306665.1 Trueperaceae bacterium
CGCCGCACCGCTCTCACGGTCGTGAGACCGTCGTCGTACACCTCGCGCTCGTGGAGCGCCGCCCAGGCTCCCGTCGGCTGCTCGCCGGCGCGGTCCTCGACGTCGCCGCCGGCCTCACGCGAGGGCGCCGCGTGGAGCACCGCCGGGCCGTGTGCGACCGGCAGCCCCGGGATCCTCACGCGCTTGACGGCCTTGACCGTGCCGGCGCTCCCCCACGGCTCCGTCTGCTTGTCGACGTGGGGCGCCCTCCCCTGCCCCGCCGCGACGGTCTCCTGCGGCTTCGGCCGCTCGCGGCGCACGCACGTGGCCTTCAGCGCGACGACCGCCCCGTCCGCGACCTCGAGCTCGAAGCGCACCCTGTCGTTGGGGCGCAGGCCCCGCTCGGCGAAGTGCTCGCGCAGCCCCGACAGTCGGCGCGGCGGGAGGAACTCGAGGTCGAGGTCGTGGCCGTCGACCTCGGCCGGCACCCGGCCGGGCACGAAGAGCTGCAGCATCTTGAGAGGTAACTGGATCGTGCCGCTGCTGACGCAAACGCTGGTTAGGTCCAGCTCGAAGATGTGTGTAGACAATTCGGTCACCGCCCGCCCCATGATCCGGCGCTATGCAGCGCCCCCGCTTGGCTTCCGTACACTCTGTCACATACCACGCCGCGAGGCACCAGATTGCCACGTCCTCATCGGGGTGTCTTCTCATGGAACCCTATAAGGTGCATCTATCTCACATTATGAGTCGCCGAGCGGGCGTCACCGCGGGGGGGCGATGGGGCAGCGATGCCGTCCCCGACGCGATCTTCGGCGGGCGGGCGCGGATCCGAGCCGTGGTAGGCCCTAGGGGCCGGACGCGGGCCGGCACCGCGCATGGAGCGCCGGAGCCTCCGGTCGGCGGACCGGCCGGGAGCGACGAGCCCTGGTCCGGACCGGTCGGTACGTCCCGCTCGGCGCCGGCACGCGCCCGGCTGAGGAGCTGCCGCACGCGCCGGCCGGGTGCGGCACCGGCGCCCGCGCTCCCGGGTCGAACGGCCCTCAGCGCGGCTCGTGGAAGATGAACGTCCCCCTGACCGCGCCGGGCCCCACCTCTGTCAGGTAGAGGTCGATGGCGCCGTAGGCGCCGCTGCCGAACCTGAGCGTGACCGCCCACACGCCGTTCGCGGAGCGCCAGTCGCCGACGCGGAGGTCGGCGGGCTCGTAGCCGGACACGACCTCGGCCAGCTGCTCGGCGAGCTGGCTCGCTCCCGCCGGGCTGGCCTCGAAGCAGACGTCGTGCTGGAAGGTGGCCAACGGGCAGAGCGTCTCGACGGCCCCGAACGCCTCCATGAGGTCGCGCACGACCGGCGCGTACGCCGACGCCATCAGGCTGTCCTTCGCGGACGCGACGCCGAGCGCGGCCGCGAGCATCACGGCGCAAGCCCAGCGCCCCGCGGCGCCGAAGCGTGCACGGGTTCTTGGTCGGTCGTTCAATCTCAGTGTCACACTTCGCATGAGTAGAACGATTTAGTCGGACGGCCCGTCATCGTAGTTGGCGTCGCTTGATAGTGCGCCGTGCGCCGCTGGGGGGGAGCGGCGCACGGCGCGAGAGCCATTGTTTCACCCGACTTCGCGGTCAACATGAGGGGCATCCCACACCTCGTTGAGCGTCCAGCACGCGCAAGCCGGCGGTTCGACAGGTTCAAGGCCGGCGCGGGCAGGCCCGCGTGGATCGGTGCTACCCTGGCCGCGAAGGTGAGCGTCCCGGACCAACCTCGCCTGTTCGAAGCGGTCGGCGAGCCCGAGCGCGCGGACGGCCTCTTCCCCGTCCCCGGCCGCTCCGGTGGGGACGGTAAGCGCCGCGGGAAGGGCCGCAGGCCGGCCGGCGACGCCACCGAGGACCTCGAAGCGCTCGCGGCACGGCTCGAGTCGACGGGACGGTACCGTGTCCTGCGGCGCTTCGAGACGCGCCTCGACGGACCACCGCGCCCGGACGAGGCTGCGGGCCTGCGCAAGGGCGTCTACCTCGACGTCGAGACCACGGGCACGGCGCCCCACGACCGCATCACCGAGCTCGCGCTCCTCGTCTTCCACTACGACGACAGCGGCCGCGTCGCCCGCGTCAGCCAGGCGTTCGACGCCCTCGAGGACCCCGGGAGGCGCATCCCCGCCGAGGTCGTGGCGCTGACGGGCATCACCGACGACATGGTGCGGGGCAAGCGCATCGACGACGGCGAGGTCGAGGCCATCGTGCGGGGCGCCGAGATCGTCGTGGCGCACAACGCCGGCTTCGACCGCTACTACGTCGAGTCGCGCTTCCCCTTCTTCCGCGACCTCCCCTGGGCGTGCTCGGTCAACGACGTCGACTGGGCCGCGGCCGGCTTCCGCAGCCGGCGGCTCGAGCAGCTGGCGCTGGCTAGGGGGTACTTCTACCAGGCCCACCGCGCGATCCACGATTGTCACGTGGCGCTGGGCCTGCTGGGCGACCCGCTGTTCGACGGCGGACCGACCGCGCTCTCCGACCTGCTGGCGCGCTCGTCCCGGGAGACCGTGAGGCTGTGGGCCGAGGGCAGCCCGTTCGAGAAGAAGGACGAGCTCAAGGCCCGCTACTACCGGTGGAACGGCCAGGCGAAGGTGTGGTGGCGCGACGTCCCGGCCGATGGCCACGAGGCGGAGCTCGAGTGGCTGGCGAGCGCCGTCTACACGCGGCGCCCGCCCCTCCCCTACCTGCGGTTCGACGCCCGCCTGCGCTACTCGCCGCGCGTCCCCGAGGCGCCGCCGCCCGGGGCCGAGAGGCTGTGAGGCCGGACCTCCCCCGCGGCGACCGTCGGGGCGGCGCGCTACGTCCGCGCAGCCCGGTCACGGCGTTCGTCGCGCGCCGCCCGTGACGGCCGCCGGGGGCGTCTGTTAGCGTGTCGCCTCAGTGACGAGGCACGAGCCGTGACCCCCTCGACGATCCAGGTGATCGCCACGGCGCTCTTCGCCGTCGCGATCGTGCACACGTTCTCCGCGCGGGCCATCGCCCGGCTCGAGCGCACCCGACCCAGGCACGCCGGCGTCTGGCACCTCCTTAGCGAGGTCGAGGTCGTGTTCGGGTTCTGGGCGATGGTCCTGGTCTTGGCGATGATGGCCGTCGAGGGCGCCGAGGCGGCCACGACCTACGTCGACTCGCGGAACTTCACCGAGCCGATGTTCGTGTTCGCGATCATGGTGATCGCCGGCAGCCGGCCGATCCTGCAGTTCGCGATGAGCATCGTCCGTTTCCTGGCGCGCGCCCTGCCGCTCCCTGGGAGCATGGGCACGTACCTCGTCGCGCTGACGGTCGTGCCCCTGTTGGGCTCGTTCATCACCGAGCCGGCCGCGATGACGCTGGCGGCCCTCGTCCTCGCGAACAGCCTCTACGCGCGCGGGATCTCGAACCGCCTGCGCTACGCGACCCTCGGCGTGCTGTTCGTCAACGTCTCGATCGGGGGCACCCTCACGAACTTCGCCGCGCCGCCCGTCCTGATGGTCGCCGGCACGTGGGGTTGGGACCTGGGGTTCATGCTCGCGAGCTTCGGCTGGAAGGCGGCCCTGGCCGTGCTCGTCAACGGTCTCGCCGCTACCCTGGCGTTCCGGGGGGAGCTCAGGCGCATGGCGCCCGCGCTCGGGCCCGTCGGCAAGCGCGTGCCGCTGCCGCTGATCGTCGCGCACGTGGCGTTCCTCGCCGGGGTCGTCGCCTTCGCGCACCACCCGCCCATGTTCATGGGCATCTTCCTGCTGTTCCTCGGGGTCGCGACCGCCTACGAGCGCCACCAGGACCGCCTGATCCTGCGCGAGGGCCTGCTCGTCGCGTTCTTCCTGGCGGGCCTCGTCGTGCTCGGCGGGATGCAGGAGTGGTGGCTGCAGCCCCTCCTCTCGCGCATGACGGCCGACCAGGTCTTCTTCGGGGCAGCGGGCCTCACGGCGTTCACGGACAACGCCGCGCTCACCTACCTGGGCTCGCTCGTCGAGGGCCTCACCGACGAGTTCAAGTACGCCCTCGTAGCCGGCGCTGTCACCGGCGGCGGCCTCACTGTGATCGCGAACGCCCCGAACCCGGCGGGCCTGTCCATCCTGAGGCGCTACTTCGACGGCGAGGCCGTCAGCGCCCTGTGGCTCGTCGCCGCCGCGGCGTTGCCGACGCTGGTCGCGGGCCTCGCGTTCCGTCTGCTGTAGCGCCCGGGCAGCTCAGCGCCCGCGCGCCATACCGTTATTGCTCGCTCGGTCGCGCGAGCGTGCGCCGCATGCGCGCGAGCGCCGCCTGGTCGGCGGGGAACGCCCGCGCCATGCCCACCTCGAGGTCCGTGAACTCGACGGCGTCCGGAGGTAGGAGCGCGGCGTTGCCCCACGCGGTCGCGACGTGGTTGAGCACGTCCGCCACCTGGGCCTCACCGAGGTGCGCCCAGCTCGGCATGACCCCGTCGTAGCGCTCGCCCAGCACCTCGATCTCCCCGCTGAGTCCGGTCAGCAGCACGCCGACGAGGTACTCGCGGCCGCCCTCGCGCGCCAGCAGGACCAGCACGTTGCCCGCGAGCGGCGGGACGGCCCCGCGCAGCCCCTCGCCGGTGAAGCCGTGGCAGCCGGCGCAGTTCGCCTCGTAGACGGCGCGGCCCGACGTCGTGTCGAGGCCGGCGAGCGGGCGCAGCGGGGTGCCGGGCACCGGCGCCGCCCCGGGGGCGGCCGCGACCGCCGCCGCCAGCGCCGCGAGCGCGACGGCGGGGGCCAGGAGCCGCGCGCGCCGGCGGGCGCCGGCCGGAGCGCCGGGCCGGCGCCGCCTCACCGCTTCGCCAGGAACGCGAGCACCTCGGCGAGGGGCCGCGTGTTCACGACGTCGTCGGCGGTCAGCCAGGCGCGGCGCGCCTGGGAGACGCCGAGCCCCATGGCTCCCAGGCCGCGAACGCTATGGGCGTCGGTGCCGATGAAGACCTTGAGGCCGGCCTGGGCGGCGGCGCGGAGGTGGACGTCGGGCAGGTCGAGGCGGCGCGGCGAGGCGTTGTGCTCGACCGCGACGCGGTTCTCGCGGCACGCCGCGAAGACGGCTTCCAGGTCGAGGGCGATCGGGTCGCGCTGGCCGAGCTGCCGGCCGAGCGGATGCGCGTAGACGTTCACGCGCGGGTGCAGCAGCGCACGCACCACGCGCTCGGTCTGCTGCGCCTCGGGCAGCTCGAAGAAGCTGTGAACGCTGACGAGCACGACGTCGAGGTTCGCGAGCTGCTCGTCGGTGACGTCGAGGCTGCCGTCCTTGAGGATGTCTACCTCCATGCCCCTCAGGACCGTGATGTCGTAGCGCCCGGCCATGACCTCGGCGAGCTCGGCGTGCTGGCGCCTGAGCTTCTCGTCGTCGAGGCCGCCCTGGAGGGCCAGGGAGCCGCTGTGGTCGGTGATCGCCATGTACTCGTACCCGAGCGCTACGCAGGCGTCGACCATGGCCACGAGGCTGTCGCGGCCGTCCGACCAGGTCGTGTGCATGTGCAGGTCGCCGCGGACGTCGCCGGGCTCGATGAGCGCCGGCAGCGCCCCCTCGGCCGCCGCCTCGACCTCTCCCCTGCCCTGACGCAGCTCCGGCGGGATGAACGCCAGCCCGAGCCGGGCGTAGATCTCGTCCTCGGTGGCGCTGGCCAGCAGCCTGCCGCCCTTGCGCTCCCTGCCCGGCTCGCCGCCCTCGAACAGGCCGTAGTCGTTCAGGTGCCAGCCGCGCTCGAGCGCGCGCTGCCTGAGCTGGACGTTGTGCTCCTTCGAGCCGGTGAAGTACAGGAGCGCCCCGCCGAAGCTCTCCTCGGCGACGACGCGCAGGTCGACCTGCAGGCCCGAGCCGAGCTCGACGCTCGTCTTCGTCTCGCCCTTGCCCAGCACCGCGGCGACCTCGTCGTACGAGGTCAGCGCGTCGGAGAGGGCGGCGGGGTCGTCGGCGACCGCGACGATGTCGATGTCGCCTACCGTCTCCTTGCGCCGGCGGTACGAGCCAGCCACCTCGAGCCGCCGGACGCCGGGCACCGCGCGCAGGTGCGTCAGCAGGCGGTCGAGGACGGCGTCGACCTGGCCGAGGAGCACGCGGCCGGTGTTGCGCCGGTAGCTCTCGATGCCGCGCAGGATGTTCGCGACCTTCTTCGCCCCGAACCCGGGGAGCGACGTGATCCGCCCGTCCTTCGCCGCCGCCTCGAGCTCGTCGACGGACGTCACGCCCAGGGCCTTCCACAGCGTGGCCGCCTGCTTGGGGCCCACTCCCTTGACCTTCACGACCTCGAGGAGCCCGGGCGGCACCTCCTGCTCGAGCGCTACGAGCTGCGGCATCGAGCCGGTCTGCACGAGCGTGCGGACCTTCTCGGCGATCTCCTTGCCGATCCCCTTGACCTGCGTCAGGTCCGCGCCGGCCGCGACCAGGTCCTCGACGGGGGTCTCGAGGTCGCGCAGCGTCGCGGCGGCGTTGCGGTAGGCGCGGACCCTGAAGGGGTTGTCGCCGCCGATCTCCGAGAGGTCGGCGAGCCGGTCGAGGTGCCGCGCGATCTCGGCGTTGCTCACGACGCCCGCCCCGTCCCGGTAGGGCGGGCGCGGCGGCTGGTGGCCTCGGCCCTCACGCCGCCGGCGCGCCGGCCCCGACGCCGGCCTCCCTGAGCAGGGCCAGGAACCCCTCCTCGTCGAGGACCGTGACGCCGAGCTCCCGCGCCTTGTCGAGCTTCGAGCCGCCGCCCTCGCCCGCGACGAGGAAGTCGGTCTTGGCGCTCACCGAGCCCGAGGCCTTCGCGCCCAGTCCCCTGACGAGCTCGGCGGCCTCCTCTCGGCTGAAGGCCGTGAGCGCGCCGGTGAACACGAACGTCTTGCCGGCGAGGGCGCTGGCGGCCCCGCTCGCGGCCGCGCGGCCGCTGGTGTCGGGCTTCGGGGCCACGCGACCGGGCGCGGTCAGGGCGTCGAGGGCCTCGGCGTTGTGCGGCTCGTTGAAGTAGCCGTGGATCTGCCGCGCCATCACCTCGCCGATGCCGTCGACGGCCATCAGCTCCTCGACGCTCGCCGAGCGCACGCGCTCGAACGTCCCGAAGGCGCGGGCGAGGGACCTGGCGACGGCGCCGCCGACCTCGGGGATGCCTAGCGCGTAGAGGAAGCGCGCCAGCTCGGGCTCGCGCGCGCCCTGGATCGCGTCGACGAGCTTGCGGGCGGACACGTCCGCGAAGCCCTCCAGCTCCTTGACCTGGTCGACGGTCAGGTCGAACAGCTGCGGCAGGCCGGTGACGAGGCCGGTCTCGACGAACAGCCTGGCCGTGCGCTCGCCCAGGCCCTCGATGTCGAGCCCGCCGCGGCTGGCGAAGTGCGTGATGCGGCCGACGCGCTGGGCGGGGCACTCCAGGGCGTTGGGGCAGACCGTGTAGGGGCCGGAGCGCACCAGGGGCGTGCCGCAGCTCGGGCACTCGGTCGGCATCGCGAACGGCGCGCCGCGCTCGTCGCCGGTCTCGACGCGCTCCACGACCTGCGGGATCACGTCGCCGGCGCGCTCGACGCGCACGTGGTCGCCCTCGCGGATGTCCTTGCGCACGACTTCCTCGACGTTGTGGAGGTTCGCGCGGCTCACCGTGACGCCGCCGATGTTCACGGGCCTGAGCAGCGCGATCGGCGTGACGACGCCGGTGCGGCCCACGCTCGGCATGATCTTCAGGACCTGCGTGACCTCCTTGCGCGGCTGGAACTTGAGCGCGTAGGCCCAGCGCGGGTGGTGGGCCGTGTAGCCGATGCGCTCGCGCGCGGCGAGGTCCTGCAGCTTGACCACGACGCCGTCGATCTCGTAGGGCAGCTCGTCGCGGCGGGCCTCGAGGTCACGGAAGTACGCGAGGATCCCGTCGACGTCCTGCGCCACGGCGTTGAGCGGGTTGACGGGGAAGCCCCAGCGCGCGAGGGCCGCCAGCAGCTCGCTCTGGGTGGCGTAGCCGTCCTCGCCGGCGAGCACGTCGTAGCAGTAGATCCGCAGCGGCCGGCTCGCGGTCAGGCGCACGTCGAGCTGGCGCACTGTGCCGGCGGCGGCGTTGCGCGGGTTCGCGAACGGCTGCTTGCCCTGGTTGATCAGCTCGGCGTTGACGTCGTCGAAGGCGTCGATCGGCAGGTAGATCTCGCCGCGCACCGACAGCTCCCGCGGGTAGCCGGTGCCGTCGAAGAGCCTGAGCGGCACCGTCCTGATCGTGCGGACACCGGCAGTGACGACCTCGCCCCTCACGCCGTCGCCGCGGGTTACCGCGCGCTCCAGCACGCCGTCGACGTACACGAGCTCGACCGAGAGGCCGTCGATCTTCGGCTCGAGCGAGTACGCGACCTCGACGCCCAGGCCCTCGGCGGCGCGCCTGAGGCGGGCGTCGAACGCGCGCAGGTCCTCCTCCTTGGCGCTGGAGTCGAGGCTGAGCATCGGCCGGGCGTGGACGGCCGTGGCGAAACCGGTGACGGGCGCCCCGCCCACGCGCTGCGTGGGCGAGTCGGGCGTGACCAGGTCGGGGTGCTGGGCCTCGAGCTCCCTCAGTTCGGCCAGGAGCGCGTCGTAGACCTCGTCGGAGACCTCGGGCTGGTCGGCGACGTGATAGAGGTGGTCGTGGCGGGTGATCTCGCGGCGCAGCTCGGCGATGCGCTGCGCGACGTCGGGCGCGCGACTCATGCCTGGAATCCTAATGCCTGGTGCCGCCGGGTGGCCGACGCCGGGTCTGCCCTGCTCGGGCGGCTAGGCGCGGCCGCTCAGCGGCTCGCGACCTCTCCCCTGCCCGCCGACGCCGCGGGCGCCGCTCCGGCCCTGACCGTCACGACGACGCCGCTGCGCGGGGCGCGGGGGACGCCGGCCGTGCGAACCCGCACGCGCCGACGCGACCGGCCGCCGCCCGGCACCGGCTCGCCGGCGAGGCGCGCCTCGATGAGGTCGTGGAGGAACACGAGCGCGCTGCCGCCGAACGTGACGACCGCGAACAGGAACGCGAGCAGGCCGAGCGGGCTCATGACATGAAAGCTACCTAAGATATTGAGGTAGCCGTGTGACGTGGACTACATAGCCCCCGGTGAGCCTGGTGAGCGACCGTGGCGCGCGGCGCCGTGCGGCGTGCGGGCGGGCCGGACCCTGGAGCGCCGTGCGGCCGCGGCGGGGCGTCCTAGCGCCCCACCTCGAGCGCGAACGTGGCGCGCCGCTCCACGGGCAGGAGGTTCACGCCCTGGCTGACGGCCTCGGCGGTCAGCTCGTAGGTCCCGGCCGGCACGCTCTCGGCGACCCGGACCTGCCACGGGTACTCGCCGGCGCCGAACACCAGGAGCGGATCGGCGTCGAAGCCCTCCGCCTCCGGCTCGACCGCCTCGAGCGTCACCGTGACCTGGGAGAAGGTCACGCCCAGCACCGGCCGGATCTCCACCGTCACGTCGGCCGTGCCGCCGGGGTCGACGACCGCGTCGGGCGCCGTGACCTCCAGTTCGAACTCGGCCAGCAGCTGGCCCGCGACGAGGTCGCAGCCGACGAGGCCCGCCGGCACGACCACGAGCAGCACCCAACGCGCGACCCTCTTGCGCATCGCCCCTACCTCCCGGCGGCTCAGCCGCCCGATACCGCCTGCACGACGTCGAGGCGGTCGCCGTCCGCGAGCGGCGCGTCGACCGCCGCTGAACGCCCCAGGCTGCGCCCGTTCAGCGCTAGGAAGACGTGCTCCCGCACGTCACCGTCCTCGTCGAAGACGTGGACGGTGAGGAGCGGGTGCTCGCTCCGTAGGCGCGCCAGCGCCTCGGCGACGGTCGCGGCCTCGAGCGTCACCGACGCTCTCCCGCCGATGCTGTCGCGCAGCAGGCCCGGCACGGCCAGGGTCACGCGCGCCACTCAGGCCCCCACCCTGTGCGCCGTGACCGACAGGACGCGGGGCAGCTGCAGCGGGAGCTGCTCCCAGCTCTCGCCCCCGTCGCGCGTGCCGTAGACCTGGCCCATCGTGGTGCCGAAGAAGACGCCGCCGGGGTCGGCGGGGTCCTTGGCCATCGCCCCCCGGAGCACGTTCACGAACTGCGGCTCCTCCGGCAGCCCGCGGCTGGCGTCCTGCCAGCTCGCGCCGCCGTCCCGGGTCCGGTACACGCGCAGCCTGCCCGCGGGCATGAAGCGGCGCTCGTCGCTGTCCAGGGGGGCGACGAAGGCCTCTCCCGGCCCGGTGGCGACGATCGGGAAGCCGAAGTTGCTCGGCAGCCCCGTCTCGACCGGGTACCAGCTGTCGGCGGCGTCGTCGGACCGGAACACGCCTCCGTGGCACTGCATGTAGAGCGTGTCGCGCGACCGCGGGTCGAGGGCCATGCGGTGCACGCAGCGGTCGATGCCATCGCCGTCGCCGCCCGTCGGCACGGGCGGAAGTCCCCTCGTCTTCAGCTCCCAGGTCTCGCCGCCGTCGTCCGTGCGGAAGGCACCCACCGCCGAGATGGCGACCCACATCCTCCGTTCGTCATGGGGGTCGACGACGACCGTGTGGAGGCACAACCCGCCGTTGCCCGGCGACCAGTGCGGGCGCGTCGGGTGGTCGCTGAGCGACGCGACCTCGGACCACGTCTCGCCAGCGTCTGCCGAGCGGAACAGCGCGGCCTCGTCGACGCCGGTGTAGAGCACGCCGGAGGGCGCCTCGTCGATCGTCCAGACCCGCTTGAGCTTGAAGCCCCTCCCGTCGGCGAAGCGGGGGCTGCCCCCCAGCTCGCGCCACGTGGCGCCCATGTCCTCGCTGGCGCGGATCGTCGCGCCGTAGACGTAGTGCGTCGTGCCGGCGAGCAGCCGCGGCCGGCCGTCGCCCACCAGGGTCAGGGCGCTGACCTCCCAGCCGGGCAGGTGGGGACCCGTGGTGCGCCACCCGGTACCGTCGTGCCGCGCCGTGAAGGCACCCTTCTCGGTGCCGATCAGCAGCAGGAGCTCGCTCATGCCGTGGCCTCCGCGCGCACCATGCTCCGGGGGCCGGAGGCGTGTCTACGTGCGGGACGAGCCGCCAGGCGCTCGGGCGGTGCGTGAGCCGTGTGCGCCGCGGCCGGCGCGCCGGCGGGAGTCAGGCGACGGCCTGGACGAGGCTGGGGTCGTCGACCCGGGGGCTGCCGACCGAGCGCGACACCGGATGCATGCGCAGGACGCCCGGGTCGGCGGGGTCGAGGAGGTCCTCGAGCCGCTGGGGGTCGACCTCCTCGGGGTCGAGCCAGCGCGCCCACTCGTCCCGCTCGAGGATCACGGGCATGCGGTCGTGCAGGGCCCGCATCTCCTCGTTCGCGTCGGTCGTCAGGATCGTGCAGGTCGCGAGCGGCTCGGGGCCATGAGCGTTCACCGACCACAGCCCCGCGAACGCCATCGGCTCGCCGTCAGCGCGGTAGACGAAGTACGGCTGCTTCCCGCCCTCCTCTGCACGCCACTCGTAGAACCCCGAGGCCGGCACGAGGCAGCGGTGCGTCTTCATCGCGTCGCGGAAGGAGGGCTTCTCGGCGGCGCTCTCGCTGCGGGCGTTGAACAGGTTCGCCTTGAACGCCTTCGGGTCCTTGACCCAGTGCGGCACCAGGCCCCAGCGCATCTCCTCCATCACTCGCTGACCGTCGCGGCGCTGCCTGATCACGGGCACGCTCTGCGTGGGCGCGATGTTGTAGCGCGCCGTCAGCGGGTAGGTCTCGACCTCGAACAGGGTGGCGAGGTCGTCCTCGTGGGCGTAGAGCGTGTAGCGACCGCACATCAGGAGGCCTCCTCGATCTCGGCGCGGATGAGGTCGCGCGCGTCCGGCGGGTACTCGGCCAGGAGGTCGAGGGTCGCGACGTACCCCTCCAGGTCCCTGAGGTGCTGCGGGAACGTGACGAAGCCGTGGCTGGCCATGACGTCGAGGCGCTTCGTCTCGTAGAGCGGGCCCGTCCAGCCCTCGGCCGCGACCCGCTCCAGCGTGAAGCGGTGGAGCGTGGCTTGCATGAGCGTGTGGACCAGCTCGCGGTTCTCCGGCGTCATCGCGTCCCAGGCCTCCTGCGCCGCGCGCTTCCTGGCCTGGTGGTAGCCGTCGACGATGCTGCTGGCGATCGCGCGGGCCTCGTCACGCGTGAGCGCCGCGGCCGACTGCGGCTGCGCCGGCTCCTGCTCGGGCGGCTCGACGCCCTGCGTGAGCAGGCTGTTCACGAAACCCGGCAGGTTGTAGATCGGCCGGCCCGCGGCCTCGGCCCTCGCCTGCAGCTTCCTGGCGTAGTCGACGATGCGCACCACGCGCTCGGCGCCGAAACGCTGCACGGTGCGCTCGGGGTCCTGGGCCCAGCCGATCTCGCGCAGGGCGTCGAGCGCCTGGAGCTCCTTGATCAGCCGCTGCTTGTCCTGCTGGCCTGGGATGCGCTTCGCGAGGCTCGCCGGCAGGCGGATGCGCGGCTTGAAGACGTCGTTCTTCGCGATCTCGAAGGAGACCCGCTGGTACTTGCGACCGACCTTGGAGGCCTCGTACGCGAACGTCAGGCAGGTGTAGCGCTTGAACTCCTCCTGCGCCCTGTCGAGGACGTAGCGGAAGTCCTTGAAGCGCTCGTACTTCCCGTCGAGGCCGAGGCGGAGCTTGAGGTCGTCGACGTCGAACGTCAGCCGCGGCCTCTCCCCCGCGTAGCTCGCGGTGTACAGCACCTCGAACAGCCGCATGCTGTTGAAGCTCTCGAAGCTGAGGAGCTGGTCGGCGGGGATGATGCTGAAGTCGCGGCGGAGCTGCAGCAGGTACGGCTTGAGCTTGTCGTGGATCTTCAGCTCGATGCTCGCCATCTGTCCCTTGCCGCCCTGGCCGCCCTCGTAGCGCGCCTCCGAGACCCACTGGAACATCACCCAGTCGCCGTTGGGCTCCTTGATCTGGACGGTCTGCTCGAGCAGCTCGCGCGCCGAGGCCTCGATGCGCGAGTAGATGCTCTTGCCCTTGATGTTGAAGAGCTGCGCGAACTCCCAGGCGGTGATGCGGATCGGCGCTAGGTCCGAGTCGTCCCGCGTGACGTCGGACAGCGCGAGCACCAGCAGCCGCTTGCTCAGGATGCCCATCTCCTGGCGGCTGAGCGCCAGCGGGTTCGCCTGCGTGACCGAGACGCGGCCGCGCTCGCCCGTGGCCAGCGCGTCGCTACGCCCGGCGCCCTTGCCCTTGCGGCGCCGGCCTTTGAGGTCGAGCGGCTCGACCTCGACCGGTCCCGCCTCGGCTGGTGGTGGCTTGGGGCTCGACGCGTCCATCCCGACCTTCCTGAGCCTGTACGCTCGCGTCAGCCTACGCGCAGCGGGAACCCGGCGTCAACGTTTCCCCTGTCTTCCCCGGTTCCCGGGACAGGCGGCCTAAGTTCCCCCACTTTCCCGCTTCGGTACCCCTCGCTTCCCCCTGGGTCCCCCTCCTCCCCCGGACGGGTACCCCATCCTTCCCGTCCGGGTACCTCCGTCTCCCCGCCTCGGTACCTCTCCCCTCCCCCATGGAGCGGCCTCGGCACGTCAGGCACGCGATCCGCCGACGCGCTTAAAACGGAATCCTAAAGACCACTGAGGAAACGACAACAACGGCTGGTGTTGGGGGTCGAGGACCGAAGGGCGGTCCGCCACCCGCGACGGCCTGCGCCGCGTCCCGCCGGCCGCCTGACGCCGAGCCGTTCGCCGAGCTGCCTGCGGAGCCTCCTGCGGCCCGCTCGCAAGCCGGCTAGTCGGTACCCCTCCTTTCCCACTTCAAGCTCGGTACCCCGGGTTTCCCGCTTGGGATGGGAGTGCGTTCGCGGTCGGCCGCTCGCCCTCGCGGCCCCAGGTCGTCGCATGCCGATCACCTTCGGCTCCCGTCCGCGGCGGGGTACCTCTCCTTCCCCGTTCGCGGCCCGGGAGGGTAGCGCGGCGCGGCCTCGATGCCTCCCCGCGAGCCGGCCGTGGCCGCGCGCGTCGTGTGTGCCCTGGGAGACGTCCGGCCGCCGCGCCGCTGTGGGCAGACAGACCCGGGCGGTACGAAGCCGAGGGGGTCGGGGCGCTCCATATCGGCCCCGCGCATCCGTTTCACGCGCTGCGGGCGCGTCGACCCGCGCCCCGTGCGCGGCTCGCCTTCGAAGTGGGAAAGCGACGGTACTTGCGACCGCTCGCCTCAACGCCCGTTCGGCCGGACGAAGGGTCGGGATGGGGCAGCATGGAGATGGCGGCGCGGCCGCGATGGCTCCGGCCGCAATAACGTTATGGCGCAGCGCCGGTGTGCCGGTCGAGCGTGGCTGTGACGCGACCAGGTCGCCCCGTGCAGAGGCGAACCGAGTCCGGAGCCGAGCCGGCACGGGCTGGCGCGGACCTACCCAGGCACATGGCAGGGAGGCGCCATGGCGTGGCGGTGCGGCTGCTCGGGCCATGGACGTCGCTGGCACCCGTGGAGCGCGCGCAGCTGTGCTTGGCCTACCTGTCTGCGGCAGGTACCGGGCTAGCGACCGGTCGAGTCGAGCCGCGACACAGCAGCGCCGGCCCAGGCAGAGCACGGCGCCGCCATAACGTTATGGCGGCGACCGGGCAGGTCCCGGCAACGACCGTGTGAGCGCGTCGCGGCCGCGGGTATCATCGACCCATGACCGAGCTCAGCCGACGGTCGCTGGCGGCGGGCCGCAGGGTCGCCGCGACCACGCGTACCGTCCTACGGCCAGGCGCCGAAGAGGTAGCGGCCGCGCCATGAAGGTCCTGACGTTCTTCAACCACGCCGGCGGGGTCGCGAAGACCAGCACCGTCCGCGACGTGGGGTACGTGCTCGGAGAACGCGGGCACAAGGTCTTGCTGGTCGACGTCGATCCGCAGGCGAACCTGACGCGGTGGCTCGGGCTCGATGACGTCGAGTTCGAGGAGACGATCTACCCCGGCGTCATGCCGACCGCGGCCGAGGAGATCGACGACCCCGACGCGGAGCTCGCGCTGCCGAGGCCGAAGCGCGTGCACGGCGTGGACCTGATCCCCAGCCAGCTCAACGTCGCGATCCTCGAGCGCGAGATACTCAGCGTCTTCATGGGCGTCGTGCGCCTGCGGGAGGCGATCAGGAA
>DATGNP010000107.1:0-25067 GCA_035306665.1 Trueperaceae bacterium
CCTCGTCGCAGAGCTCGGTGACGGCCTGCATGATGTGCTCGACCATGACGATCGCCATGCCGGAGCCGGCGAGCTCGCGCACGAAGGCGATCATGTCGCGCAGGGCCGGAGGGTTCAGGCCGGCCATCAGCTCGTCGAGGAACAGCACCTTCGGCTCGGTCGCGAGCGCCCTGGCCAGCTCGAGCCGGCGCCTGCGCGCGAGGTTCAGGTCGCCGGCAGGCTGGAGCGCCCTGTCGGCGAGGCCGACCCGCTCGAGCGCGGCCAGCGCGCGCCGTTCGGCCTCGTGCCTGTCGGCGGTGCGGAGGAACGCGCCCACGAGGACGTTCTCCAGCACGGTCAGGTCGTGGAACGGCCGCTCGACCTGGAACGTGCGCCCCATGCCCAGGCGGGTGCGGGCGTAGGCGGGCAGCCGCGTCACGCGCCGCCCGAACAGCCTGACCTCGCCGCGGGCCCGCACGTGGCCGGTGAGGGCGTTGAAGAGCGTGGTCTTTCCGGCGCCGTTGGGGCCTATGAGACCCACGATCCCGCCCTCGGGCACCCGCAGCGACACCCCGTTCACGGCCGTCAGCCCGCCGAACGTGACGGTGACCCGCTCAGCCTCGAGCGCTGCGGGCATACCGCCTCCTGACCAGGCGCCTGTCGAGCTCGCCGACGAGCCCGTGGGGCGCGAACAGCACGACGACCACGATCAGGGCGCCGTAGATGAGCAGGTTCGCCTCGGCGAACACGTTGCGGAACAGCTCGGCGGCGACGGTGAGGAGCGTCGCCCCGACCAGCGGCCCGAACAGGGTCCCGCGGCCGCCGATGATCGCGACCAGCGCGATGCGCACCGAGAGGTGCAGCTCGAACAGCGGCTGCGGCTGCAGCGCCGAGAGCACGATGCCGTAGAGGCAGCCGCCCAGGGCGGTGAGGGCGGCGGAGATCGCGAACGCCCACAGCTTGACGGCCTCGGGGTTGATGCCGGCCGCCTGGGCCGAGGGCTCGTCCTCGCGCACGGCGCGCATCTGGTAGCCGAGGCGGCCGCGCGTCAGGAGCGCCGCCACCGCGAGCACGAGCACGAGGTAGCCGAGGGCGAACCAGAACTCCACCGTCCGGGAGAAGAGGTCGAGCCCGAACGGCCGCTCCAGGTCGAAGATGAAGAGCCCGATGGCGCCGCCCGTGAGGCCCCGCTGGTTGATGGCCACCAGGCGCAGGATCTCGGCCACCGCGATCGTCGAGAGCACGAAGTACGCCGCCCGCAGCCTGAAGGTCAGCTTGCCCCACAGGAGCGCCAGGACGGCGGCCAGGGCCATCGCCAGCAGCGCGCCCCACCAGGGCGCGAGGTCCCAGCGGTCGGCCGTGATGCCGATCGTGTAGGCGCCCAGGCCCACGAAGGCCGCGTGGCCGAGCGACGTCTGGCCCGACCAGCCGCCGAGGAGGTCCCAAGCCGTCGCCCAGCCGGCGAGGAGCATGAGCGTGATGCCGAGCGTGCGGTAGTCGGGTAGCAGCAGGAACCAGGCGAGGCCGAGGACGGCGACGCCCGCGAGGCGCAGCCAGGTCATACGCGCTTCGTCTCCCGGCCGAAGAGCCCCTGCGGCCTGAACAGCAGCACGAGCAGGAAGGCGAAGAGGCCGTAGGCGTCGCGGTAGCCCGAGGAGAGGTAGGAGGCGCCGAGGAACTCGACGACGCCGAGGAGCAGCCCGCCGCCGATCGCGGCCGGCACGCTGCCGAGGCCGCCGAGCACGGTCACGACGAACGCCTTGAGCGTGTAGCTCGAGCCGACGGTGGGGATCGCGAACAGCAGGGGCGCCAGGATCACGCCGGCGCACATCGCCAGGGCCATGCCGACCCCGAACACCAGGGCGTGGACCCGCCTGGTGTTCACGCCCACGAGCTCGGCGCCGAGGCGGTTCTGCGCGGTGGCCCGCACCGCGCGGCCGAGCTCCGTGCGGTTGAGGAACAGCCACAGCGCGGCGATCACGGCCAGCGTGATCGCGCCGGCGATGAGCTGCGCCACGGGCAGCCGCACGCCGCCGACGTCCACCGTCGCGGTGGCGTAGGGCACGTAGATCGAGGCCGGCTCGGCCCCGAACGTCAGGAACAGGGCGTTGGCGATGACGAGGGAGAGGCCGAGCGTGGCGAGGAGGGTGCTGTCCCCCGGCGAGTCGACGAGGCGCGCCAGCACCACGCGCTGCACGACCCAGCCGGCGATCACGCCGCCCGGCAGCGCGATCGCCAGGCTGAGGTAGGGGTCGAAGCCGAGGTCGCGGAAGAGCGCGATCGCCAGGTACATGCCGATCGCCACGAAGTCGCCGTGCGCGAAGTTGATCACGCGCATGACGCCGAAGATCAGCGTCAGCCCCACGCCGATGAGGGCGTAGATGCCCCCGATGAGGAGGCCCCCGGTGACGTTCTGCAGGAGCGGGACGAGTCCGTCCACGGCCTAGGTTCGCCCCGCCCCTCTGGCTAGCTCAGCGCTCCGCCCAGGCGGGCGTGTCGAGCATGGGGTTGATCTCCTGCCCGCTGACGAAGACGGTCACGAACCGGCCGTCCTGCACCTGCTGCGCGACCGCGGGCAGGCGGGCCTGGTTCCGGTACCCGGCGTAGTCCTGGAACGAGATCGACCCGTAGACGGTGTCGGGCATGTTCGTCTCGGCCAGCGCCGCCTGGACGTCGGCGGGCGAGAACGAGGCCGCGCGGCTCAGCACGTCGACGGCCGTGATGACCCCGGCGTACGCCTGGGCGGCGTGGTAGCTGGGCGTGCGGCCCAGCACCGCGGCGAGACGGTCGTTGAGCTCCTTCGCCCCGGGGTACGGCACGTCCTCGGTCCACATCGTGGCCGTGTAGACGTAGTCGGCCGCCGGGCCCGAGCCCTCGATGAAGTTCGGCAGCGCGAAGCCGGCGGCGCCGCCCGCGAAGACCTTGGCGTCGAGGCCGACCTCCTGGATCTGCCGCGCCAGCGCGACCGAGTCGGCGGCGTAGGAGACCATGAAGACGACGTCCGGGTTCATGGACTTGAAGCGGTTGAGGATGGGCCTGAAGTCGGCGCCCGACTGGTCGTAGTCCTGGCGGGCGAGCACGCGGTAGCCGCGCTCGGCCGCGAGCTCGTCGACGGCGTCGGCCACGGCGCTCTCGAAGGCGCCGTTGCCGTGCACGGTCACGATCGTCTCGAGGTAGCCCGCGCCGTTCTCGGCGTTGAGATGGTCGAAGACGTCGAAGAGGATCTCGGCGTAGGCGAACGACGGCTGGTTGATGCGGTACACCCAGTCGGACCCGGGGCGCGTGATCGCGTCGTCGGACGAGGTGAAGACGAGGAACGGCCGCTGCTGGCGCGTGAAGTACTGCGCCAGCGGGTTCGTGATGGAGGACGAGTACGCGCCCATCACGAGCGGGACGTTCTGGTTGACGAGGCGCTCGGCGGCGGCGAGGGCGGCGTTCACCTCGGAGGTGTCGTCCTCCCACACGACCTCGACGGGAGCGCCGTTGACGCCGCCGGCGGCGTTGACGTCCTCGAGGGCGATCTGGACGCCGGCCCTGTGCTGCTCGCCGAACTCGGCGAAACGGCCGGTGATGCTGGTGATCACGCCGATGCGGACGGGCTCTTGGGCCAGCGCCACGCCGGCAGTCGCGACGAGCAGGAACGTGAGGACTCGAGACAGCATGGTCCCTCCCTTTGCCACGTGGGATTTCGGTCTTCGGGCGAGGGTATCACGGGCCACGCGGCGCTCCGGGGGCCGCGGCCCACGTTGGACGACAACGCCGCGGCGCGCACGGGGCCTCACCCGGCCCGCCGACGCGCCCGCGGCATACACTCTCATGTCGACGGCGCCGAGGGCCCGGCCGCGGGACCGCCACGGGCGGGGTCGCGCGGCCGCAGGCGCGGAAGGACGAGGGGTAGATGCTGCTCACGATGCTCGGCGGCCTCGCGCTGTTCCTGCTGGGCGTCAACCGCATATCCGAGGGGCTCGAGGCCGCGGCCGGCCCGACGGCCCGCCGCTGGATGGCGGCGGCCACGGGCACCCCTTTCCGGGCGCTGGGCACCACCACCGCCGTGGCGGCCATGACCCAGAGCGGGACGGCGCTGTGCGTGACCGCCCTCTCGATGGTCGCGACCGGCCTCGTCTCGACCGGCTCCGGGCTGGCGATGTCGCTCGGGGCGAAGCTGGGCGCCACCGGCGCGATCCAGCTCGCCGCCTTCAACGTCTCGGAGTTCGCGCTCCCGCTCGTCGGGATCGGCTTCTTCCTGTCGCTGTGGCGGCCGGCGCGCTACGTCGGCTGGATGCTGCTCGGCGTCGGCCTGATGTTCCTCGGGCTGGACCTGACCGTCGCGGCCGTCGACGGCCTGGCCGAGAGCGAGCTGTTCGGCCTCATGCTCGCCACCGCCGAGGCGCAGCCTCTGACCCTGCTGCTCGTCGGCGTCCTGCTGGGCGCCCTCCTGTCGAGCACGAACGGCGCGGCCGCCGTCGCGATCGGCCTGGTGGCTGGTGACGCCGTGTCGCTGACGGCGGCGTTCGCGCTCATCGCCGGCGGCAACGTCGGCGGCACGTTCCTGCCGCTGCTGGCCTCGCGCGGCCTGGACTCGGCGGCCCAGCGCGTCGCGCTCTCCCACGTGCTGGTCAAGGGCCTCGGCGCACTCGCCGTCGTGTTCGCCGCCGAGCCCCTGGTGGAGCTGATCGCCCGCCTCGGCGGCGACGGCGCCCGTCAGGTCGCGAACGCCCACACCTTCTTCAACCTCGCCGCCGCGCTCGTGTTCACGCCCGTAGCCGGTCCGGTGACGCGCGCCGTCGCCGGCCTCGTGCCGACGGCGGAGGACGACTCCTCTCCCAAGTACCTCAGGCGCGAGGCCCTCGACGACCCCGCGCTGGCGATCAGGCTCGCCCTGCGCGAGACCGTGAGGATCAGCGACCAGGTCGCAGCGATGACGGAGCTGGCTGTGGGCTACGTCACCTCGGGCAAGTGGGACCCTGCCCCCATCGAGGGGCGCGAGGCGAAGACCGACAGGCTCACCCGCGAGGTCGTCGACTACCTCGTCGAGCTGCGCCGCCGCACCGACGCCGAGAACGCGACCAGCGAGCGCCTGATGCTGGTGGCCACCGAGCTCGAGCACATGGGCGACCAGATCAGGCGCCTCTACCGGCGCGAGGAGCGCCTCCGCAAGGAGGGCATCGAGTTCAGCGAGGAGGGCAGGGCGGAGCTCGCGGCGACGGGCAACATGGTGCTCGAGCGCATGCGGCTCTCGTTCACGGCGTTGGCGACGGGCGACGTCGAGATGGCGCGGAGCGTGATCGAGGGGCGCAAGGACTTCGAGGACCACGTGGCGCGGATGCGCCTGGCGCACCTGGCGCGGCTCGAGGAGCGCATGCCGCAGTCGCGGGCGTCGTCGGCGCACCACCTCGAGGTGCTCACCCTGTTCAGGCAGCTCGACTCTAGTATCACGCGCGTGGCCGGCTGGAACCTCGACGCCTACAGCGCCCGCGGCGGCTAGCGCGGGTCCCGGGCCGGCGCGTCAGGGGACGGTGACGGCATGATCCAGGCCGAGGTCGAGGTAGGCGGCGCGCTCGGGGTCAACCACCCGGCGCCCGACCACTGCTTCGCCCTGCGTCTCGACGACGAGCTCGCGCTGCGCCTCACCGAGCGCCACCACGCCCCCGAGCTCTACCGCCTCGTCGCCGCCGACCGCGACCACCTGCGGCGCTGGATCCCGTGGACGGCGACCGCGACCCCGGAGTGGGTAGCGGAGCTCGTGGCCGACGAGCTGGCGCGGTTCGGCAGCGGGCAGGGCTGGCGCGCCGAGCTCTGCTTCCGCGGCCGGCCGATCGGCCTGATGTGGCTGCACGAGTGGGGCGGCGCCGGCGGGTCCACGGAGGTCGGCTACCTCGTCGCCCGCGCGTACGAGGGCAAGGGCCTCGTCACGCGCGCCCTGAGGGCGTTGGTCCGTCACTTCTTCGTCGAGCGCGGCGTCGGCCGCGTGGCCGTGGGCCTGGACGCCCGCAACGAGCGCTCGCTGGCCGTGGTGCAGCGCCTGGGCCTGCGTCCCGAGGCCGTGCTGCGCCGGGTGATCGCCGTCGACGGCGAGCCCGCCGACCTCAGCATCTTCGGGCTGCTGCGCGAGGAGTACGCGCCGCCGCCCGAGGACGGGCCTCGGGTGAGGCGACCGCCCCGGTTCGCGCTGCGGGCCGCCGCTGACGACGACGTGTACGTGGGCCTCCTCGAGCGCGACGACGCCGCGACGCTGCACCGCCTGGTGGAGGCGAACCGCGAGCGCCTGGCGCGCTGGCTCCCGTGGGCGCGGGAGGGCGGACCCGAGGCGCAGGAGCGCTTCGTGGCCGAGCGCGCGATGCCGTCGGTCGCGCGCGGTCCCGGCCTCGAGGCCGGCATCTGGCTGGGTGACGAGCTGATCGGCGCCGCCGGCGTGCACGACGTGGACGTGCGCTCGCGGAGCGGGGCGATCGGCTACTGGCTCGACGCCGCGCACGAGGGCAAGGGGGTCGTGACGAAGGTCGTGCGCGCGCTCGTGAACCGCTGCTTCGCCGAGCCGCTCGTCGACGGCGAGCCGTTCGAGCGCCTAGAAGTCCTGGCCCAGGTCGACAACGTCAGGAGCCGCGCCGTGGCCGAGCGCCTCGGGTTCACGTTCGAGGGCGTGCTGAGGCGGCAGAACCTCGGCCCCGACCGCCCCGACATGGCCGTCTACGGCCTCCTGCGCAGCGAGTGGGAGGCGGCCTCCCGCGACGACGGGACGGGGCGGGCGCCCGCCCCGGCGCCCTGAGCGGGGCGGCGCGGCGGCCCGGCGGAGCTCGGCGCTGCCCGCGTCGCCCGCGGCGCCCTGAGCGGGGCGGCGCGGCGGGTCCTCGGCCCTGAGGGCCGCGAGCGTCCAACGAGCCGCCCCCAGCGCCGCGCCGTCCCATAAGGTGGGTGTGCCCGTCTCATCCTGCGGGCCTAGGGTGGACCCGTGGCACGCGCCGCTCAGGCGGCGGGAGGAGGCACCGAATGGGGCGCCTACATACCGATACCGAGCGCCAGCGGCTGGCGCGCATCGAGGAGCTCGAGGCGCGGACGCGCGCGCTCGACGAGACCCTGGAGTACGAGGAACGCCTCGGGACGGAGGCGCAGCGCCGGGCGTTCAAGGACGCCCGCCTGGCCGAGGGACGGCGCAACGCCGAGCTCGACGACGCCGTCGACGAGTCGTTCCCGGCCTCGGACCCGGCGTCGCCCGTGCGGGCCGGGCGCGAGGGCGACAGGGTCGCCGAGGCGAAGGTCCTCAGCGCGGTCCTGGACGACGCCCTCGACGACACCTTCCCGGCGAGCGACCCGCCGGCCCTGATCGCGCCGAAGGCCGGCTGACCCACCCCGCGGCGCGTCCGGGTGTACCCGGGCGTGCCGTTCGCGCCCACCTACCCCACCCCCGGTGGGGTAGATTGCGGGCGTGAACGAGGACACCGCCAACACGATCGACCTCCGGGTCAAGGGCATGAGCTGCAACCACTGCGTCGCCGCCGTGAAGGGCGCGCTCGAGCGCGTCCCCGGCGTCGAGCGGGCGCGGGTCGACCTCGCCAACGGCACCGCGACCGTCGTGGGCGCCGCCGACGTCGACGCGCTCGTCGCGGCCGTCGCGTCCGAGGGCTACGAGGCGGCCCCGGCGCAGGGATGAAGGGCCCCGCGGCCGCCGACCGTTTGGTCGCTCCCGACGCCGGCGGCCAGCACCTCCACCTCGACCCGCAGACCCGTCAGGACGCCGCGCTGAGGCTCAAGAGCGTCCGCGGCCACGTCGACGGCGTGCTCCGCATGCTCGAGGACGAGGGCGTCTACTGCGTCGACGTCCTCAAGCAGCTCAGCGCGGTCCAGGGGGCCCTGAGGAAGGTCTCCGAGGCCGTGCTCAAGGCCCACGTGCGCGATCACGTCGCCACCGCCGCGCAGCGCGGCGACACCGACGCGATCGTCGAGGAGCTCATGGAAGCCCTGAAGTACAGGGCGTGAACCGGACATGTCCAGCGTGACGTCGGCGGCGCCGCCCCGCGGCGCCGCGAGAACACCCCAGCCCGACGCGGCGGGCACGGCCGCCGCCGAGCTATCCGTCGCCGGCATGACCTGCGCGGCGTGCGTCGCGCGCGTCGAGCGGGCCCTGACGAAGGTCGACGGCGTCGTCGCGGCGAACGTCAACCTCGCGACCGAGCGTGCCGGCGTCGTCTACCGGCCCGAGCTCGTCGACCTGAGCCAGCTCCAGGAGGCCGTCGAGGGCGCCGGGTACGAGGTCATCGCTGTGGAGGGCGAGGACCGCCTCGCAGCCGAGCGCGAGGCGAGAGCCGCCCAGGTCGCCGCGCTCGGGCGCGACGTCGTGATCGCCGCCGCCCTCACCCTGCCGCTGCTCGTGCTCGAGATGGGGCCGATGCTGCTCCCGGCCCTCGGCGACCGGTTGGCCGCGCGTCTGCCTGCCGGCGCGATGGGCCCCCTGCTCTTCGCCCTCGCCGCCGTCGTGCAGTTCGGTCCCGGGCGCCGCTTCTACCGCACGGGCTGGGACGCGCTCGTGCGCCGCTCCCCCGACATGAACTCGCTGGTGCTGCTGGGGACCTCGGCCGCGTTCGGCTACTCGACCGTGGCCACGTTCCTGCCGCGGCTGCTGCCCGCGGGCTCGGCGCACGTCTACTTCGAGGCGTCGGCCGTGATCGTCACGCTCGTCCTGCTGGGCCGCTACCTCGAGGCCTTGGCCCGCGGCCGCACCGGCGACGCGATCCGCGCCCTGGTGGCGCTGCGGCCGCGCACCGCGCGCGTCGTGCGCGACGGCGTCGAGTCCGAGGTGCCGGTGTCGGCCGTGCGGAGGGGCGACGTCGTCGTCGTGCGACCGGGCGAGCGCCTGCCCGTCGATGGCGTGGTCGTCGACGGCGAGTCGTGGGTGGACGAGTCGATGGTCACCGGCGAGCCGACGCCCGTCCTGAAGCGGGCCGGGTCCGAGGTCGTCGGCGGCACCGTGAACGGCAGCGCCAGCTTCCGCTTCCGGGCGACGAAGGTCGGCAGCGAGACGTTCCTCTCGCAGGTCATCGCCATGGTCCAGGCGGCGCAGGGCGCGAAGCTGCCCATCCAGGCGCTGCTCGACAAGGTCGTGGCCGTGTTCGTCCCCGCGGTGCTCGGCGTCGCCGCCGTCACGTTCCTCGCCTGGCTGGCCTTCGGGCCGCGCCCGTCGCTGGGGCTGGCGGTCGTGAACGCCGTGGCGGTGTTGATCATCGCCTGCCCGTGCGCGATGGGCCTGGCCACGCCCGTCTCGATAATGGTGGGCACGGGCAAGGCCGCCGAGCTCGGCGTGCTGTTCCGCAACGGCACGGCCCTGCAGGCGCTCCAGGGCGCCGGCGTGATCGCGTTCGACAAGACAGGCACGCTCACCGAGGGCGCGCCCAGGCTCACCGACCTCGTCGTCGCCGACGGCGCGCCGGAGGGTCGCGCCGAGGCGCTGGCGCTCGCCGCTGCCGCCGAGGACAGGAGCGAGCACCCGTTGGCGCGGGCGCTCGTGGCCGCCGCACGCTCCGAGGGCGTGGACGTGCCCGCTGCGACCGGCTTCGCGGCCGTCGCCGGCCGGGGCGTGCGTGCCGACGTGGCGGGCCGCACCGTGCTGGTCGGCTCGGCCCGGTTCGTGACGGAGGCGGGCGCCGCCTTGGGCGCTCTGGTCGACATGGCGGCCGACCTGGCGGAGGAGGGCAAGACGCCTGTCTACCTGGCCGTGGACGACGGCGGGTCGCCCCGCGCGGTGGCGGTCATGGCCGTCTCCGACCCGGTCAAGGCGTCCTCGCTCCCCGCCCTCGAGGCGCTGCGGGCCATGGGCGTGAGGACCGTCATGGTCACCGGCGACGACGAGAGGACGGCGCGGGCAGTGGCGCGCCGCCTCGGGATCGACGAGGTCCGCGCCGAGGTGCTGCCCGGCGACAAGGCCGCCGTCGTCACGGCCCTCCAGGCGGACGGCGCGCGGGTCGCGTTCGTGGGCGACGGGATCAACGACGCGCCGGCGCTGGCCGCGGCCGACGTGGGCGTCGCCCTCGGCACCGGGACCGACGTGGCCATCGAGGCCGCCGACGTCGTGCTGATGTCCGGCGACGTGCGCGGCGTGCCCGACGCGCTGGCGCTGTCGCGCGCCGTCATGCGCAACATCGGCCAGAACCTGTTCTGGGCCTTCGCCTACAACGTCGTGTTGATACCGGTCGCCGCCGGCGCGCTCTACCCGGCGTTCGGCCTGCTGCTCTCGCCGATGCTGGCCGCCGCCGCGATGGGCGTCTCGAGCGTCTTCGTGGTCGGCAACGCGCTCAGGCTGCGGCGGTTCGCGCCGCGGCGACCGCGCGAGGCGGCCCGCTAGGCCGGCTGCGGCGCCAGCGTCCGCGCGAGGAACCCGTCCACTGTGGTCAGGCTCACGCCGTAGCGGTCGGCCGCCTCGGTCTCGACGGCGGCGTACGCCGGGGCGACGGCGTGGATCGTCAGCAACCGCGTCACCACCCCCTTGAGGGCGTCGGGCACCGTGGACACGTCGGCGCCCACGGGCAGGTACCTGACGGAGAGGGGAGCGCCCGTGACCCTCGCTATGCGCTCGACGACGTCCGGGTAGGTCGCGGTCTCGGCCGAGAGCTCGAGGACCTCGGCGGGACCGGAGCGGGGGTCGCGCGCGAGGCTCGCCGCGACCTCGGCCACGTCGGCCTCGTCGACGAAGCTGCTCGGCTTCGTGCCGTCGCCGACGAGCTCGACGACACCGCCGCCGGCCTGGAGCTGGAGGCCGATCAGGAAGCCGATCCAGTCGGCCATGTAGCGCGCCGGTCGCAGGATCACGTACGGCACGCCGCTGGCCCTGACGGCCTCCTCGCCGTGCCACTTGTCCCGGAACACGCCGGGAGGGGCGTCGCCGGCGACGCCGGCGGCGGAGACGAGCACCAGCTTGCGGACGCCCGACGCGGCGGCCGCCGCGGCCAGGTTGGCCGTGCCCTCGGCGTCCACGGTGGCCGTCGTGTCGGGCGGGGCGCGCTTGGTGCCAGACGCGGTGCTGACCACGACGTCGACCCCGGCGAGCGCCGCGCGCAGGCTGGCCGGGTCGCGCAGGTCCCCGGTCACGACCTCGGCGCCCGCCCCTGCCAGCTCGTCCGGCTCGGTGCGCGGGTTGGCGGCGCGCGCCGGCGACCCCTCGCGCACCAGTACCCTCACGCGGTCCCCGGCGGCCAGCAGCCTCTTGGCGATGCTCCCACCCAGCGTCCCGGTGGCTCCCACGACGAGGTACATACGGACCTCCTTCCCCCTAGTGGAGCGATGCGGGCGTCACGCCCGCGTTACGCGGCGTGCCCAGGGTACGCCGCCACGGGGACACGCCCGCCCGGACGCTAGAAGCCGACGGCCTGGCCGTCCTTGCGATGGTCGCTGCCGGCGACGTAGCCGCCGCCCTCGAGCCGCGCGATGACCTGGGCGCCGCCGAACAGCAGCGACTCGTGGGGCTCCGTGACGCGGACGTCGTGACCGCGATCGGCGAGCTCCTGCGCGACCTCGGGGCGGAAGCCGGGCTCGAGCAGCAGGCTGCGGCCCTCGCCGACCTGCCACCGCGGGGCGTCGGAGGCGGCCTGGGGGTTCTGGCCGTGCACGGCGAGGCGCAGCGCGACCTGCAGGTGGCCCTGCGGCTGCATCGGGCCGCCCATCACGCCGAGGGCGGCGACCGGGACGCCGCCGGACGTGAGCATCCCGGGGATGATCGTGTTGAAGGGGCGCGCGCCCGGCGCCACGGCGTTAGGGTGCCCGGCACGGGTGGAGAAGCAGTTCCCGCGGTTGTTCAGGGCGATGCCCGTGCCCGGCACCACGACGCCCGAGCCGAAGCCGCGGTAGTTCGACTGGATGAAGGAGACCATCATGCCGCCGGAGTCGGCGGCGCAGAGGTAGACGGTGCCGCCCGGGCGCGGCTCGCCGTGGCCGGGGTCGCCCGCCCGCTCCATGTCGATGAGCCGCGCGCGCTCGTCGAGGTAGCCGTCGTCGAGCAGCTCGCGCGGGTCGATCGTCATGCGCTCGGGGTCGGCGACGTGGGCGTGGGCGTCGGCGAACGCCAGCTTCATGGCCTCCGCCTGGACGTGCACCCAGTCCGCGGTGTCGGGCTCCAAGTCGAGGACGCCGGCGCGCAGCGCGAGCGCGAGGGCCTGCAGCGCCGCGACGCCCTGGCCGTTGGGCGGCAGCTCGTGCAGCTCGAAGCCCGCGAACGCGGTGTGCAGCGTGCCGGTCCACTCCGGGGCGTGGGCCTCGAGGTCGACGTGGTCGATGGCGGCGCCCTCGGCGCGGGCGTGGGCGACGAGGGCGTCGGCGAGCTCGCCGCGGTAGAGCGCCACGCCCCGGGTCTCGGCGATGAGCCTTAGCGAGCGGGCGTGGGCGGGCGAGCGCCACGTCTCGCCCGCGCACGGCGCGCGGCCGCCGGCGAGGAACGCCGCGGCGAAATCGGAGCGCTGGCCGAGGTACTGGCCGGCCCGCTCCCACTGGCGCGCGATCCCGGGCGAGACCGGGAAGCCCTCGGCGGCGTAGCGCTCGGCGGGCTCGAGCAGCGCGGCGAACGGCAGCCGGCCGAAGCGCTCCGAGAGGACGGCCCAACCCGCGACGGCGCCCGGCACCGTGACGGGGTCCCAGCCCACGCGCGGGACCTCGTCGGCCCCGAGGAAGCGCGTGGGGTCGAGGCCGCGCGGCGAGCGGCCCGAGGCGTTGAGGCCGTGCAGGCGTGAGCCGTCCCACAGCATCACGAAGGCGTCCGAGCCGAGGCCGTTGCCGCTCGGCTCGACGACGGTCAGGGCCGCCGCGGCGGCGATCGCGGCGTCGACGGCGTTCCCGCCGCGCCGCAGCATCTCGAGCCCGGCCTGGGCCGCCAGCGGCTGCGAGGTCGCCACGACGTCGCCGGCCATCACCGGCTGGCGCGCGGAGGGGTACGGCAGCTCCCAGCTGGGCCGGTAGGCGCCGGCCGTCACGAGCCGGCCCCGCCGCGTACCGCGACCCCCGCCTGGGGCGCCGAGTCGGCCTCGGCGAACCAGGCGCGCCACTCCCACGAGCTCTTGAGCACGTCCGCCAACTGCAGGGTCTCGGTGCCGACGACGTCGGGGGCGAGGCGAGGCAGCTCGACGGCGACGAAGTCGTGCAGCGCGCGGATGTCGCGGTGCAGCGTCTGGATCACGATGTCGGCCGAGCCCAGCGACACGCCCACGAACCTGACGTTCGGGACCTTGGAGAGGGATTCGGCGACGGTGTGGACCGTGCCCGGCCTGGTCCGTATCAGCGTGATGGCGGCGGTGTTCACCCCCAACGTGAGCGGGTCGCCCACGGCCGTGATCCGTATCAGGCCCGCCTCGGTGAGGCGCCCGACGCGCGCCCTGACCGTGGCCTCCGCGACGCCCAGGTCGCGGGCGATGTCACGGTAGGGCCGACGCCCGTCCTCCTCGAGCGCCACGATGATGCGTTTGTCGAGGTCGTCGATACGCACTGTCTCCCTCCGGACCGGACGGGCCGCCGACACCCCCACGCCGGGGACGGCCCCGCCCTAGGCGACGCGACGAGCATACAGCGCCCGCCGGCCGCCGCGCATCGCGCGGCCGGAGGGCCTTCTCACGTTGACCTTGCGCGGCCCGGCGTACTAGTCTTCGCGCGAAGGCACATCGAGGCCGCCCCCGGCGCACGCGGCGGGGACCGCGGCCGACGCCGGGAGGGCACCATGGTCACGAGTGTCAGGCGCACGTCGGTCGTCGCCGTTGCGGCGGTCCTCCTCTCCGCCGCGCTGGCCCAGACCACGCTGCGCATCGGTCTGGCCGAGGACCCCGACGTCCTCGACCCCGCGCTGGCGCGCACCTACGTCGGTCGCATCGTGTTCGCCAGCCTCTGCGACAAGCTGTTCGACATCGACACGTCGGCGGCGATCGTCCCGCAGCTCGCCACCGGCTACACGGTGTCGGACGACGGCCTGACGATCACCATCGACATCAGGCAGGGCGTCCTGTTCCACGACGGTACGCCCATGGACGCCGAGGCCGTCAAGTACAGCCTCGACCGGGCCAAGAACCTGCCCGGCTCGAACCGGGCCAGCGAGCTCGAGCAGCTCGAGTCGGTCACCGTCGTAGACGAGGACACCGTCGAGCTGCACCTCAGCACCCCGTTCGCGCCCCTGATCGCCCAGCTCGCCGACCGCGCCGGCATGATCGTCTCGCCGACCGCCGCCGAGGCCGCCGGCGAGGGCTTCGGCAACGCCCCGGTCTGCGCCGGCCCCTTCCGCTTCGTCGAGCGGGTCGCCCAGGACCGCATCGTCCTCGAGAGGTTCGCCGACTACTACGCCGCCGACCAGGTCGCGATCGACAGGGTCGTCTTCCTGCCGATCCCCGACAGCAGCGTGCGCCTGGCGAACCTGCAGTCGGGCGACCTCGACCTCATCGAGCGCCCGGCGCCCACCGACCTCCCGACCATGCGCTCCGACCCGAACATCGTCATCCCCAGCGTCCCGAGCCTCGGGTACCAGGGCATCACGATCAACATCGCGAACCCGGAGCCTCGCACCGACCCGCTGTCCGCCGACGTGCGCGTGCGCGAGGCCTTCGAGCTGGCCATCGACAGGAACACGATCAACGACGTCGTCTTCGGCGGCGAGTTCGTGGTCGGCAACCAGCCCGTGCCCCCATCGAGCCCGTGGTACGTGCCCGAGGTGGCCATACCCACGCGCGACGTCGAGCGCGCCAGGGCCCTGCTCGACGAGGCCGGCGTCGACCGCGTCCAGTTCGAGATGATGGTCGCGAACAACCCCGAGGCGATAAGGGTCGGCGAGGTCATCCAGGCGCTGGCCGGCGAGGTCGGCTTCGACATCACCCTGCGCGCGACCGAGTTCGCCACCGCCCTCGACCTTCAGGAGCAGGGCCAGTACGCGGCCTTCCCCGTGGGCTGGTCGGGCCGCATCGACCCCGACGGCAACATCCACCAGTTCCACACCTGCGAGGGGGCGCTGAACGAGTCGGGCTACTGCGACGAGGAGGTCGACAGGCTGCTGAACGAGGCGCGCGCGGCCCCGACGACCGAGGCCAGGTACGACCTCTACCGGCAGGCGCTCGAGCGCTACCTGCCCGACAGGCACATAATCTACCTGTACCACACGGTCCTGTTCTTCCCGCACAGGACGAACGTCGAGGGCTTCCAGGCGTACCCGGACGGCCTGATAAGGCTGCAGGGGGTGACCCTCGCGCAGCGTTAGCGAGGAGGCAAGGTAGGCGGTGCTGCCCTTCGTCGGCCGGCGAGCGCTGACGGCGATACCGACGCTGTTCATCGTCACGCTGATGGTCTTCGCCATCCAGCGCTCGCTGCCCGGCGACCCGGCGCTGATCCTCGCCGGCGAGCAGCAGGACCCCGAGGTCATCGCGTTCATCCGCGAGCGCTACCGCCTCGACGACCCGGTGCCGGTGCAGTACCTCGCGTGGCTCGGGCAGCTCGCGCGCGGTGACCTCGGCAGGTCGCTGCGCACGAACGAGCGCGTCCTCGACCTGATCGGCTCGAAGCTGCCGGTGACGATCGAGCTGGCGGTCCTATCGATGCTCGTGGCCCTGGTCATCGCCCTGCCTATCGGCGTCCTCGCCGCGGTCAGGCGCGGCACCGCCGTCGACTACGGCGGGACCGTGCTGGCGCTCACCGGCCTGTCCGTGCCGAACTTCTGGCTGGGCATCATGCTGATCCTCCTCGTCTCGGTGCGGCTCGGCTGGCTGCCCGCCTCGGGCTACGTGCCGCTTTCAGAGGGCGTGTGGGAGAACCTGAGGCGCATGATCATGCCGGCGTTCGTGCTGGGGACGGGGCTGGCGGCGGTCCTCATGCGCCAGCTGCGCTCCTCGATGCTGGGCGTGCTGAGGCAGGACTACGTGCGCACCGCCCGCGCCAAGGGCCTGCGCGGCGCTGCCGTGAACGTCCGCCACGCCGCGCGCAACGCGCTGATTCCCGTGGTGACGATCCTCGGCCTGCAGCTCGGGGCGCTGCTGTCGGGCGCCGTCCTCACCGAGCAGGTCTTCACGATCCCGGGCTTCGGCAAGCTGGTCGTCGACGCCGTGTTCAACCGCGACTACGCCGTCGTGCAGGGGGTGGTGCTGGTGACCGCCACCGGCTACATCCTCATCAACCTGCTCGTCGACGTGGCCTACGCGGTCCTCGACCCCAGGATCGGCGCGCGATGAGCGTCGGCGCGATCCCCGCCGCCGCGGCCGGAGCGAGCGACGCCCCGGCGCTTCGCCCCGTCGGCCGGCCCCTGCGTCGCCTGCTCAGGCGGCCGCCGGCCGTCGTGGGCGCCCTCGTCGTCCTCGCCTTCGTGGCCGTGGCGGCGCTGGCGCCGTGGCTGGCGCCCTACGACCCCGCCAAGCCCGACTTCCTGGCCGTGCGGCAGGCGCCGTCGGCGGCCTACCCGCTCGGCACCGACGAGATCGGCCGCGACGTGCTCTCGCGCACGCTCTTCGGCGCCCGCGCCAGCCTCATCGCCGGGGTCATCTCGGTGGCGATCGCCGTCGGCGTGGGCGTGCCGCTCGGCCTGCTCTCCGGCTACTACCGCGGCGCGCTCGACGAGCTGATCATGCGCGTGACCGACGCGGTCCTCTCGTTCCCGTTCCTGATCCTGGCCATCGCGCTGGCCGCGGCGCTCGGCCCCAGCCTCACGAACGCCATGATCGCCATCGGCATCGCCACGACGCCGACGTTCGTGCGGCTGACGCGCGCGCAGGTGCTGGCCGTCGGCGCGGAGGACTACGTGCAGGCCGCGCGGGCGCTGGGGGCGTCCGACGCGCGCATCATCGCGCGGCACGTCTTCCCCAACAGCTTCGCGCCGCTGCTGGTGCAGGCCACGCTGACGATCGCCCAGGCCGTGATCGCCGAGTCGGCCCTGTCGTTCCTGGGCCTCGGCGTCCAGCCGCCCACGCCCTCCTGGGGCGGCATGCTCAACACCGCCAAGAACTTCCTCGTCCAGGCGCCGTGGATGGCGGTCTTCCCGGGCCTGTCGATCTTCCTGACCGTGCTCGCCTTCAACCTCTTCGGCGACGGCCTGCGCGACGCGCTCGACCCGCGCGACGAGTAGGCGGCAGGGGTCGCCCGTGGCCTCCTGTCACGGTGCTCACCGGTCACGGCGCTTGCCGGGCCCGGCGGCCCGTCCGGCCGGCCCGGCGCGGCGGGCGGCGCCTCCTTTTCAGCGCAGGGCGGCCACCACGCTGGCGCCGAAGGCCAGCGGGCCGAACTGCTCGCGTATGAACTCCTCGAGCGTCATCGTGCGGTCGGCGAACGTGAGCACCAGGTTCTCGCCCGGGACGCCGTCCTCGTCGGCGTCGTCGAGGACGCCGTCCCAGGTCACGGCCACGGCGCCGTCGAGGACCAGGCTGCCGTTCGCCAGCTCCACGCCCGTGAGCTCCCCGGCGCCGTCGGTGACGGGGGCGAAGTCGGTCGCCACGGCCGCGCTGCCGTCGCCGCCCGCGGTGTCGATGCCGGCTTCGACGCGTAGCCGCCCCGACCTCACCACAGCGTCGAGGACCTCGCACGTGGCCTCGTCGCGCGTGACGTCCAGGGCCACGCTGGCGTCCCAGTCGACCCAGGCGCGGCCCGCGGGCACGCTCAGCTCGAGCCCGCCCGAGCCGCCCGCTGTCGCCTCGTCGTCGCCGGCGTTCACGCTCAGGCCGACGCGGTCGACGGTGAGCGTCGCGGCGCCGTGCGCGACGTGGCCGTTCATGTAGAGGTCGCCCGGCTCGGTGAGGGTGCCGCAGGCGTTCACGGGCCAGGTGGCGGACTGGTCGAGGTCGGCCGTGACCGCGCCGTCGAGCCACATCGTCACGGTCGCCCCCGTGGGCAGCTCGACCTCCTCGCCCGACGCGAGCGTGCGCCTGACCGTGGGCGCGGCGGCGTCCCAGTCGACGAGCAGGCGCGCGTCCCGCGGGCCGGGCTCGACGGTCCAGTTGAGGTCGAGGTCGTCGGAGTCGGCCACGTCCACCCACGCGCCGCTCTCGTCGTCGAACCGGTAGACGCCGCGCGGCAGGTCGCCGCCCGTGCCGGCAGGCAGGCCCGCCGGCGCGAGGCCCGCGACGGCCTGGTGGAACTCGCCGACGGCCGGGTCCCCGATCACGTTCGAGGCGCGCAGGGCCAGGGCGCCCAGCCGGTCGCCGGTCTCCTCGGCGGTGAGCGTGGGGCCGCCGGCCGGCGGCGAGCACGCCGCCAGCGCGAACGCCAGTGCCAGCGGGACTAGCGTGCGGGTTCCAGTTCTGCGCATGGGGTCCTCCGATCGCGGGGGTCTCGTGGTCGACGGTGCCGGACGCCCAGGAGGATAGCGGTGGGGGATGAGCGTAGGTGCGGCGCGTCGGCACGGTGTCAGCGCGCCCGCTGCGGTTAATTGACAGCCCCATGGGGCGCGCCTATCATCGCCCTGTCGGTCACGACAAGCGGCGCAACCACGGGACATGCCGAGCCTCGTCCCTGGGCGTCTAGTCTCCGCAAGAGCGTTGGGAGGAACGGGATGAGAAGGTCTCTGTTCGTGCTCGTCTTGGCCCTGGCGGCCTCCGCGGCCTTGGCGCAGGATCCCATCATCATCGGGGTGAACCTGGAGCTGTCCGGGCGGCAGACCGTGACGGGCAACGACACCCTGAACGGCATCCGCATAGCCCACATGCAGCAGGACACCGTACTGGGACGCCCTGTCCAGCTGTCGATCTGCGACAACGCCAGCGTGCCCGAGGGCTCGGTCGCCTGCGCGAACCGCTTCGTCGACGAGGCCGCCGTCGCGGTCCTCGGGACGTACGCCTCCTCCCAGTCGATCCCCGCGGCCGGCGTGCTGCAGGACGCCGGGATCGTGATGGTGTCGACCGGCTCGACGAACCCGGCCACGACGCAGGTCGGGGACTTCATCTTCCGCGTCCCCTACACCGACCAGTTCCAGGGCCGCGTGGCGGCGCAGTGGACGATGGAGCAAGGCTTCGGCGACCGCGTCGCGATCTTCAGGCAGCAGGACGACGACTACTCCGTCGGCCTCACGGGCTTCTACCAGGACGCGCTCGAGGAGATGGGCGGCGAGACGATCGTCCTCGACCACACCGCGAACACCGTCGACTTCTCGGCGCAGATCAACGACCTGCGCTCGTTCCAGCCGACGATGATCTACTACACGGGGTTCTGCGCCGAGGCCGCCTCCCTGGTGCCCCAGCTCCGGCAGCAGGGCTTCGACGTGCCCATCCTCGGCGGCGACGCCTCCGACGACGCGCAGTGCCCCGAGGGCGGCGGTCAGGCCTTCGACGGCTTCACCTTCACGAGCTTCGGCGAGCCCGAGGTCCTCTCGGGTGAGGCCGCCGAGCGCGCGAACGCCTTCGGCGAGGTCTACCGCGCCGAGTACCCCGACGCGGGCTTCACGGGCTTCGTGCTCGCCGGCGCCGACGCCTACAAGGTCGTGATCGCCGCGATCGAGGCCTCCGGCTCCGCAGACCCCGCCGCGATCCGCGACGCGCTGATGGCGCTCGAGGGCTTCCCCGGCGTCTCGGGCGAGATCACCTACGTCGGCACCGACGGCACCCCGGCGAACCGCGTGATGGGCCTCTACGCCTACGAGGTCGCCGCCGACGGCTCGTGGGAGAAGGTCACGCTGCGGGGCATCCAGCTCGAGTGAGCCGCTAGCGCCTCGGCCCTCCGCGGCCGAGCGGTGAGGACGGCGAGGGTCCGGCTCTTCCCGGCCCTCGCCGTTCTCGTGCCTGCCGGCCTGTTATCTTGTGCCGAACCGTAACTGCGAGATGGGGTAACGGCTTGTCGATGTCTGTCCATGCCGCACCGCGGGGGTCGTCCACCGGGCGGCCGGGGGCGCTGCGCCGCGCGGCGCCGTGGCTGGGCCTCGCCGCCCTGCTGGGGCTCGTCGTGTGGCGGATGTACTACCTGCACGGGGTGAACGAGAACTTCAACGCGGCGTTCTTCGCCGGCGCCGCCGTGAGGTCGGTCCAGCTCGGCAGCCTCTACGCGCTGATCGCTCTGGGCTACACGATGGTGTACGGCATCATCCGCCTGATCAACTTCGCCCACGGCGAGGTGTTCATGGTGGGCGCCTTCGCGGCGTACTTCCTCTTCAGCGCCACGCCGTTCGCCTGGCCGGTGGCCGTCGTCGTCGCGGCGGTCGTCGCCTACGGGTTCCTCCGCTTCCTCGGCTTCTTCCGGGTGCTGGGTCGGCCCGTGGTCCTCGGCGCCGCGGCCGTGTGCTTCGTCGCCGTGGCGGTGGCGCTGGCGTCGGTGAGGTTCGGGTGGCTCGGCGCGATGGTCGCGAGCATGTTCCTCACCGGCGTGCTGGGCATGGCCATCGACCGCGTGGCGTACAAGCCGCTGCGCGGTGCGCCGCGCAACTCGATGCTGATCACGGCCATCGCGGTCTCGTTCTTCCTCCAGAACTTCGGCCTGCTGGCCTTCTCGAACCGGCAGACGCCGTTCCGGCCGCCCTCGTTCTTCACCGGCCAGCTCACGTTCCAGGTCGGCGGCGAGACCGTGTTCGCCACCTGGATGATCGTGCTCGTCCCCGTCGTCACGCTGGCGCTCGTCGTGGTGCTGACCTCGCTGGTCACCCGCACCCGCCTCGGCCGCGCGATGCGCGCGACGTCCCAGGACGCCGAGACCGCGCGGATGATGGGCGTGGACGTCGACAGGGTCATCGCCTCCACCTTCCTGCTCGGGTCGATCCTCGCCGCCGCCGCGGCCGTGATGTGGGGCATGAGCTTCGGCAGCATCAACCAGCCGGCGATCTTCGGGATCCTGCCGGGCATCAAGGCGTTCGCCGCGGCGGTGATCGGCGGCATCGGCAGCCTGCCTGGCGCGGTGATCGGCGGGGTGCTCCTGGGCTTCCTCGAGAACTTCCTCACCGCACTGTTCCCGCGCGTCGGCTCGTTCACCGGCATCACCGAGTACAAGGACACCTTCGCGTTCCTCGCGATGATCCTGATCCTCCTGCTGCGGCCGTCCGGCATCGTCGGCGAGGACCTCTCGGAGAAGGTGTGATGGTCGGAGCGCCCTCCTTCGGACCGCGCGGGGTGATGCTGCGGCGCCTGCTCAACGCGGCCGCCGCCGTGGCCCTCGTCGTCGTGCTGTTCCTCGTCCAGTCGTCCGGCAGCGTCAAGCTCGGGCAGGTCTTCGCGCTGTTCGCGATCTGGGGCATCGCCACGGTGAGCCTGAACCTGATCAACGGGGTCACGGGCATCCTGTCGCTCGGCCACCACGGCTTCATGCTCATCGGCGGCTACGTCACGGGCCTGCTGATGCTGCCGGAGGCCGCCAGGCAGAACCTGCAGTTCTCGGCCCGGAACTCCCTCTCCGACTTCGCGCTGGGTCTCTCGGTCGAGCGCTGGATGGAGGGGCTAGGCCTCGACTTCCTCGCCACGCCGGAGACCCTCGGCGTGCGCTTCGTGGTCGCCCTCGTGCTGGGCGGCCTGCTGGCGGCCGCGTTCGGGCTCGTCGTCGGCTTCCCCTCGCTGCGCCTGCGCGGCGACTACCTGGCCGTCGTGACGTTCGCGTTCGGCGAGGTGATCCGCCTCCTCGCGTCCACGCCGCTGCTCGCGTCGTACACGAACGGCGCGCTCGGCTTCGCCGGCGTGCCCAGCGGCTTCGGCAAGAGCGTGTGGTGGACGTTCGGCGCTCTGGCGATCACGGTGTTCGTGCTGGCGCGGCTGAAGAAGGGCTCGTACGGGCGCGTGCTGCAGGGCATCCGCGAGGACGAGGTCGCCGCCGAGGCGATGGGCGTGAACGTCGCCTACCACAAGGCGCTGGCGTTCGTGATCTCGGCGTTCTTCGCCGGTGTGGCGGGCGGCCTGTGGGTGAGCTGGGTCGGCACCGCGCGCCTCGACCTCTTCCTCTTCACGCTGACCTTCTACTTCCTCGTCGCGATCTCGGTCGGCGGGACGGGCTCGATCACCGGCGCGCTGATCGGCACCGCGCTGGTCGTGTGGGTGCGCCAGTACGGCGACCCGCTGGAGCAGGCCTACCCGCTCAGCACCTGGCTGGCCGCCGCCGGCGTGGTCCTGTTCGTGGCCGGCGTCCTCGGCTGGCTCTACCGCCGCGGCCGGCGCATGCGGCCCGCGGCTCACCCGCTCGTGATCGGGGCCGCCGCCGTCGGCGCGTTGGCGGCGCTCCTGGCCTGGGCCGGCGTGTTCGACGCGGCCCTCGCGGCGCGGTGGCAGGGCTTCGGGATGCGGGCGATCGCCCTCTCCGTCCTGCTGGTCGCGATCATGATCTTCAAGCCCGCCGGCATCATGGGCCGGCGCGAGTTCGAGTGGACGTGGCTCCTCCGCGACAAGCGCGACGTCCCCTCCGACGAGGAGCGGGCGCAGGACGCCTGGCTGCGCGTCGGGGAGCGGGCGGGCACGGCGGCCGAGCCGCGCGGGGTCGAGGAGTAGGCCGTGCTGAGGATCGAGTCGATCAACAAGGCCTTCGGCGGCCTGCAGGCCATCACGCAGCTCTCGCTGGAGGTGAACGAGGGGGAGATCGTCAGCGTGATCGGCCCGAACGGCGCCGGCAAGACGACGCTGTTCAACCTCATCACCGGCGTCTACCGCCCCGACTCGGGACGCATCCTCTTCGAGGGCAGGCAGATCAGCGGCCTGAAGCCGAACCGCATCGTGGACATCGGCATCGCGCGCACGTTCCAGAACCTGAGGCTCTTCAACAACCTCACGGTCCTGCAGAACGTGCTGATCGCGCAGCATCACCGCCTGCGCACGTTCTGGCCCGCGAGCGTGCTGCGCACGCCCGGCTACCTGCGCCAGGAGCGGCGGATGCACGAGGTGGCGCTCGAGAAGCTCGCCTTCTTCGGGCCGCGCCTGATGTCGTTCCGGCTCGAGCAGCCGGTCGAGGTCCTCTCGTACGCGAACAGGCGGCGCACCGAGATGGCCCGCGCGATGGCGACGGGAGCCCGGCTGCTGCTGCTGGACGAGCCGAGCGCGGGCATGAACCCCAGCGAGACCGCCGAGATCACCGACATCATCCGGCGCATGCGCGACGAGGGCGGCTACACGATCATGCTCGTCGAGCACAAGATGAACCTCGTCAAGGACATCAGCGACCGCGTGGTCGTCCTCGACTACGGCCGCAAGATCGCCGAGGGGTCGTACGAGGACGTCGTCAGCGAGCCGGCCGTGATCGAGGCGTACCTCGGCAAGCGCGCGACCGCGGAGGGCGCGCAGATCGCCGAGCTGGGGGCCGAGCTGTGAGCGCCGACGCCGCGAACGCCGCCGCCGAAGCCGTGGCCGCCGGCGCCGCGGCCGCGCCCGCCGCCGCGACGGAGCGCGAGAAGCTCCTCGAGCTGAAGGGCGTCGACACCCATTACGGGCCGATCCAGGTGCTGCGGAACGTCGACATGGTCGTCTACCCGGGTGAGATGGTCTGCCTGCTGGGCGGCAACGCCTCGGGCAAGAGCACGACCCTGAAGACGATCCTCGGGATCGTCCGCCTCAGCGCGGGCGAGCTCTGGTACCGCGGCGAGCGCATCGACAACGTCTCCACCGCCGATCGGATCGCCAGGGGCATGGCGGTCGTGCCCGAGAACCGGCGCATCTTCCCGAAGCTGACCGTGCTCGAGAACCTCGACATGGGCGCCTACCTGCGGGACGACAAGGACGGCATCCAGGAGGACCTCGACTACGTCTTCACGCTCTTCCCGCGCCTGGGCGAGCGCCTGAACCAGCTCGGCGGCACCATGTCCGGCGGCGAGCAGCAGATGCTGGCGATGGGCAGGGCGCTGATGAGCCGGCCCAAGCTGATCCTGATGGACGAGCCGTCGATGGGCCTGGCCCCGCTGTTCGTCGAGCGCATCTTCGAGATCATCAAGCAGGTGAACGACCGCGGGGTCAGCGTGTTCGTGGTCGAGCAGAACGCGAACATCGCGCTGTCGATCGCCGACAGGGGCTACGTCCTCCAGACCGGCGAGGTCGTGCTGCAGGGCGCCGCCCGCGACCTGCTGCGCGACGAGGGCATGAAGCGCGCCTACCTGGGCGAGGTCTGAGCCGGGCCCGCGGCCTTGGCGAGCGCCGCGCTGTTGCGCCGGAACACGTACGTGACCAGCGCGGCGGCCGGCACGAGGAACAGGAACCCGATCGCCACCGCCGGGCCGATCCCGATGGCCTCCTGCAACGCGCCGAAGGCGATGTAGACGACGCCAGCCGTGCCCCACGTGAACCCCATCAACAGGCCGGAGGCGGCCGCCACGTCGTCGGGGGCGAGGTCCTGCGCGCTCACGACCATCAGCGGGATGCTGGCGTTCGTGAGCATGCCGCCGAGGGCCACGAACGCGTAGAACGGCAGGGTGCCGGCCTCGAGCCTCAGGGTCAGCAGCAGGAACGGCAGCGCCGCGAGCATGCAAGCGACCATCAGCCGCAGCCGGCCGAGGCGCGGCTCGAGCACGCCGGCGAGGATCGTGCCGGCCGAGGCGGCGGCGCTGTACAGCGAGAGGGTCAGGCCGATCACCGGCGCGTCAGGCGCGAAGCCGCGCACGTTCGCCAGGAACAGCGGCATGCCGTTCGTGAAGCTGATGAACGCCATGGCGCGGAGTATCCCGGCGGCCGCGAGGGCGCCGACCGGTCCGGCGACGAGCGAGAGGTCGAGGAAGCGGCGCGGCCCCGGCGGCGGGGCCTTGCGCGGCTGCGCCGGCACGAACAGGACCAGTGCCAGCCCGACGGCGACGCCCACGACCGACAGGATCGGGACGTAGTCGGCGCCGAAGCCGCGCACGACCCACAGCACGACGACCGGCATCACCGCCGTGCCGAGCGAGCCGCCGGCGGCGAACAGGCTCATGCTCAGGCTGCGCTGGGCGCCGGTGTCGCGCGCCAGCGAGGCGGCGGCCGGGTGGAAGCAGGCCGAGCCCAGGCCGCCGACGGCGAGGATGAAGAACAGCGACCACACGCTGCCGGCGACTGAGACGAAGCCCATGAGCACCGACCCGACGATCAGGCCGATGGCCGCGGACTTCCGCCGGCCCCACCTGTCGACGAAGGTGCCGAACACGGGCTGCAGCACGTTCGACGAGAGGGAGATCACCGCCACGGCCACCGCCAGGACGGCCTCGCCGAGGCCGAGGCGGTCCTGCAGGGTCGGCAGGAACACGGGCAGGACGTTCGTGA
>DATGNP010000108.1:0-3657 GCA_035306665.1 Trueperaceae bacterium
GCCCTCACTAGACCGATCCTCGCCTCCCGGCCGTCCTCGCGGGACCGATCGCTCCCCTCCTCGCGCGCTACGCCGCGGTCACGGCCAACGCTAGAGTGACCGGGTCACATCGCGCACGAGGAGGGGAGATGCACTACCTGCTCTTCTACTACCTGACGCCCGACTACCTAGAGAGGCGGCCCGACTTCCGCGGCGCCCACCTCGACCTGGCCACGGCCGCCGTGGAGCGCGGCGAGCTGGTGCTGGCCGGCGCCCTGGCGGACCCTGCCGACATGGCCGTGCTGCTGTTCCAGGGCGACTCGCCGGCGGTCGCCGAGCGCTTCGCCGAGTCCGACCCGTACGTGAGGAACGGCCTGGTCGAGCGCTGGGAGGTCAGGAACTGGACGACCGTCGTGGGGGCGGGCGCTGCCCACCCGGTGTGAGCCTGGGCGAGCCCGGCCGAGGCCCGGGGCTGCTCGCGCTCAGCCGAGCAACGTCGCCAGCGCGGCCAGCCGCTCGCCCCACGCGGTCTTGGCAGCGTCCGCCGCCTCCTTCGACGCCAGCTTGCGCTGCTGCACCGAGACGGAGGACTTCGCGGGTCCCTTGGGCGTGAGGTAGGCCTCGGCCGGCGTGCCGTCGGGCAGCCTCATGCGCACCGACCTGTGCGGGGCGGCGGTCGTGACGGTGACCGCTACGTCCAGCCAACGCGCCCGGACCTCGTCGTCGGCGAACGCCGCGAACAACCGCTCGACCGGGACCGGGAACGTCTTGCTCCGGTTGGCCTCGAACTCGCCGCTGCGCCGCTGCCCGACCGCGCGCAGGCCCCTGATGCGCTCGTAGCCCACGGCCACGGACTGCGACCACCAGCCGTGCCCCGTCTCGGCCATGACCACCTTGGCGATGTCGCGGTGGGCCAGGTCGTACGCGCCCGCGGCGTCGAGGAACCGCACCCACTCGGCCCAGGTACGACCGGTCGCGCGGGCGACGGCCTCGTCGCTCGTACCGGCCAGCTCGAGGTAGTCCGCGGGCACCGGGCGCCCGGCGGTCCCCGGCGCGTCGTCGCGGCTCACAGCCCACCCGCCGCCAGCCACAGCGCGCCCAGCGCCAGCGTCGCCAGCGTCACCGGCAGACCGGCCCTGAGGTACGTCCAGAAGCCCAGCTCGATGCCCAGGCGCCTGGCGCCCTCGGCCACGATCAGGTTCGCGACGGAGGCCACGAGCGTCAGGTTACCCGCCAGCGTGCTGGCCATCGCCAGCGTGAGGGCGAGGCTCGGGGAGCCGAGCCAGGCGTTCGCGGCCGCCGGGACCGTGTCGGCGAAGCCGGTGGCGGGCAGCAGCATCAGGACCGCGGGGACGTTGCTCACGACCGTCGACAGGAGGGTGGTCACGGCGGCTGTCAGCCCCACGACCTCCAGAGCCGAGCCTGCTCGCGGCAGCCACGCGAGCAGCCAGCGCTGCGGAAGGCCGGTGTCGGCCATAGCGCCGACGACGACGAACAGGGCGGCGAACAGCACGACCAGTCCGTAGTCGACCCTCCTGAGCATGGCGCCGGAGCGCTTGCCGGCGCCCATGAGTACGACTGCGGCAGCGGCCAGAGCCGCCAGGGCCACGTTCACGCCCAGGGCGAACGCCGCGAGCATCCCGAGGGCGGCCCCTCCGGACAGCCACATCGCTCCCCGCCTCACCTCGGGCAGGGCCTCGCGGGCGCCCGTCCACTCGGCCCTGCCGCCCGCGGACGCTAGCTCGCGGCGGTACAGCAGCACCAGGACGAGGTACACGACGGCGAGGGACGCGACGCCCACGGGCGCGAGGCGCGCCGCGAAGGTCAGGTAGTCGATGTCGGCGGCCACGGCCACGAGCACGTTCTGCGGGTTGCCCGTCACCGTGGCCACGCTGCCGGCGTTCGCGGCCAGCGCCAGCCCGAGCAGGTAGGGCACGGGCGGCAGGCCGAGCCGGCGCGCGGCCCTGATCACCAGCGGCGTGAGCATGATCGCCACCGTGTCGTTGAGGAACAGGGCGGAGAGGACGCCGGCGCTCACGACCAGGACGCCAAGTAGCCGCCTCGGCCCGAGGACGCCGCGAGTGACCAGCGCGGTCACGAGCCTGAACGCGCCGGCCTCGGCCAGCGCCGCGTTCACCGCCATGAGCCCGAAGAGGAGGACGAGGACCTCGCCGTCGACGTGCGCGAGCGCCCTGTCGAGGGTGAGCGCCCCCGTCAGCACCAGCGCGGTCGCCCCCGCCAGGGCCAGGACGGCGCGGCTCAGGCTCACCCCGGGCACGCGCCCGAACGCGACGGCGAGGAGCGTCGCGATCCCTACGGCCATCGTGAGGACGGGGCTGGCGGTGCTGGCGGCTGTCGGCATGGAGGCGGTTACCGCCGCGAACTTAGCACGGGCCCATCACGGCCGCGCGGAGGCCGCGGAGCCGTCGCCGCGGCGCCTGGCGTCGCTCGCCCGCGCGCCCTGCCGACGCGCGGGAGGCTCGGTTCCCTGGGGTCGAGGCGGCGCCTCCCTGCGATGATGTGCCATGCCGACACACAGCTTCCGGCCGGCCGTCTACCACGACACGTTCGCCGCCCACCCAGCCGCGCTCGAGGTCGCGCCGGGCGACGCCGTGCGGACGAGCACCGTCGACGCCCGCGGCGTCGGCGCCGCGGGGGAGCGCGAAGCCACCCCCGGCAACCCGCTCACGGGTCCGTTCCACGTGCGGGGCGCCGAGCCGGGCGACGCCGTGACCGTGCGGTTGCTGGAGCTGGCGCCGAGCCGCGACACCGGCTGGGCCAGCCACCGCCTCGCGCCCACGACCCTCGAGCCCGACTTCCTGGCGGAGCTCGAGCCGTACCGCGGCGACGCGATCGCGACGTGGCGCATCGACGCGTCGGCCGGCACGGTCACCCCGGTCGAGCCCGTGCCGGGGCTGGCAGGGCTCGTGCTTCCCCTCGCCCCGATGCTCGGCTGCGTCGGCGTGGCGCCGGCGCGCGGCCAGGCGATCTCGACGGCTACCTCGGGACCGCACGGCGGCAACATGGACTACCGGGGCATAGGGGTGGGCACGACCGTGCACCTGCCCGTCTTCGTGCCCGGCGCGCTCGTGTTCGTCGGCGACGGCCATGCCGTGCAGGGAGCAGGAGAGCTCGCCGGCACCGGGGTCGAGACCGCGATGGACGTCACGCTCGAGCTCGGCCTCGTGAAGGGCTCGAGCATCAGGTGGCCGCGCGGCGAGGACGCCACGCACCTGTTCACGCTGGGCAACGCCCGGCCGCTCGACCAGGCGGCGCAGCACGCGATCACCGAGATGACGCGCTGGCTGACGCGGGAGCTCGGGCTCTCGCGTGAGGCCGCGGCGGTGCTCGTCGGGCAGGCCGCCGACCTCGAGGTCGGGAACATGTTCGACCCCGCCTACACCGTCGTGTGCCGGCTGCCGAAGGCGCTGCTGCCCCGCGGCGGCGCACCGAGGTAGGCGCCCACGGGCGCATGAGCGACGCGTCGCCGCGCCCGACCTACCGTCTGCGCCGCCTGAGGGAGGGCAAGGGCACCGTCGCCGAGCTGCACGACGACCTCGTCGGCTTCGTCGCCGCGACCGCCCGCTTCGAGGGCAAGGCCGTGTTCGCCGACGTCGCGATCGCTTGCCAGGCGGACGGCTCCACGTGGCGCTGCACGCCGAACCGCAGGGTGATGCC
>DATGNP010000109.1:0-20965 GCA_035306665.1 Trueperaceae bacterium
ATGCCGAGGGAGGCGCCGGCCTCGATGACCTGCAGCAGCGCCCAGTAGCCGATGAACACCCAGGCGGGGAGCCAGAACAGGAAGAACCGCGGCACCCGCGCCAGGAACGACAGGACCAGCCACGGCACGAACAGCGGCGGCACGAACGTGAGCACCTGCTGCCGCGGGAAGAGTGAGATGTACGCGCCGAGCACGGCGCTGATCGCGCCCGAGGCGCCGACGAGGGGCACCAGCGACTCGCGCGAGAACAGGCCGTGCGCGAGCGTGGCGAACGCCCCGCCCGCGAGGTAGAAGACCAGGAACCTCAGGCGACCGAAGCGGTCCTCGACGTTGTCGGCGAAGACGACGAGGAACACCATGTTCGACAGCAGGTGCGCCCAACCGCCGTGGAGGAACATGCTCGTGAACAGCGTGGGGAGCGCGTCACCCGGCGCCTCGCGGAACGCCGCGGGCACGAAGGCGTGGTCGAGGAGGAAGCTCGTCAGCGCGAAGACGTCGCCCAGGCTCGCCATGTAGAGGAACACGCCGACGTTGACCAGGGCGATCGCCCAGGTCAGGTACGGCCTGGCGTGCGCCGGGTTCGCGTCCCGCAGTGGGATCACGCCGTCGCCTCAGCCCTCGAGCGGCGCAGACTCCTGCTCCTGCCTCAGCTTGACGACGGTACCTGCTGCCACCACGCCGCGGACCGTGGCGCCGTGGTAGATCACCGTCCGCTTGCCGACGAGCGTGCCCGGCGCGAGCACGGCGTTGCAGCCGATCGACACCCCGTCGCCGATCGCCGCGCCGAACTTGCGCAGGCCGGTGCGGACCCCGCCCACGCTGACCTCGCCGCCGAAGGCCTTGAAGTTCGCCACCTTCACGCCGGCGCCGAGGTTGACGTCGTGGCCGACGACGCTGTCGCCGACGTAGTTGAAGTGCGGCGCCTTCGCGCCGCCCAGGAGCAGCGAGCGCTTGACCTCGCTGGCGTGGCCCACCTTCGCGCCCGGGCCCAGCACGACGGGCCCGCGTAGGCGCGCGCCGTGGCCGACCTCGGCTCCCGGGGCGAGGTAGACGGGCCCCGTGAGGTACGCGTGGGGGCCCACCCGCGCGCCCGGCGCCATGTACAGCGGCCCCTCGACGACGGCGGTCGCGTGCACGTCCCCGGGCGCGGCGACCAGCTCGGCGCCGAACGCGTCCAGCCGCGCCAGCGCGCCCCACGGCAGCTCCTCGTCCAGCAGGCCGCGCAGCTCCGCGGGCACGCGCGCCAGGTCGAACAGGTCCACAGTGGTCAGCATGGCGACAGTGTAGCGGCCGCCGACGGCACACCCGACGCGCCGGCCCCGCGGGAGGAAGGCGCGCCCCACACGCCGGCCCCGCGCGCGGGACGTCGCGCCGCCCGGCCGCCGCCGACGGTAGAATCCTCCGTGCATCACGTCGTGTTCAACCCGGCCGCGGGTCGCGGCCGGGCGCGGGCCGCCCTCGACGACCTCGTGCGGCGGCTCGACGCCGCCGGCCTCGAGCACGTGCTCCACGTCACGACCGGCCCTGGCCACGCCACCGCGCTGGCCGCGGCGAGCCCCGAGGGCGCCACGGTCGTGGCCGCCGGCGGCGACGGCACGGTCCACGAGGTCGTGGCCGGGCTGCTGCGCGCGGAGGGCGGCCGCGTCGTCACGCGCAGGGCTCTCGGCGTCGTGCCCGTCGGCTCGGGGGACGACTTCGCGCACGCGCTCGGGCTGGTCCGCGGCGACGTCGCCGGCGCGGTCGCCCGGCTCGCAGCCGGCTCGTGGCGTCACGTCGACCTGGCCTACGTGAACGGGTCGCCGTTCGTGAACGCGTTCGGCACCGGCTTCGACGCGGACGTCGCCCACCGACTCGGCAGCGCGCCCCAGTTCCTGAAGGGGCCGGCCGCCTACCTCTACGCGGTCGTGATCAGCCTCGGGCGCGCCCGGCCGGCCGGCGTGGTGGTGAGCGTCGATGACGCGGTCGTCTACCGGGGACGCTCGCTGCTGGTGGCAGCCCAGAACGGCCCGCGCACCGGCGGCAGCTACCTCTTCTCCCCGGCGGCCCGCCCCGACGACGGCCTACTAGACGTCGTGGTCGCCGGCGCCTTCGGGCTCGCCGGCACGCTCGCGATCTTGCCGCGGGTGATGAGGGGCACGCACCTCGCCCACCCGCTCGTTTGGCTGCATAGGGGGAGGCGGCTGCGCGTCGCGTGGCAGACGCCGCGCTACGGCCACGCCGACGGCGAGTCGGCAGGCAGGGAGCAAGCCTACGAGGTCGAGCTCGAGCCCGGCGGCCTGACCGTCGTCGCCTGAGCCCGAGGCGGCCGCGTCGCGGCGCGGCCCTCCTCGCACCAAGAGAAGACCCCGCCCGAGAAGGGCGGGGTCTTCTTGCCCGTTGCGGCGCTAGGCCGCTGCGACCTTACTGCAGGTCGACGGTGTAGGCGATCGAGAAGGCCTGGGCCGAGGAGCCGTCGCCGTTCTCGTAGACACCGTAGGCGAGCTCGAGATCCCAGTAGTTCCAGATGATCTCGTAGCCCGAGGTGCTCTGGGTGACGCCGTTGTTCTGGTCGCCACCGCTGATGTCCGTCGCGGTGTCGTCGCTGACCGAGTTCGTGATGTTCGTGCCGGTCCACGAGCCGTACTTCGCCGTCAGCGTGCTGTGGTCGAAGATGAACTCGTTGAGCACGAGGCCGACGCTCCACTGCAGCTCGGTGGAGGTGTACTGACCACCAGCGAACGGAGTGTGCACGGCGTTGCGGTAGTTGACCGCGCCCATCAGGCTCGGGGCGAGGAACACGTTGAGCGGGTCGGTCGTGAGGCCAGCGCCCACCTTGAGCTCGGTGAGGGCCTGGTCGGCGACGGCGGCCGGCACCTGGATGGTGTCGGAGTCGTTGACCATGCGGTAGCCCACGTACGGCGTGAGGCTCACGATCGAGACGTTGAGCGTGTAGTCGGCGTTGACGTAGAGCTCGGAGCGGCTGAAGTCCGCTTCGGTCATCTTGTAACCGGCGGTGATGTTCAGGCCGCTGATGAGCGCGTTGTCAGCCGAGCCGTCGTGCTTCAGCTCGACGCCGAAGCCGGTGTCGAAGTTGTTGTCGCGGCGCATGTCCGGACCAACGGAGACTTCGTCGGCGTTGACGGCGTAGCGCTGGCTGTCGACGGTCTCGCCGTTGACGGCGACCTGGTGGAACCAGCCGCTGAGAGCGAAGCCGGCGAACAGGTCGGCCGAGGCGTCGACGCCGTAGGCGACGGAGGTGTCGCCGGCGGCGGTCTCGAAGCTGTCGAAGTACGCGTCGAGGTCGAGGATGAACAGCGACAGGCCGGCGTTCACGCCGAAACCGGTCTGGTCTTCCGCGAACTCGAAGTCGTCGTCGTCGGCGCCGAGGTTGTACTCGTTGCCGGCGGCCGTCCACGCGTCGCTGATGGAGCGGTAGTTCGCCCCGAACGACGAGAGGATCGGGATGCCCGCGCCCGCGACGTCGACGTCGAGGGTGGCGAAGAGGACGCTCTCGTCGGAGGCGCCGCCCGTGCCGTTGGCCCACTCGAAGGCGAGGTCGAAGACGCTGACGGACACCTCGCCGTCGACGCCCCACACCGTGCGGGTGTCGTTGTCGCCGAGGACGTCGTCCTTGTCACCGGCGTTGGCGGCCTGCTGAGCGAAGCTGCCGCCGAGCGTCACGCCCTCGAAGGGGCTGAGCGTAAGGCGGGCGCCGCGCAGGTAGGTGTCGACAGCCGGCGTCGTGTAGACGACCGTGACCGTCGGGTCGAGGAAGTCGAGGAAGCCGACGCCGCCAAGGGTGGCGACGAAGCCGGGGTCCTCGGTCTCGACCACGTAGTCGGTGAACTCGGCCTCGACATCGGTGCCGAACTGGAAGGTCAGCGGGGCGCCGCCGATCGGCGAGAAGGTGGTCGTGAACTCGTCGATCACGAACGCGATCTCGTCGCGAGCGTCGGCGTCGCCGTCGATGTCGCCGATGTTCTCGATCGTGATCGAGAGCACGGCCTCGAAGGAGTTGAGCGCGTTCGGGCTGCCGGCGCCGTTGAACAGCGAGCCACGGAACTCGAGGTCGAGGGTGGCGTCGATGGTGCCGGTCTGGTGCTCGATGTCGACGCGGTCCTGAGCCTTCTCGCCGACGTCGACTTCGTCGTCGTCGTCGTTGAGGTCCTCGGAACCGGTGGAGAACACCGAAGCGCCCATGTTGCGCATGTTGTTCAGCCCGTACACGCGGTCGACGTCGAACGCGACGCCGTCGACGCGGCCGACCTGGTAGTGCAGGCTGATGCTGCCGGTGATCCCGAGCGGGTTCTCCTCGAGGGCCGTGACGCGCTCCTCGAGGGAAGCGATCGCGGCGCTCTGCTCGGCGTCGCTGGCCTCCAGGGCGGCGACGCGGTCGCGGAGGGCGACCTGGTCACGCCGGAGGAGGATGACGAACTCGCGCAGGTTGGCGATGTCGCTGCGGTTCCGCTCGATAGCAGCGGCCAGCGCGGCGTTGTCGCCGGAGACGACAGGGCCGGCACCGGCGCCCGCCGACTCGAGGGCGTCGACGCGGTCGCTGAGCAGCTGGACGACGCGGTTGAGCGCGGCGAGCTCCTCGGCGTTCAGGCGAGCCTGGTTGGCCGCCTGGTTGGCCAGGTTGTAGGCCTCGTCGGCGCGCGCGGCGGCGGCGTCGGCCTGGGCCTGCGCGGTGTCGATGGCGACGCGCTGCGAGGCGATCTGGTTCTGGAGGTCACGGAGGACCGCTTCGTCGACGCCCGCGCCGGCGTCGCTCAGGCGAGCTTCGAGCTCGTCGAGGCGGGCCGTGTTGGCGGCGACCTCGTCGGAGAGGCCCGCGATGGCGGACTCGGCCGAGGAGAGGCGCACGCCCTGGGCGGCGACGTCGGAACCGATCTCCTGCACGGCGTTGCGCAGCGACTCGATGTCGGCCTGCGTGAGGGCCATGGCGGCGTCCAGGTTCTCGTTCAGGACGTCGAGGAGACGGCTGACCACGAGGGCGGCCTGGTAACGGGTGAAGGCCTCGTTACCGCGGAACGTCCCGTCGGGGAAGCCGATGACGATGCCAAGGTCAGCGATACGGTCTACGGCGTCGCCGGCCCAGTGGTTCGCCGGGATGTCCGGGAACGAGGACTGGGCGAAGGCGCCGCTCGCCAGCACCGCTGCCAAGAGCGCAACTGCTAGCTTCTTCATGTGGTTTACCCCTTGAACTGTTGACGTTGCATGCTGCCCGATCGGCTGCCGACATCGAGGGGGCCCGGGAGTTTCCGTGTTTCCTCGCCGCGCCCGTGTCCGTCCGTCGGAAGCTGATCGGAGACGCTCATGTCTTCCGGGGCCGGTTCAAGTAGGTGCACCTCCCTTCGCTGCGGCCCAGGACCCATGAGAGTCCGACCCAGAGTAGACCACACGCCCACCCCCATGTCAACGCGGTGAAGGTCCGATGAGAGCCGAAGAACCCGATGAGTAAGGGACCTTTGTCCCCGTGTGAACCGTGTTACTCACGTTATTCTCACGTTTTCGCCTCATGCACCTGCCCCGACCGCCGCTCGGGCGCCCGGAACCGCGTCCCCGACGCGACCGGGCGGGCCCGACCGGCACGGCTGCTAGAGTCGGTCCCCATGGCGAGAGTCGTAGTGCCCGCCGCCGAGGAGCTGATCGACAAGCCCATGCCCGTCCTTGACCACGGGTTCGTGCGCCTCGTCGACTACCTCGGCGGGGACGAACGGATCGTGCAGGCCGCCCGCGTGTCGTACGGGCAGGGCACCAAGACGGTCAGGGAGGACGCCGCTCTCATCGACTACCTGCTGCGACACCAGCACACCAGCCCGTTCGAGCAGGTGATCTTCACGTTCCACGTCAAGATGCCGATCTTCGTGGCGCGGCAGTGGATCCGCCACCGCACCGCGCGCCTGAACGAGATCAGCGGGCGCTACAGCGTGATGAAGGACGAGTTCTACGTGCCGCGGCGCCACGAGGTGCGCTTCCAGAGCAAGGTGAACAAGCAAGGCGGCGACGACCGCGCCGTGCCGGACGAGCTGCAGGAGAAGGTCCTCGCGCTACTGGCCACCGGCCAGGAGCGGGCCTACGACGAGTACGAGAGCCTGCTCGAGGACGACGTGGCCCGCGAGCTGGCCCGCATCAACCTGCCGCTCTCGCTCTACACCGAGATGTACTGGCAGATCGACCTCAACAACCTCTTCCACTTCCTGCGCCTGCGCCTCGACTGGCACGCGCAGTACGAGATCAGGGCCTACGGCGACGCCGTCGCCACGGCCGTGAAGGCCGTCTGCCCCCTCGCCTACGCGGCGTTCGAGGAGCACATACTCCACGGCCGCTCCCTCTCGCGCACGGAGCTCGCGGCCGTCACGTCCTCCCTCGACCTGGCCGCCCTGGCGCGCGCGCTGGCGGGCTCCGGGATGCGGCGCACGCGGCGCGCCGAGTTCCTGGCCAAGCTCGGCCTCACCGAGGCCGACCTCCCGGCCGTCACGGAACCGAGCGCGGCGGCCGACGAAGCGCGGTAATGCGGTACCGGCTCGTCGCCGTCGGCCCCTTGCGGCGCGGGCCGCTGGCGGCGGCGGCCGCGCGCTACGCCGCGCTGCTGCGCGGCCTGGCGCAGCTCGAGGAGGTCGAGGTCAAGGACCGCTCGTCGCTAGGACCGGAGGCGGCCAGGTCCCGCCACGCCGTCGACTCGCTGCGCCACGCCGACGGTCACCTGCTGCTCCTCGACGAGCGCGGCGAGCAGCTCACCACCGCCGAGCTGGCCGAGCGGGTCTCCCGGCTCGAGTCGGCGGGCACGTCGCGACTGACGCTGTTCCTGGGCGGCCCCGACGGCCACGGTCCCGAGCTGCGCCGCGCGGCGCACGGCGCGCTGGCGCTGTCGCGCCTCACCCTCCCCCACGACCTCGCGCGCGTCGTGCTCCTCGAGCAGCTCTACCGGATCGAGAGCCTCAGGGCCGGTCACCCCTACCATCGTCCGTAGCCGCCGCGAGGGCGGCGGCCGCCGCGAGCGCCGCGTAGAGGCCGAGCATGTCCGCCGCCGCGGCGGCGAGCCTCTCGAAGCCCACCGGCTCGGGCTCCTCGAGGGTGAGGAGCACGTTGCGGCCGCCGATCACGACGACGGGAGCCACCCGCCCGCGCACCGGCAGACCGTCGGGGCCGGCGGCCGGCGGCCCCGAGCACAGCAGCCGGTAGAGCGCCTCGCGCACGGGCCGCGTCAGCAGGGACCTGGCGCCGGCGACGTCGCGCGCGTAGGCGGCGAGCCGGCCGTCGAAGACCGGGTCGTCGCCGGTGTCGACGCGCACGCTGCCGGTACGCCCGGCCTCGATCAGCTCCATGGCGCGGCCGAGCCGCTCGGTGACCCTGACCGAGACGAGGGACACGCCCGGCTCGGCGCGCACGAGCACGCAGGTCCTGAGGCCCTCGACGCGGCCGGTCGGCCCGACGCGCTCGCGCGCCTGGTCGAAGAGGACCAGCCGCGGTTGGCCCGGGCGAGCCAGGGTGTAGACCGGCGCGACCTCGCCCGGCCCCAGGCCGAGCTGGTCGGGCAGCCTGCCCGCGAGGTCGTCGCCGGGCGTCAGCTCGAGCTCGCGAGCCAGCGCCTCCCACCCGGCGCCTCGCGCGTCGCGGCGCCGTCCGCTCCTCCGGAACATGGCTAGCAAGATATCGGGTCCCGCCGCGGCGCGGCGGGTGGTTCGCCGCAGCCGGTCAGACGTTGAAGCCGAACATGCGCATCTGCTTCTTGCCGTCCTCGGTCATCTTCTGCGGGCTCCACGGCGGCGACCACACGAAGTCGACGGTGACGGAGTTCACGCCGTCCACCTTCATGACGGCGAGCTCGGCGTCGGCCTGGATCAGGTCCTGCACGGGGCAGCCCATGCTCGTCAACGTCATCTCGACGCCGACGTTGCCCGCGTCGTCGACGTCGACCTCGTAGACGAGGCCAAGGTCGACGACGTTGACGGGTATCTCGGGGTCGCGGACGACCTTGAGTGCCTCGAGCACCTGCTCGCGCAGAGCGGCCTTGCCCGCTGCGGTGGTGGGGTCCGGAGCGGCGGCGGCTGGCGCGGGCTGCGCGTTCTCGCTCATGTGAACGACGTTACCAGAGGCCGTCACCACTCCGCGTAGCGGTCCCGGTGGACCGTGAACGCCAGGGCGAGGGCCAGCAGCGTCGAGAGGAGGCTCGTGCCGCCGTACGACACGAGCGGCAGCGTGATGCCGGTGACCGGCGCCAGTCCGAGCGTGACGCCGATGTTCACGAGCACCTGGAAGCCGATCAGCACGACGACCCCGACGATGATCAGCTGGTCGCGCTCGAACGGGCACTCCGATGCCATCGCCACCAGGCGCCAGAACAGCAGCCCGTAGAGGATCAGCAGCGTCACCGACGCGACGAAGCCGCCCTCCTCGGCCAGGACCGGGAAGATGAAGTCGGTGTGCTGCTCGGGGATGAAGCCGAGCTGACCCTGCGTGCCCTGCTTGTAGCCCTTGCCCAGGAGCCCGCCGGAGCCGACGGCGATCGTGGCCTGGATGATCTGGTAGCCAGCGCCGCGCGCGTCGGCCTCGGGGTCGAGGAACGACAGCAGCCGGTCGCGCTGGTGGTCGGCGAGGTTGGGCAGCACGACCGTCGGCGTCGCGATCACGACCGCCAGCACGATCAGCACGAGCTGCCGCCACGGCACGCCCCGCACCAGCACCATCCCGGCGGCGACCATCGCGATCACCAGCGCCGAGCCCAGGTCGGGCTCCATGAGCACCAACGCCACGGGCGGCCCGGCCAGGGCGCCCAGGCGCAGGTAGTCGAGGACGCCGCGGATGGGTCGCTCGTGCATCGCCGAGGCCAGGGCGAGGATCAGGGCGATCTTCGCGAGCTCGCTGGGCTGGAAGCCGGGCAGCGGGCCGAGGTAGAGCCACGACTTGGCGCCGTTCACCTCGCGCCCGAAGAGGTGCACGAGGACCAGCATCCCCAGCGAGAGGACGTAGAGGTGCGGGGTGAACCTGACGATCCTGACCTTGCCGATCCACAGGACGGCCGCGCACAGGACGACCCCGCCGCCAAGGAACGCGAGCTGGCGCTGGAACTCCTCGCCGCCCGCGACCGCGCTGTTGAGCGTGGCCAGGCCCATCGCCAGCACGAGGGCCGTGACGAACGGCAGGCCGAGGTCGGCGCGGGTCACGGCGGCAGTCTAACCAAGGCTCGCTCGGGGGCACCGGGTCCGGGCATCCGGTCGCCTCAGGCGCCGGCGAAGCGGGTGCGGCGCAGCAGCCACTCGCCCGTCAGGGCGAGGAGCGCCAGCGCCGACAGCGCCACGGCCAGCGGCGTGGGCGCGGAGCCCGGCGGAGCGGACGGTCCGGCCCCGCGCGGCTCGACCGCGGCGGCCGGGGCGTCGCCCGGAGCCGGGACGCTCCCGGCGGGTCCTGCGGGGCCGGCGCTCGCGCCCGCCGGCGCGCCCTCGCGCGGCAGACGGGACTCGCCGGCCGAGAGCAGCGAGACGAGCACCAGGCCGCCGTCCACGCCGTACACGCCGGGCTCGAGCCAGGGGCCGCCGCCGGCGGCCGCCTCCCCGAGGCGGACCGACTCGGTCGTGGCGATCGCAGCGAGGACGTTGGCGAACAGGGCCGGGAACGCGGGCCTGAGCGTGAGGTCGGTCTGGCTCGGGTGGAAGGCCAGATCGAGCGCCAGCGGCCCCTCCTCCCGCACGCGGACCACGGGCGTGAGGTCGGCGGTGCGGGCGATGACCCGCCATCCCGCCGCGTCCTCCGGCCACGGCTCGCGAGCGGGGTCGAGCCCGACCACGGCCTCGGAGAGGTCGGCGAAGCGCAGCAGCGGGTGCGCCCTGTCGAAGTCGCGGATCACGGCGTACGTCGGCTCCTCCGCCGGGGCCGCGAACGCGACGTAGGGGCCGGGACGGGTCGGGGTCCCGCCCGCGGTGAGCACGTGCAGGTCGGCGCTAAGGCCGGCGGCCCCCAGGCTGTACGTGACCTCGGTCTGCGGGACCGCCTGGAGCGCGCGCGTGGCGGCGCCGTGGGTGTCGTCGGTCACGACGGTGACCGGCCGGCTGCCGGCGTAGGCGACGTCGTCGAGGGGCAGCGCGTCGGGCGCGCCCACGACGCGCGCCGTGACGACCCCGGCGAGGTCGGGGATCGGGAACGTGACGGTGCCGACCCCGCCGGCGGGCACCAGGACGTCGGAGGAGGCGAGCTCGGCGCCGTCCTGCTCGAGGACGACGCGGGCCTCGGCGGGCCGCGGGCCGCTGGCCACGACGCCCACGAACACCTGCCCGACGCCGACCGTGAAGGCGCTGATGCCGACGTTCGGGACCTCCTCGCCGACGACGTGCACGCGCGCGCTGCCGAGCGCGAGCGCCTGGTCGGTGATCACGTGGACCTCGGCGCCGGGCAGCAGCCCGGCGCCGAGGTCGAGCGCGCCGCTGACGTCGGCGGCGGCGTCGCCAGCGGCGAGGGCGCTCAGGGCCGCGTCCCGCTCGGAGGCGCTCGCCTCGAGCGGCGCCAGCAGCGTGGCGGCGGCGCCGGCGCGCACCAGCGCCAGCCTCCCCGCGCCCCGCGCCAGCTCGCGGGCGAGGTCGCGGGCGAGGTCGAGGCGGGTGCCCGCGCCCTCGCCGGGGGCGGCGGCCGCGGCCATCGAGGCGGACGCGTCGATGACGATCACGCGGTCGGGCGCCTCGCGGGCGGCGAGCGCGGGACGGGCGAGAGCCAGGGCCGCCAAGGCCGTGAACAGCAGCTGCGCCAGCAGCAGCCACGACGGCCGCACCCGGCGCCTCAGCGACGCGGCGTGCGTCGCGCGCTCCCACAGGAACAGCGCCGAGACCGCGTGCTGCCTCCGCCGCGCCCGCAGGAAGTGCAGGAGCACGACGACGGGTACCGCGGCGAGCAGCCACAGGAAGGCGGGGCTGTGGAACGTCAGGGACATCAGACCTGGAACACGCCCAGGGGGAACGTCGCGGGGACCGGGGCGTGGGCGCAGGCCTCCAGGGCCCGCACGAGGGCGGAGCGCAGCTCGCGCGGCGCGATCACCTCGTCGACCCACAGCCGCGCGGCGGCGTAGCGGACGTCGAGGGCTGCGTCGTAGCGGGCGGCGACCTCGCGTCGCAGCTCCTCGAGGGCCTCGGCGTCGACCTCGCGTCCCTGGCGCCTGAGCTGCGCCGCCTGTACGTCGAGGAGCGTGCTGGCGGCTTGCTGGCCGCCCATCACGGCGTAGCGGGCGCTGGGCAGCGCGAAGATGAAGCGCGGCGCGAACGCCTTGCCGCTCATCGCGTAGTGGCCGGCGCCGTAGGAGCCGCCGAGGATCACGCTGATGCGCGGCACGACGCTGTTCGAGACGGCGTTGACGAGCTTGGCGCCGCGCCGGATGATCCCGTCGCGCTCGCTGTCGCGCCCCACCATGAAGCCGTTGACGTCGTGCAGGAACACGATCGGCACGCCGGCCTGGTTGCAGTTCAGGACGAAGCGGGCGGCCTTGTCGGCGGCGTCACCGTAGATCACGCCGCCGATCTCGATGCGTCCCTGCTTGCGGATCACGCGCTTCTGGTTCGCGACGACCCCGACGGGGTAGCCGCCGAGGCGGCCGGTGCCGCACACGATCGTCTCGCCGTACTCGGCCTTGTACTCGTCGAAGGGCCCCTCGTCGAGGAGCGACGCGATCACGTCCCTGACCTCGTAGGCGCGGCTGCCGCCGTCGACGGGCAGGATCGCCTCGAGGGCCGCCTGGTCGCCCGTCGCCCGCGCGCCCTCACGCCTGTCGCGCGCCCACGGCGCCGCGTCGGGGCGGGCGTAGCCGGCGGCCAGGCTGCGCAGCCGCGCCAGGGCGGCCTCGTCGTCGGGCTCGCGGTAGTCGACGGTCCCCGACACCTCGGCGTGCATCGCCGCGCCGCCGAGCTCCTCGGAGTCGACGTCCTGGCCGATCGCGGCCTTCACCAGGGCCGGTCCGGCGAGGTAGAGGCCGGAACCGTCGGTCATGACGAGCTTGTCGCACATGACGGGCAGGTACGCGCCGCCGGCGACGCAGTTGCCCATGATCGCGGCGAGCTGCGGGACCCCTAGGGCGCTCATGCGCGCGTTGAGGTAGAACACCCGGCCGAAGTCGTCCTGGTCGGGGAAGATCTCGTCCTGCATGGGCAGGTACACGCCGGCCGAGTCGACGAGGTAGACGGTCGGCAGCCGGTTCTCGAGCGCGATCGTCTGCGCCCTTATCACCTTCTTCGCCGTGACCGGGAAGAACGCCCCCGCCTTGACGGTGGCGTCGTTCGCGATGATCATCCAGTCCCGGCCGTGTATGCGGCCGAGGCCGGTGACCACCCCGCCGCAGGGCGCTCCGCCGGCCTCCGGGTACATCTCCCAGCCGGCGAACGTCATCAGCTCCCTGAACGCGTCCGGCACGTCGTCGACGAGGCGTGCGATGCGCTCACGCGCGGTGAGGCGGCCCTTGGCGTGCTGCCGCTCGGCGGCGCGCTCCCCGCCGCCCAGCGCGATGGCGGCGCGCTGCTCCGCGAGGAGCTCGAGCGCCGCCTCCCAGGTCGCGGCCGCGTTCGTCGTGGTGCCGGCCCTCGTCACGTCACCGCTCACGTGCCGCCGCGCGGGCGCGGCGGGCGACCGGGTCCGCCGCGATCACGCCCTGCGCGTGGCCAGCACCACCAGCAGGCCGCCACCGGCGTTCTCCAGCGTGTGGTCCTCGCCCGCGTCGAGCGCCACGAGCTTGCCCTTCCCCACGCGCTCGGTGGCGCCGCCCGCCCTGACCAGCGCCTCGCCCTCGAGGACCTGGTAGACGACGGCCCCGCCGGAGCCGCCCGACCACGACTGGCCGGCCTCGAAGCAGACGAGCTCGCAGGCGAGGTCGCCGGCCTGCACGATCCGGCCGACCTGGACCTCGGCGAGCGAGAAGCGGCGGGCGTTCGCGATGTTGACGGTCTGCATGCGCTCCTGCCTCCCCTGGGGCGCGGCGCTGCCGTCGCGCCGGCGGCGGTAGGCCCAGCGGGCCCGGCGTGTGGCTAGAAGCGTACATCGGCGAGGCGTCTCGGCCCGTGCCGGACGGTCGTCCGGGAGCCGGGCTCGCGCTGTGGATAAGCGTGTCTATTGACAGTGCGGCCGCGGTCTGATAGGGGCCGCCGCCGCGGCTCGGTTCCCGGATGTTGCCGTCCTGGACGGCGCTGGGACGTTTGACCCGTCCAGGTCGAACCCTTCACATCCGGCCGCGGCCTTGTCCACAGACCTGCGGAGAAACGGGCCTGTTTGTGGATAACCCGGGCGGCCCCGTCGCGGCCGGTGCGAACCCCTCGCGGGCCGTCGCCTCAGCCGCCGGACCCTGGGGCCCGGCTGTGAATTACCACCGACTTCGCCGCCCGGACGAACTCGGTCATCAGCCTCCGGTCCTTCACGCCGGGCGCCGACTCGACGCCGGTGCTGACGTCGACGCCGTAGGGGGACAGGGCCCTTATCGCCGCCGCGACGTTGCGCGGCGTGAGACCGCCGGCGACGACCAGCCGCGGATGCCCGCGCCACGCCGCCGCCGCTCCCCAGTCGAAGCTGTGGCCCGAGCCGGGCTCGCGCGCGTCGAGCAGGTAGGCGTCGGCGGGGTAGCCGGCGAGGCGGTCGGGCGAGGGCGCCGCCTCCGACGCCACGGCGCGCACGACCATCACGTGCTCCCGCACGGCGGCCGCGTAGGCGGCGTCCTCGGCGCCGTGGAGCTGGACGAGGTCGAGCCGCAGCTCCGACGCCAGGCGCAGGACCTCCTCCAGGGGCTGGTCGCGGAACACGCCCACCCTCACGACGAACGGGCCCAGCGCCCCGACGACCTCGCGCGCCGCGGCTGCCTCGACGCGCCGCGGCGACGCGGCGAAGACGAGGCCGATCGCGTCGACGCCGAGCTCCTCGGCGACCAGGGCGTCCTCGGGCCGGGTGACGCCGCACACCTTCACCCGCACGGTGCGTCCGCCGGCCGCGGGGACGGCCGCGGCGGCCGCCGCGGCGACGGGGTCGGCGGGCCTCAGAACGCGTCCTCCAGGTGGGTCAGTCGCGCGCCGGGCCCCGCGCCGGCCACGAGCACGACGTCGAAGCGCGCGCTCGCCTCCGGACGCCCGAGCTCGCGCGCGAGGAAGTGGGCCGCGGCGTCGCGCAGGCGCCCCAGCTTGGCGGCCGAGAGCGACTCGGCCGCCCCACCGAAGCCGGCGGCGCGGCGCTGGCGCACCTCGACGAACACGACGGTGCCCTCCGGCGCCCGGCACACGAGGTCGATCTCGCCTCCCCGGAGGCGGTAGTTGCGCCTCAGCACGGCGTACCCCTTGGCGGCGAGCGCGCGCTCGGCGAGCTCCTCCGCCCAGTGACGCCCTGTCGCGGGCGCGCCGCCCCCTGCGGCGGGCGATAGTCGGTCGGGCGTCAGCTCGGGACGACCTCGACGCGGTTCGCGTCCGCCCACAGCCCCTCCAGGTCGTAGAAGTCGCGGGCGTCCGGGCTCATCACGTGCACGACGACGGTCCCGTAGTCGAGGAGCACCCAGCGGTTCGAGGGGCCCTCGACGCCGCGCGGGAGGTGGCCAGCGGCCTTCATGCGCTCGCGCACGCTCTCCTCCATCGCCTGGAGCTGCGGCGTCGACTCGCCCGACGCGATGATGAACCAGTCGAGGGACTCGGAGGCCTCGCGCAGGTCGAGGACGGCGATGTCGACGGCGCGCTTGTCGTCGAGCGCGTCGACGATCGTCTGGACCTCGCGCGGCACGCCCCCCTTGGGTGCGCCCTGGCCGGCTGGCCCGGTTCCGGATGTCGTCTTCAAGCTTTCCTCCGCTCTCGTCGCCGTCGTCATCTGGCGACGCCGGCCATGACGGCCGTCCGGTGGTCGACCCGCTCGGCGGCGTCGGCGCCGAGCACCAGCTCGAGCCGCACGCGCTTCCCGTCGTACGGGTCCATGCGGTCGACCTGCTGCTTGCTGGCGTGCAGCAGCTCGGCGTAGTAGTCGGCGTCGGACCAGGCCTCCAGGGTGGCGTAGAGCCGCGTGGGCCCCGGCTCCTCGCCCCCGCCGTCGCGCAGCGTGACGAGCTCGGCCGGGACGCCGGCGGCCACGAGCGTGTCGACGTACACCTGGCCCAGGCCCGGCACGCCCGAGCGGTCGGTGACGAGCAGGGCCTGCTCGGGCGGCTCGCTGAAGTCGCGCGCCTCGCCGCCGAACGTCTGGGCGATGAAGGCGTTCACCTCGGCGGGGTCGTAGCGCACGTACCCCCGGCCCTCGACCTCGTGCACCGGCAGCGTGGCCGTGGCGGCGAGCCGCAGGTTGGGGACGCGGGCGGCGAGCTGCCTGACCAGGGCCGGGCTGGCGTTCGTCTCGACGTCGGCGAGGTAGGTCTCGACGAGGCTCGGCACGAGCGTGACGGCCCTGACGTTCATCTCCTTCAGGCGCTGCAGCATCGCGTACGCCAGCCGCTTGACGTTGTCGATGCGGTCGATGTCGCCGCGCAGCGTGTTGCGGTAGCGGATGAACTTGCTCGCCGCCACGCCGTCCATGTGCTGCGGGCCGGGCTGGAAGTCGATGAGCATGCCGCCGGCGGTGTCGCGGTAGTACATGCGGTAGGGCACGTCCACCGTGACGCCGCCGAGGGCGTCGACGAGGTTCTGGAAGATGTCGAGGCTGACGATCGCGTAGAAGTCGACGGGCACGCCGAGGATCGCCTCGACGCGGCTGCGCAGGCCCTCGGCGCCCCTGAAGTAGTAGACGGCGTTGACCCTGGTCACGAGGTCGTCGAGCCAGACGTCGCGCGGGATCGCGATCATCGTGATGTCGTCGCCGCTGATGCTCACGTAGAGGATCGTGTCGGTGTTGGTGCCCAGCGTGCTGGTGCGCAGGTTCACGGGGCGCCACCCGACGATCGTGCCGTCCTGGGCGTAGATGGGCTCCGAGCGGTCGTAGCCGATGGCGAGGTCGCGGCCGGCGACGACGAAGCTGACGTGGAACTCGTCCTCGTCGAGGCCGAGGAGGCGGCGCTGGTCGGCGGAGAGCGCGCCGCGCTGGACGTCGCGGGTCAGCCAGTAGCCGGCCAGGCCGGCCAGCGCCACGAGGACGCCCAGGAGGGTGACGAGCCTAGCCCTGGCGCGCATCGCGCTCCCGCAGCGACTCGTACGCCCGCAGCGTGTCGGGGTGGATCTCCTTGCCGCAGCCGCGGAGGTACTCGACCTTCGTGGCCACGGCCCGCGCGTAGGCGGCCCACAGGTCCCGCAGCGCCAGCTCCCGCAGCTCCTCGTTCACGCCGCGGCCCGGCTCGGAGACGTCGGCGACGTACAAGGCCGCGCCGACGCGGTCGCCCGCCTCGACGCCGAACACGTGGCCCTCGACCGCGCGGAGGACCGCCGGGTCCGTCACGCCCCACTCCTCGGCGAGGCGCCTGGCCGCGCGCCCGTGCATGGCGAGCGGGTGGGCCGCCTCGACGGCGTTCCGGGGGGTCACCAGGGCGAGCAGCTCCTCGTCGGACATGTCGCGGGCGGCGTCGTGGAGCAGGGCCGCCAGCTCGACGCGCCGCAGGTCGTCCTCGGAGAAGCCGGCGCTGCGCCCGATCCGCACGGCGAGCTCGGCGACGCGGCGGGCGTGCTCGAGGCGCTCGGGCGTGACGAGGGCGGCCACCCGCGGCAGCAGCGCGCGGCACTCCGCGCTCGTGAAGGTAGGCCGGCTTGTCGTCGTGGTCACGTCATCGGTCATGTACTCGCGACCCGCCGCGCCTCCCCCCGGCGGACGGACCTGCGCAGAAGCTATCACGCGCGCATGAGCGTCTCGCGGCCCACTCGGCACCGACGCCCGCGTCGTGGGCTCGGGACGAAGGCTGCCCGGCGGCGGCCCAGGCGGCGCTCCCTCTCGCCGCGGTCCCGGCCGCTCGACGGCGCGGCCGGTCAGGCCGTCTCGCCCTCGGACCCGGCCGACGGCTCGTCCTCGGACAGGTAGTCGAACGTGGCGTCGCCGATGTGGACCTCGTCGCCGGTCTTGGCGCCGGCGCGCTTCAGCAGCTTCTCCACGCCGGCGGAGCGGAAGTGCTGCTGGAGGTAGGCGACGGCGTCGCGGTTGGTGGGGTCGAACCGCGCCACCAGCGCCTCGATCTCGGAGCCGGTGACGACCCAGCCCTGGCCGCTGGGGTGCCGCCTGACGCGGGGCGGCTCCGCCGCCGGCCGCGGCTCGCGCGTCGCCGCGACGGGCTCGGGCTTAGGGGGTAGGAGGTCGAAGAGCGCGTCCTTCAGCTCGTCGAGGCCGTCGCCCCGCGTCGCCGACACGAACACGACGGGCACGCCGGCCCGCGTGAGCTCGCGTTCCAGGCGCTCACGCTCGGCGTCGTCCACGAGGTCGACCTTGTTGACGACGAGCAGAGCCGGGCGCTCCAGCAGGCCGGGGTCGTACTCCCGCAGCTCGTGCCGCAGCGCGCGCAGGGCGTCCTCGGGAGCCTCGGACGCGTCGACGACGAACGCCAGCAGGCGCGTGCGGGAAACGTGCCTGAGGAAGTCGAGCCCCAGGCCCTTGCCGAGGTGGGCGTCCTCGATGATGCCCGGGATGTCGGCCATCGTCAGGCGGTCGTGGCCGCGCTCGACGACCCCGAGGTTCGGCGACAGCGTCGTGAACGGGTAGTCGGCGATCGCCGGGCGCGCTGCGGAGAGCGCGGCGAGGAGGCTCGACTTGCCGGCGTTCGGGTAGCCGACGAGCCCTACGTCGGCGATCACCATCAGCTCGAGCCGCAGGCGGCGGCTCTCGCCCGGCGTGCCGCGCTCGGCGAAGCGAGGCGCGCGCCTGGTCGAGGTCGCGAACGAGGCGTTGCCGCGCCCGCCCTTGCCGCCGCGCGCGACGACGGCCTCCTGGCCGACCGCGACGAGGTCGGCGACGACCTCGCCGGTGTCCCGGTCCGTCGCGCGCGTGCCGACGGGCACCTCGATCACGAGGTCGGCGCCCGTCCTGCCCGCGCGCTCGCGGCCCTCGCCCTGCTTGCCCGACTCGGCCTTGAAGGTCGTGCGGCCGACGAGCTTGTCGAGCGAGGTGATGTCGTCGACGGCCCTCAGTACCACCGACCCGCCGTCGCCGCCGTGGCCGCCGTCGGGGCCGCCCTTGGGGACGTACTTGAGCCTGAGGAACGACAGCCCGCCGTCGCCGCCCCTGCCGGCCTGCACCGTGATGTCGAGTACGTCCCTGAAGGCCAAGCGCGCACCAGCCCTAACGAACGGCGCGGTCCCCTCGCGAGGACCGCGCCCCTAGCTGCCGACACCGTCGCGGGCCGCGATAGCCCGCGACGAGTCAGTCGGCGGCCGTCTCCAGCGTGTCGACGTTGACGAACCGGCCCTTGGCGCCCTTGTCGGCGAACCGAACGGTGCCGTCGCGCAGCGCGAACAGCGTGAAGTCACGGCCGATGCCGACGTTCGCGCCCGGCTTGAACTTCGTGCCGCGCTGCCTGACGAGGATGTTGCCGGCCAGCACGAACTGGCCGTCGAAGCGCTTCGCGCCGAGGCGCTTCGAGTGGCTGTCGCGGCCGTTCTTCGAGCTGCCTACGCCCTTCTTGTGAGCCATCGCCTAGCCCTCCTCAGCCCTCGACCTTGGTGATCCTCACCTCGGTGTAGCTCTGCCGGTGCCCGATGTGGCGCCGGTAGTTGGTCTTCGCCTTGAACTTGTAGACGTGCACCTTGTCGCCACGTCCGTGGCCGATGACCTCGGCCGTGACCTTGGCGCCGTCGACGGTGGGGGTGCCGACCTTGACGTCGCTTGAACCGAGCAACAGGACCGGCAGCTCCACCGTGGCACCGGCTTCGGCGTCAAGCTTCTCGAGCCGGAGCACGTCACCCTCGGCCACGCGGTACTGCTTACCGCCCGATTCCACGATAGCGAACATCGACAACCTCCGCGAATGCGCTCCCGGCCCTGGGGCCGAGACACCGAAGGAGAAGTATACGCCGAACGGGCAGGCCTGCACAAGCGCAGGCGACCGGCGGGGTCCCCGGCCAGCCCCGCCGCCCGACCAGCGCCCGCCTCAGAACGGCGCGTCGAGCGCCCCCGGCGGCGTCGGGAAGCGCGGCTCCACGCCGCTGGCGAGGTCGGCGGCCCGCCCGGTGCCTCATGTCCGGCTCACGTGCCCGGTCAACGGTGTGGGCGGCCGAGCCAGCATGCGGAACGTGCCGTGGAGCACGCGACTTCTGCGAGGGACTTGCCCTATACTCGGCCGAACTTCGAGCTGGGAAAGGGAGGGTTAGGACATGGCCAAGTCCAAGACCGTCAGCAAAGCGGACCTCGTGGGCGAAGTCGTCAGCGCCACGAAGCTGCCGCGCAAGACCGTCAAGGAGACCGTCGATGCCCTGCTGGACACGATGATGTCCGAGATCGCCAGCGGCAACAAGGTCACCCTCACCGGCTTCGGCAGCTTCGAGGTCCGCTCGCGCAAGGAGCGGTCCGGCGTCAGGCCGGGCACGCGGGAGCGCATCAGCATCCCCGCCAGCAACTACCCCGCGTTCAAGGCGGGCAAGAGCCTCAAGGACCGCGTCTCGTCGCGCCGCTAGGGCGGCGCCGGAGCGCGTCGAGCGGCGGGCGCCGTGCCGGCAGCCCGCCGCTCACGTGTCGGCCGCCCTCTCCAGCTCGGACAGGCGGCGCACGGCCCAGTCGCGCGTGAACGTCCCCAACGGCGCGTCGGCCGGAGCCACGATCACGTCGGGCTCCGCGTCGGGGTCCGGCTCCTCCAGAGCCCCGAACTGCGACTCGACGAGGCCGGGCGGGAAGTAGTGCCCACGCCTGCCGGCCACGCGCCGGCGCGCGAGCTCGGGGAGCGTGCGCAGGTACAGGAAGGCCACGCCGGGGCCGGCCGTCCTGAGGCTGTCGCGGTAGGCGCGCCGCAGCGCGCTGCACGCCAACACCACGCCGCGGCCGGCCCTCAGGCGCGACCGCAGCGCCGCGGCCAGCGCCGCCAGCCACGGCGCCCTGTCGGCGTCTGTGAGGGGCTGGCCCGCCGCCATCTTCGCGACGTTCGCCTCGGGGTGGAAGTCGTCGGCGTCGAGGAACTCCCACCCGAGCTCGCGCGCCAGCCGCGCGCCCACGGTCGTCTTGCCGCTCCCCGACACGCCCATCACGACGAGGGCGCGGGCGCTCGCGGGGTCGACCGCCGAGCTCACCCCTCGCGCACCCGGTAGAGCACCTCGCCGGCCTTGCGGACGAGCAGCACGCCCTCGTCCTCGCGGCCGGCCCACTCCTCGGGGTCGATCGTGGCCGGGTCGCGGTAGCCGAGGCCCAGAGCCTCGCACTCCTCGCGCGGGATGCGGCTCGCGAGCGTGACCGTGGCGCGCGGCAGCTCGGCGCCGGTGGCGGGGTCGACGTCGCCGTCGCCGCGCACGTGCGTCGAGTGTGCGAGGACGCCGAGCGGCAGGTGCCGGTAGCGGTCCCAGTGGTGGAGCAGGTAGGGCAGCACGTGGTAGCCGACCTCGCGGATGTGGTGACCGTGCACCGACGAGACCTCGGCCAGGTGCGGCGCGTAGATGATCAGCTCGCCTCCCGCGGCCAGCGCCGGCTCGAGCTTGTACATCGCCTTCCCGGCGGTCCACAGCTCGTCGTACATGGGCGGGGCGCACGAGAGGATGCTGTGGAACGGCCTCTCCACCCAGTTCACGTGGCGCTCGGCCGAGAGGTCGGCGGCGGCCGACCAGGCGCCGAAGAGGTCGCCGACGAACACGCCGGCGAGGTCGGGACCGTCGACGACGACCGCCGCGAGCGTCACCGGCGTCGGCACGCGCTCCGCCGCGGCGTGGATGAGCGCCCTCACGGGCGTGTCCTTCACGCCGATCGTGCGCCGCACGCCCGCCAGGGCGCCGAGCCAGTGCGTGACGTCGATCATGTCCTTGCCGCTGATGCCCGGGAACAGGTACTTCGCGCCGCCGGAGTAGCCCACGACCTCGTGTGGGAACACCGGCCCCACGATGAGCACGTGGTCGTGCTCGAGCACGGCGCGGTTGATCAGCACGTCGACGTCGCCGCCCAGGGTCGGGTGCCACCTCTC
>DATGNP010000110.1:0-9923 GCA_035306665.1 Trueperaceae bacterium
GCCGGAACGAGGCCACCCGCCAGCCGAGCACGGCCGCCAGGTAGACGCCCTGCGCGAGCACCAGCCAGGCGTAGGCGAAGGGGGAGCCCAGCAGCAGGCAGGCCCCCAGCAGCACGTACTGGGTGGAGAGGCCGAGGTTCACGAGCGCGGCCGTGGAGCCGACGTCCCACCACAGCCTCTCCTCGGCGGGCGTCGCCGCCGAGGCCGGCCGGCCCGAGGCGAACGCCAGCAGGCGCCGCTCGACGGCGCGCACGGCCGCGTCCTGCGGGGCCAGCACGGCCCGGTAGAGCCCACGGCTCAGCGTCAGGGCCGCCCGTTCCCAGGCCGCGGCGGGCGGCGCCGCGGGACCGGGCGGCGGCTCCCCGTGGGCCTCGCGGTGGAGGCGCTCGGCGTTGAAGTCGTAGGACAGCACCGCTGTGAGCACGGCGAAGGCGAGCAGCGCGACGGGCCAAGGCCCGTGGGCCGCGAGCGCGGCGAAGAGCGCGGCGTTCACCACCAGGTCCACGCCCGTGTCGAGGTACCGGCCCAGCTCGCTCACCCGCCCCGTCGCCCGCGCCAGCGAGCCGTCGAGGTTGTCGAGGAGAGTCTTCACCTGCAGGAGCGTGGCGGAGACGACCCACGCGCCGTGGGCGGGCGCGGCCAGCAGCGCCGCGGCGACGAGCCCCACCAGCCCGTGCGTCAGGACGACCTGTTCCGGGGCGACCCCGAGCCTGCTCAGCAGGCGGACGCCGGGCCCCACCAGCGGGTGGACGAGGCGCATCACCAGCTCGTGGCGCGGCCGAGGCTTCACGCCGTGCGTCTGCGGCATCACCAGGAGACTATCGCGGTGGGGAACTTTTCGCCCGACGGCGGCGGCACCCCGCCTTATCATCGGGCACGACCAGCGTCCGCGCGGTCCTCGCGGCGGGTTTCGGCCCCTGGGGAGAGGGCCGGGGGAGGAACATGGTGGACCCGAAGTTCAAGCTCATCACCTCGCACGAGCCCGACCTGTTCGAGCAGCGCCTGCGGGACTTCGTCGACTCGCTCAGCCGTGACGACATCATCGTCGACGTGAAGTTCAGCTCCGCGGTGCGGCCCACGGGGGCGGTCGAGTACAGCGCGCTCGTGCACTACCAGGAGACCTCGGCGTGGGGCGACTCCTGAGCGGCGCCACGGCCACCCCGGTCGGGGCCGCGCGGGGCGAGAGGGTAGACTCCGACAGATGACGACGCTCGTACTGGTCGTGGACGACGAGCCGGCGATGCTCAAGGTCAGCGAGATGACCCTCGCGCAGGCGGGCTACACGGTCCTGACCATGGACGACCCCCTGGAGGCGTTGGAGGAGATCCGTGAGGGACTGCGGCCCGACGTGATCGTGTCCGACGTCTCGATGCCGCAGATCGACGGCTTCCAGTTCTACGAGCGCGTGCGCCAGGTGCCCGAGCTGCGCGCCGTCCCGTTCCTGTTCCTCACGGCCCTGGAGGACAGGTCGTCGATGCGCCGCGGCATGACCCTCGGCGCCGACGACTACCTCACGAAGCCCGTCCAGAAGGACGAGCTCCTCGAGGCCGTGCGCGTGCGCCTGAGGCGCGTCGAGGAGCTGAGACGGCCGCTCGAGGGCGTGGTGAGCGCCCGCGGCCTCGGCCCGCCCATGGTCACGCGCCAGGGCGAGCGCCTCGACTGGGACTCCCTGAAGGCGCTCGAGCTGCTCTTCTACCTGCTCGAGCACCGCTCCGGCGTGAGCACGTTCGAGGTCGCCGAGGCGCTGTGGCCGGGCAAGTCGGAGTCGAAGGCCTCGTCGAGCTTCCACACCACCCTCTACCGCCTGCGCAAGGTCATGGGCGGCGAGCTCGTCGAGTCGGCGAACCGGCGCTACTACCTCAAGGACAGCTTCAGCATCGACTACGACGTCGACACCTACCGCAAGCTCCTCGCGCGCGCCCGCGATAGCGGGAGGCTCGAGGACCACATGGCCGCGGCGAAGGTCTACAGCGGCCACTTCATGGTCGGGTTCGAGTCCGACTGGGTCGACAACATCAGGCAGCACCTCCAGAGCGAGCACCTGACGCTGCTCCAGAAGGCCGCCGAGCTCGCGATCGCCGCCGACGACCTGGCCAGGGCCACGAGCATCTACCAGGCCATGACCGAGCACGAGCCGTTCAGCGAGCTCGCCTGGGAGGGCCTGGCCGACGTGTGGGAGCGGCGCGGCGAGCGCGTCAAGGCCGAGCACGCCCGCGAGCGCTTCGAGCGCCTGATGCTCGAGGGCTAGTACGCTCTGCGGGGGGCGTCAGCGCCCCACCCGACTACACGAAGGCTAGGAGAAGCAGATGTTCCAGGTCGACCTGAGTGGCAAGAAGGGCCTAGTGATGGGCGTGGCGAACCAGCGGTCCATCGCCTGGGCGATCGCCCAGCCGCTGGCGCAGGCCGGGGCGCGCCTGGCGTTCTCGTACCAGGGCGACAGGCTCCGCCCCGCCCTCGAGAAGCTCACCGCCGACCTCGACCGGCCCGTCTTGCTCGAGGCCGACGTCACCGACGACGCCGCGCTCGACAGGCTCTTCGAGCAGGTCGGCGAGGAGCTCGGCGGGCTCGACTACCTCGTCCACTCGATCGGCTACGCGCCGGCCGCGACGTTCGAGCGGCCGTTCCTGCACACGACGCGCGACGACTGGCGGGTCGCGATGGACGTCTCGGCCTACTCGCTGGTCGCCGTGTGCCAGCGCGCCGCGCCGCTGATGACGTCGGGCGGCAGCGTCCTGACGCTCACCTACCTCGCCGCCGAGCGGGTGGTGCCGAACTACAACATGATGGGCGTCGCGAAGGCCGCTCTCGAGGCCAGCGTCAGGTACCTCGCCTACGACCTGGGCCCCCAGGGCGTGCGCGTGAACGCGATCAGCGCCGGCGCCGTGCGCACGATCGCCGCCCGCTCGATCGCCGGCTTCGGCGACATGTACTCGCACGCCGGCTCGCTGTCGATGCTGAGGCGCAACATCACGGCCGAGGAGGTCGGGGCCATGGGCTTCGCCCTGCTGGCCGAGCCGCTCGGCGGCGGCGTGACGGGCGAGACGCTCTACGTCGACGCCGGCTACCACGCGATCGGCATGTTCCTCCCCCGTGAGGAGGGCTGAGCCGGAGCGCTATGCTCCGGCGCATGCACGGCACCGCTCCAGCGGTGGCTGAGACGGCCAGGCGGGACGCGCCCACGCGGGCCGTGTACCGCGAGGTCCTCGCCGACCTCGAGACGCCGCTCACCGCCTACCTGAAGGTCGCCGGCCACCCCTCGTTCCTGCTCGAGAGCGTCGAGCAGGGCGAGCGCGTGGCCCGGTACTCGTTCATCGGCACCGGCGAGAGGCGCCGCGTCAGCGCGCGCGGCCACGACGTGACCGTGACCGCGGGCGGCGAGACCCGCACCGTCACGTCCCCCGACCCGCTGCGCGTGCTGTGGGACGAGGTCGTGCGCGAGACCGTGGCCGAGCCCGGCCTGCCGCCCCTGTGGGCCGGCGCCGTCGGCTACGCCAGCTACGACCTCGTGCGCGCCTACGAGCGGCTGCCCGACGCGAACCCCGACGAGCTGGGGGTGCCCGACCTGCTCTTCGTCGAGCCCGAGCTCGTCGTCGTGTTCGACCACCTGAGGCGCAAGCTCCTGATCGTCGCGCCCGCCGTGGCGGGCGACGCCGCCGACGAGGCCCGGGCGGAGGCGCTCGTCGACGCGGCCTACGCCCGCCTGCGCGGCCCGCTGCCGGGCGTGCCCGGCGACCGCGCCGGCCGCGCCGTGGACTTCACGACGAACATGGACGAGGCCTCGTTCAAGGCCGCCGTCGCGCGCGCCGTCGAGTACATCAGGGCCGGCGACGTGTTCCAGGTCGTGCCCAGCCTGAGGCAGTCCGCCGACCTGGGCGTCCACCCGTTCGCCGTCTACCGCGCCCTGCGCACCGTGAACCCCAGCCCGTACCTCGGCTACCTCGACCTCGGCGACGTCACCCTCGTCGCCAGCAGCCCCGAGAGCCTCGTGCGGGCGAAGGGCAGGCACGTCGAGACCCTGCCGATCGCCGGCACCCGCTGGCGCGGCCGGACGCCAGAGGAGGACGAGGCGCTGGCGCGCGAGCTCCTCGCCGACGAGAAGGAGCGCGCCGAGCACGTGATGCTCGTCGACCTCGGCCGCAACGACCTGGGCCGCGTGTGTCGGCCCGGCAGCGTGAAGGTCACCGACCTCATGCGGGTCGAGCGCTACAGCCACGTCATGCACCTCGTAAGCACCGTCGAGGGCGAGCTCGCCGAGGGCAGGACGGCGCTCGACGCGCTCTCCGCCGCACTGCCTATGGGGACGGCCTCGGGCGCCCCGAAGATCAGGGCGATGGAGATCATCGACGAGCTCGAGCCGGTGAGGCGCGGGCCCTACGCCGGCGCGTTCGGCTACGTCTCCGTCACCGGCGACATGGACATGGCGCTGACCCTGCGCACGATCGTGATCGCGCAGGGCCGGATGCACCTGCAGGCGGGCAGCGGCGTCGTCGCCGACTCCGACCCCGAGTACGAGTGGCGCGAGGCCCACAACAAGCTGGCGGCCCTCAGGCGCGCGGTAGCGATGGCGACGGAGGGGCTGGCGTGAGCGGCGTGGGCGAGGGCGCGAGCGGCGGCGCGGCCGCGGGCGCGGCCGGAGTCACGGCGTCGGGCGCGGCCGTCGCTGGCAGGCACGTCCTGGTCGTCGACAACTACGACTCGTTCACCTACAACCTCGTGCAGGGCCTGGCCGAGCTCGGTGCCAGGCTGACGGTGTGGCGCAACGACGCCTTCACGGTCGGCGACGTCGAGGAGCTCGCTCCCGACGGCATCGTGATCTCCCCGGGGCCGTGCACCCCCGACGACGCCGGCATGAGCGTCGCGGTGGTGCGCGAGCTCGGGCCCAGGGTCCCGGTCCTCGGCGTCTGCCTCGGGCACCAGGCCGTCGCCGCCGCGTTCGGCGGCAGGGTCGTGCGGGCGCGGCGGCTCATGCACGGCAAGACCTCTCCCGTCGACCACGACGGCACGGGCATCTTCGCCGGGCTGCCGCGGCCGCTCACGGCCGGCCGCTACCACTCGCTCGTCGTCGCGGACGTCCCGCCTGGCCTGGTCGTCAACGCCTGGACCGACGAGGAGGGCGGGCGCACCGTCATGGGGGTGCGCCACGAGACGTACCCCGTGTGGGGCGTCCAGTTCCACCCCGAGAGCATCCTCACCGACCAGGGCGCGGCGATGCTGCGCACGTTCCTCGCCTCGCTGCCGGGTGGCTGAGGCCCGCGCGCCGGAGGCGGCGCCCGACGTGAGCTCCGCCGGCGGAGGCGTGGTCGTCACGGTCGTGACCGCAAGCCGCGGCCGTCACGCGCTGCTCAGGGCCAAGGCGGCGGCCCTCGCGGCGCAGACCCTCGCGCCCGGGGCGTTCGAGTGGCGCCTGTGGCTCAACGAGCCGGACGAGGCCGTCGCTGCGGTCAGGGGCGAGCTGGAGGCGATGCGCCTCCCGTTCGCCGTGTGGGTCGGCGGCGGCAGCGACGAGCCCGTCGGGCGGGCCCGGAACCTGGCGGCGGAGGGCGCGCGCGGTAGCGTGCTGCTCCTGAGCGACGACGACTGCCTGCCCGTGCCCGGGGCGCTGGCGGCCCACGCGGCGCTCCACGCCGCCCGACCGCGCACGGTGGGCGTTGGCCCGCTGCGCCTGCCCGCCGAGCTGAGGCGCGGCCGCCGCGCCGAGCCGTTCGAGCGGCCCGCCGCCGTGGGCCGCCGCGCCTTCTGGATCAACATGACGGGCGCCAACTCGAGCGTGCCGGCCGCGGCCTTCCGTGCCGTGGGCGGCTACGACCCGGGGTGGCGCGGCTACGGCGGCGAGGACCCCGACCTGGCCCTGCGCCTGCGGGCGGCGGGCCTGGGCTTCCGGCACGTCCCCGGCGGCGACGCCTACCATCACGGCCGCGTCTGGGACGACGCCGAGAAGGCCTACGCCGCCGGCAGGGCGCACGTGCGCGTGTGGTCGCGCCACCGCGCCCCCGACGTCCCCTGGGCTCTGGGCGTGCACCCCTGGCTGCTGGCCCTGAAGCGCGCGGCGCTCGCGGGCCCGTGGGCCCGGCTCCTCGACGAGGGAGTGCGGCGCTACGAGCTGGCCTACGCTCGGGGCGCTCGCGACGAGCTGCGCGCCGCCGCGACCGGTGAGGCGACGCCGTGAGCCGCGGCGCGTATGGCGACCGTCCCGACGTCAGCGTCATCGTCCCCACCTACCAGCGCGCGCGGCTGCTGCCCGCCGCGATAGCCGCCTGGCGCGCCGTGGTGCCGGCGTCCGTCGGCGCCGAGGTCGTCGTCGTCGACGACGGGTCGACCGACGACACGCCCGCCGTGCTGGCGGCGCTCGACCGCCCCGACGAGCCCGTGCCGCTGCGGGTCGTCAGGCAGGCGAACGGGGGGCTCGCGTCGGCCCGCAACCGCGGCCTGGACGCGGCGCGCGGCCGGCTGCTCGTGTTCGCCGACGACGACATGGCGCCGCGCGCGCCCGACTTCCTGTCCCGGCACCTGGCCGCGCAGGCCGCGGCGCCGGGAGCGTGGGTGAGCCGGCTGATCGTCCCCGACGGGTGCGTCGCGACCCCGTTCCAGGCCTACTGGCGCCGGCGGCTCGAGGCCGGCACCGCGCGCCTCGGCGAGGGCGCGGCGCTCGGCAAGGGCGGCTTCTGGTTCGCGACGCTGTCGCTGCCGCGGGAGCTCCTCGCGGGCGAGCGTTTCGACGCGGCGTTCACCGGCTACGGGTGGGAGGAGCACGAGCTCGGCTACCGGCTGCACCGGCGCGGGGTGCGGGCGCGGTTCCTCCGCGGCGCCGAGATCGAGCACCGCGACGCGGTAGACTTCGACTCCATGCGCGAGAAGTACCGCCGCATGGGGCGAGCCGCGTGGACGTTCGCGAGGCTGCACCCCGTCCCCGAGGTCGCGCTCTGGACCGGCACGCACCCCGTCTCGCTGGCGCTGAGGCGCCTGGCGCGGCACGAGGCGCGCGCGGCAAGGCTGCTGGCCGGCCGAGGGACGGCCGCGCTCACCGACGCCCAGTACGCGCTCTGCCTCGAGGCGGCCTACGGCCGTGGGCTGAGGGAGGGCAGGCCGTGAGCGACGGCTTCGACGTCGCGGCCCTGCTGGGCCGCGTCTTCGACGGCCACACCCTGGACCGCGACGAGGCCAGGGACGTGATGGGCCGCCTGATGGACGGCAAGCTCTCGCAGGTGCAGGCCGCGGCCCTCCTGGCCGCCCTCCGCACCCGCGGCGAGACCGTGGAGGAGATCATCGGCTTCGCGCAGGCGATGCGGCAGCGCGCCGTGCCCGTGGAGGTCAGGGTCTCGGGGCCGCTCGTCGACACCTGCGGCACCGGCGGCACGGGCCTCGAGGTCTTCAACGTCAGCACGACGGCGTCGTTCGTGGCCGCCGCCCTCGGGGTCAAGGTCGCCAAGCACGGCAACGTCGGCGTCACGCGCGCATCCGGCTCGGCCGACGTGCTCGCGGCGGCGGGGGCGAACCTCGACCTGCCGAGCGAGGCCGTCGCGCGCGCGATCGAGACGATCGGCGTCGGGTTCATCTTCGCGCGCAACCACCACCCGGCGATGCGCTTCGTCGCGCCGATCCGCGCCGACCTCAAGGCGCGCACGATCTTCAACAACCTGGGCCCGCTGACGAACCCCGCCGGCGCCCAGCGGCAGCTCCTCGGCGTCTTCGCGCCCGCGCTGTCGCGGCTCCTCGCCGAGGTCCTGCGCGGCCTCGGTGCCGAGCGCGCGCTCGTCGTGCACGGCGACGGCCTCGACGACGTGACCGTGACGGGCCCCACGAGCGTCACCGAGCTGCATCCCGACGGGTCGATCGTCGACTTCGAGGTCACGCCCGAGGAGCTCGGCGTCGCGCGGCACGAACGCTCCGGTCTGAGGGGCGGCGGGCCGGAGGAGAACGCCCGCATCATGCGCCGCGTGCTCGCCGGCGAGGGACCGGCGGCCGCGAGCGACGTGGTGGCCGTGAACGCCGGCGCCGCCGCCTACCTCGCCGGTCTCGCGCCCGACCTGAGGTCCGGGGTCGCGGCGGCGCGCGAGGCCCTGGCGAGCGGCGCGGGGCTCGAGAAGCTCGACGCCTACGTCGCCTTCACGCACGACGCCGCCGCGAGGTGAGCGCGGCCCGGCGCGCGTGCGACGGCGCTGTGAGGCGGGAGGCCCGGCGGGTCGCCGCCCCCGGGGCGCGGGAGGCCCCGCGCTGACGCGTCCGCGCCGACACGGCGACCGGAGGTCCCCCGCCCCTGCACCGGCGCTGGTCGGGAGCGGTGGCCGGACGGAGCGGTCCGGTTGGTAGCATGGCGGGCGTGAAGCTCGTCCAAGGGCTGTTCCTGCTCGCTCTGGTGGCGGTGCTGTCGTTCCTGTCGCTGCTGACGTCATCGGCGCTGAAGTGGGCCGACGAGCTGCCCTCCCTCGACGTCCTCGACGCCCTCGAGTACACCTCGACGTCGATCGTCTACGCCTCGGACGGCGTGACGCGGATCGGCCAGATCGTGCCGGCGGAGGGCGAGAGCCGCATCTCCACGAACCGCATCCCGGTCGGCCTCGACGAGGTCTCGCCGGCCGCGCTGCAGGCGATCGTGGCCTACGAGGACGACCAGTTCTTCAGCCACTACGGCATGGACCTGCCGGCGTTCCTGCGGGCCGCCTACGAGGAGTTCTTCGGCGACGCCCAGCGCGGCGGCTCGACGATCACCACGCAGGTCATCAAGAACACGCTCCTGCAGGACATCCGCAGCGAGCGCTCGCTGGAGCGCAAGGTCAAGGAGATCATGCTCGCGCTCGAGCTCGAGCGCCGGCTGACGAAGGCCGAGGTCCTGCAGCGCTACATCAACGTGATCTTCTGGGGCGGGAACGTCTACGGCATCCGCGCCGCCGCCCAGGCGTACTTCGGCAAGGAGCCGATCGAGCTCAACCTCGCCGAGGGCCTCTACCTCTCGCGCCTCATCCCCGCGCCGAACGCGCGCCACGCCGACTTCCTCGGCACGCGGGCGAGCATGCGCGAGGTGCTCGAGAAGATGGTCAGGCAGGGCACGATCAGCCGCGACATGGCCGAGCGCACGTGGCGCTACCCGCTCGAGCCGCTGGGCTGGGACGTCGAGTACGACGGCCAGGGCAACGTGGTCTCCGCGACCCGCACCGACCAGGACGTGCTGGTCCAGGGCTCGGTCAGCTCCGACCTGTCGCGCGCCGTCGTCATCGCGGTGCGCAACTGGCTCACCGACCGCTACGGCGAGAGCGTGGTCTTCGGCTCGGGCGGGCTGAAGGTCATCACGACCATCGACGTCCAGGCACAGGTCGCCGCGAACCAGGCGAGCCTGAACGCCGAGATCCCCGAGGGCGCCCAGATGGCGATCGTCGGGATCGACCCGAGCACGGGGGCCGTGCTGGCGATGGTCGGGCAGAAGCTCGAGGAAGGCCAGCCGCCGGGCGAGTTCAACCGCGCCACGCAGGCGCTGCGGCAGCCGGGCAGCTCGTTCAAGCCCATCGTCTACGCCACGGCGATCGAGCAGGGCGGGTACAACCAGGCCACGGTCCTCGTCGACGCCCCCGCCACCTTCGAGATCCGCGGCCAGCCGCCATACGAGCCCAAGAACCACGACAACGCCTACGACGGGCCGCAGACCGTGCGCGCCCACCTCAACCGCAGCCGCAACATCCCCACCGTGAAGACGCTCGAGGCCGCGACGGCCACGGCCGTGGCCGAGAAGGCCCGCGAGCTCGGCTACGACGTCCAGCCTTACCCGGCGATGGCGCTGGGCAGCTTCGAGGTCACGCCGCTGCAGCACACGGCGGCGATCGCGGCGTTCGCGAACGGCGGCGTGTACATCGAGCCGTACTTCATCCAGCGGGTCGAGGACTCCGACGGCAACGTGATCTACGAGGCCTCGCCGCACTCGGCGCGGGTGTGGA
>DATGNP010000111.1:0-6470 GCA_035306665.1 Trueperaceae bacterium
CTCGCCGGGGGTAGGTGCGCGCAGGTCAGCGGTGAGGCGCCTCACACGCCCGAGTGTAGTCAGGCGGCGGGCGCGCGTGCGATCGGCGTCCGGCCCCGTCCGCTCCGGCGCTCAGCCGACCCTGGCCACGCGCAGCTCCGCGACGCGTTGGCCCTCCATGCGCGTGACGGTGAAGCGGTGGCCGTGCCACTCGAACGCGTCGCCCTCCGCGGGCACGCGCCCGAGCTCGAAGGCGGCGAGCCCGCCCGCCGTCTGGAAGCCGACGTGCTCCATGTCGACCTCGCGGCCCAGGCCGAGGGCGTCGACGAGCGCGTCGACGTGCACGCCCCCGTCGACGCGCCACGCGCCCGGCGCCACCTCCTCGACCCGCGGCTCCTCGGGGCCGACGGCGGCGAGGTCGCCCACGAGCTCCTCGAGGATGTCGCCGAGGGTCAGCAGCCCCTCGAAGCCGCCGTACTCGTCGACGACGACGGCGAGGCGCTCGCCCGTCTCCCTGAACTCGTTCAGCATCGCCAGGATCGGCATGGTCTCGGGCACGAACAGCGGCTCCCTGAGGTGGCGCTGGAGGTCGAGGGGCTCGCCGCGCAGCGCGCTCCTGAGGAGGTCGGCGGCGCTGACGTAGCCGACGACGTGGTCGAGGTCCCCGTCGGCGACGACGTAGCGACCGTGCGGGGCGGCGGCGATCACCGCCTGCGCCTGGTCGGGGCTGCCGCGGGCGTCGAGCCACGCGACCTCGTGCCGCGGCGTCATGATGTCGTTCACCCGCCGCTCGCCGAGCCAGAACGCCCGCTCGACGATCACCTGCTCCTCGGGCTCGACGACACCCGCCTCGCGGCCGTGCGCGATCACGAGCTCGATGTCCTCCTCGTCGATCGCGTCGGACCCGTCCTGGACGCGCAGGAGGCGCAGCACGACCCGCGTGGAGGCGGCGAGGAGCCACACGACCGGGCGGGCCGCGAGCGACAGGCCGTGCATGAGCCCGGCCAGGCCGGTGGCGACGCCCTCGGGGTCCGCGAGCGCCAGGCGCTTGGGCACCAGCTCGCCGACCACTATCGACAGGTAGGTGATGCCGGCGACGACCAGGGCGTAGGCCAGCGGCTGGGCGTAGGGCGCCAGCCAGGCCACGCGGGCCACCGCCTCGGCGACCGGGCCGGTGAGCGTGGCGCCGCCGATCGCGCCGGAGACGACGGCGACCAGCGTGATGCCGACCTGGACGGTGGAGAGGAACCTGTCGGGGTTCTCGGCCAGGGCCAGGGCGCGGGCCGCGGCGCGGTCGCCCTCCTCGGCGCGCTGCTGCAGGCGGAAGCGGTTCGCCGAGACCACGGCGATCTCGGACATCGCGAAGAGACCGTTCACCAGCACGAGGGCGAGCACGATGGCCAGGTACATCGGGGCGATCATGGCACTTGACCCTGCCCCGGGGGCAGGCGGCACGCTCTACCCATGCCGACGGACACCGCCACCCCTACGGGCCTGATGACGATCGGCGCGTTCTCGCAGGCGACGCGCCTGAGCCTCAAGGCGCTGCGGCTGTACGACCAGCTGGGGCTGCTGCCGCCCGCTCGCGTCGACGAGGCCACGGGGTACCGCTACTACGCTCCGGAGCAGGTCGAGGCCGCGCGGCTCGTGTTCCTGCTGCGGCAGCTCGAGATGCCGCTGCAGAAGATCGCGGCCGTGCTCGGGGCGCGGGGCGGGGACGCGGTGCGCGTCGTGCACGACTACTGGCTCGGCGTCGAGCGCGACGTCGGCGTCAGGCGGCAGCTGCTCGCCAGGGTGATGGCGCGGCTGCGCGAGGAGGTAGAGGTCATGCACGAGGTGAAGGTGCGGGAGGTACCGGAACGCAAGCTGCTCGGCATCGAGGAGCGCACGCTCGCCGACAGGCTGCCCGAGGTGATCGGCGCGAACGGCGACGCGATCTTCCGGCACGCGCGGGCCATGGGGGTCCGTCTCGACGGTCCCATGCTCGTCGTCTACCACGGCGCCGTCTCGATGGACGCGGACGGCCCGGTGGAGGTGTGCGTGCCCGTGAGCGGGCCCGTGGAGCCGTTCGGGAAGGCGCGCGTCAGGCTCGAGCCCGCCGGCAGGGAGGCGTACGCCCGCATCCGCAAGCGGGACGTCGTCTTCCCGAAGATCCTCGAGGCCTACGACTCCGTCGAGGCGTGGCTGAGGGAGAACGGCAAGCGGCCGGCGGGACCGCCGCGCGAGGTCTACCTCGCGCCGTGGGACGAGCTGGGGGACGACGACCCCGCCTGCGACGTGGCGTTCCCGTTCGCGTAAGGCTGCAGGGACGCGGCCGGGCGCCCGCCCGGCGCCCGGCCGCGCTCGCAGCCGCGGTCGCGACGAGGCGACGCCGCCGTGGCGGTCGGCTAGCCCTCCTCGAGGGTGCGCGGCACCGCGAAGAAGCCGTCGCGCGCGTCTGGCGCCAGCGCGAGGGCGGTGTCGCGCGGCAGGCCCGGCCGCGGCTCGTCGGGGCGCGTGCGCTCCGGCGCCGCGAGTCCCGGGTCGACCGGGCCCGCCGGCAGCTCGGCGAGCTGCGCCACGAAGCCCAGGACGGCGGCCAGGTCGGCCTTCACCCGCGCGCGCTCCGCCGGCTCCAGCTCCAGGCGGGCGAGCTCCTCGAGGCGCGCTAGCGCGGCGTCGTCGATGACCGGCATGGACCCTTCCTTCACCCTCGCCCCCCGTGCCTCACTCCGCCCCCGCCTCCTCGTCCTCGGCGCGCCTGCCGGTGCGCAGGACGAGCACCGTGACGAGCACGCCGGCCAGCAGGGGCACTCCCACGAGCCAGATCAGCCACGAGCCCAGCGAGGCGGGCCCGACGGCCGTGGGCGGGAGCACGAACGGGACCGCCCCGACCTCGCCCGCGCCCAGCTCCACGAAGACGTTCGCGACCGCCTCTTCCTGGCGGTAGGTGCGGTCGCGCACCGACAGCGTGTAGGCGCCGTCGGCGGGCAGGGTGAGGGACGCCTGGTAGACGCCTGGCGACACCTCCTCGAGCCTGTCGGTGGCGATGAGCGGCGGGCCGACGGGCGTCGAGTCCCCCGCGGGCGGCGGGCCGGGACGCAGCTCGAGGAACACGACGGCGTCCTCGACCTCCGCCAGCGACGTCTCCTGGAGCGTGAGCGTGACCAGGGCCTCGGCTCCGGGCGCGGGCGGGTCTGGCTCGAACGCGACCTCGCCGATCACCAGCATCGGGTGCGCCGCCGCGGAGCCCAGCGCCACGGCCAGGAGGAGCGCAGCGAGGCGGCGCGACCGGCGGGGGGGCCGGAGCCTCATCGCGCGCCTCCCTCCCCGGCCGCGGCGTGGCCCTCGAGCTGGGCCTGCAGCGCCGCCCACAGGTACTCGCGCGGCGTCACCCCGCTGAGGTGGATGGCCGCGGCGGTCTCGCGGCCGACCCAACGGTAGTGCCACGGCTCGTAGGCGTAGCAGGTCACGTCCGACTCGCCCCGAGGGTAGCTCATTACGAACCCGTAGCGGTGGGCGTTCGCGGCCACCCACGCGCCCTCCGGCGTCGCCGCCCAGTCCTCCAGCTCCCACGCCGGCGGCCCGGAGTAGGAGCGCAGGTCGACGGCGGTGCCGAGCTGGTGCTCGGAGTGGCCCGGCCTGGCGCTGGTGGCGAGGGCGGCCTCGTAGCCGTCGTTCTCGACCCAGTACTGGAACGTGCGCACCTGGTAGTCGTAGCTGCGGTAGGCGGACTGCACCGCCAGCCTCACGCCGGCGGCCTCGGCGTCGCGCAGCAGCGCCGCCAGGTCCTCGAGGACCACCGCGCGCACCGACAGCTGGCCGCCGCCGTCGTAGGTGGGCGGGAACGCCCGGGACACGGGCACGAGGTCGGGCGGCTCGTAGTCGGGAGGCAGCGCGAACACCGTGTCGAGGACGGTGAGGACGTGGTCGTCGTAGGCGGTGACGAGGGCCGGCCGGTCCTCGTAGGCGCAGGCGGGGAGCTCCTCGGCCGCCGCGGCGCCGGCGAGCAGCAGCGCGGCGAGGGCGGCTAGCAGGCGGGGGAGGGCGCGCGGCACGCGGAGCAGGCTACCACCGGCCGCGCGGGGCCGGCCAACGGGCGTCGTCACGGCTCAGTAGGTCGGGCCGAGGACCGTGCCGCGCATCTCCATCGGCAGCGACAGGATCACGAGCTGCGCCGCGGTGAAGGCGAGCACGAAGAGGAACATCGGCCACATCGCCAGCACCCCGCGCCTGCCGAAGTCGCGCAGGCCGATGCGCGCCGCGGTGTAGAGCGCGAGCGCGCTGGCCGCGCCGGAGATCACGGCCTGGATCGCGAACAGGTACCGGCTGGGCACGACCTGCGCCAGGCGCCAGTTCGCGTCGACGGCGAAGCCCCGGTACTCGAAGAAGTGCTGGAACACCGGCACGATCGAGAGCGCCCCCGTGAGGAAGTGGAACGTGTAGTGCGCCGCCCAGAACCCGAACCCGAGGGCGACGACGACGTAGCCCCAGCGCTCGAAGGCGGCGCGCGCGCCCTCGCGCCGGCCCCCCAGCGCGTCGGCGGCGGTGGCCGCGGCCAGGGTGAGCGCGAGCCCGACCAGCGTCACGCCGCCGTAGAGCGTGACGAGGAGCACGGCCTCGTTGCGCGTCCCGAGCAGGTCGGACAGGCGCTGGGCGGCGTCGTAGAACGGCGGGACCATCGCCAGCGCGTTGATCACGCCGAAGAACGCCAGCAGGACGCCCATGGCCACGACCGCCAGGCGTCCGCGCCGCGCCCACGGCGACATGCGCAGCTCGCGGCCGGGCGCGCGCACCGTCAGGCCGACGTTGTCGTACGGGCAGGCCCTGACGCAGTTCAGGCACAGCGTGCAGTCCATGTTCGAGGTGATCGTGGGCACGAACAGGCCCGTCTCGCAGCCGGGGAAGAAGCCGTCCCCGTTCGGGTTCACGACCTCGGCGGCGGGGACGAAGCCGGCGTTCGCCCCCGCGAGGGGCAGCGCGAAGCCCTGGGGCGGCTGGGGCTGCGGCGCCGTGTACCGGCCGTGCAGGCAGGGCTTGTGCTCGCAGCGGCGGCAGACGTCGGGGTCGACCGCGGTGATCTGCGTGGGCGAGGCGCTGGCGAGCGTGAAGTTGAAGTTGCCCAGCGGGCACACCCAGCGGCAGAACGTGCCCGCGGGGAAGAGGACGTCTACCGCCAGCGCGGCTCCGAAGTAGCCGAGGGCCAGCCACGCCGTGAGCCAAGGGCTCGCCCACAGGTCGAAGACCTCGTAGGCGAGGAAGAACGCCAGCAGCAGCACCACGACGAGCCACTTGTTGCGGAGCGCGCCGGGCCACGCGAGCTTGCGTGGCAGCAGCCTCTCCAGGCGGCGGGAGAGGCCGCGCGTGAGCATCAAGGGGCACGCCGCGCAGAACGCGTTGCCCAGGACGGCGATGCCGAGCACGAGGAGGCCGCGGTAGTGCAGCCACACGGCCGTCGTCGCGACGTTGCGCGGCGCCACCTGGCGGCCGGTGAAGCCGTCGACGATGACGAACAGCGCCAGCAGCAGCAGCGGGAGCTGCAGGGCGAAGCGCGCGTAGCGCCAGCGAGCGAAGCGCCTGAGGCCGGGCAGCGACAGCAGGTCGAACCCGCGCGGCTGGTCGACGAGGCCGGCCGGCCGGTCGCGCCGCCCGTGGGGCCCGACGCCGACGACCGGCGCGCTCACCGCGCGACCGTGAGGAACGACTCGGTCATCACGCTGCGGCCGTCCTGGGTCTCGACCTCTACGGTGAGGATCCAGTCGCCCGGCATCGAGAACCCGAAGCCCTCGGCGCGGTACAGGCCGGGCTCCACCTCGGCGGCCGACGCGATGACGGGCACCATGCCGGCGTGCGTCATGTCGCCGTGCACCTCGACGGTGGCGCCCGACACGGCCTCGCCGCCGTCCCGCACGCGCACCGTGACCACGCCCCCGCCGACGCGGGGGTCGGTCACCTCCACGGCCGCGGTCAGCCCGGTCGCGGACGCGCCGCCGGCCGAGGCGCCGGCCGCTCCGCCGCCGGGCTTGCAGGCGGCGAGGGCGAGGAGCGCCAGGACGAGAGCGAGGGTCGGTAGGAGCCTTCGGACGTCGAGCGGGGACCTCATGCCGAGCCGATGGTACCAGCGGTCCCGTCGGCGCCGGGTTCGCGGGGGACCGGGGCCGGAACAGGGCTCGCGGCGTCAACGCCGTGGAACGCGCCGGCCGCCCGCGCGCCCGCGGCCGACGCGACCGGCGCTCCCGTCCCGCCTCGCCCGCCGGGCGCGGCTAGAGCCGGCCGAGCTCCCTCAGGTAGCCGACGACGCCGGCCTCGAGCGCAGCGGCCAGCGCGTCTGGACTGGCGAGCAGCTCGCGGTCGCGGGCGTTCGAGAGGTAGCCGAGCTCGACGAGGACGGCGGGCGTGCGCGGGTGGGCGGCGTGGCGGTAGCGCCAGTGGTTGAAGCCGTAGTACTGCATCATGTTTCCCGTCACGTTGCGGTCGTCGTCCGCCAGGCCCGTGCCGCCTAGCACGGCCCT
>DATGNP010000112.1:0-4763 GCA_035306665.1 Trueperaceae bacterium
GTGGAGACCGGGTGTTGGCCTACGGACCCAATCTAAGGCGACGCCGGCGCCGGGGCCACCGGCTCGTGGGTCGCTGCCCGGTGAAGGTGCCGGTAGGAGTACCGACCGCGATGGGAGGGCTGGCGACGGCGGCTACGCCCATCGCAGCCAGGGTCGGAACAGCGGGTGCTTCGTCTCGATGGAGTAGGCGGGCAGCAGCCGCTGTGCCACCACCTCGCGATCGACGAGGAAGACCACGAGGGCCACCGCCTGGACGAGAAGAACGGGAACCTGTAGCCCTGCGGCGATGCCGAGAGCGTCACCCCCGTAGGCGAACGGCCCGATGGCGAGGTTCAGGGGATCGACGAGGAACCGTAGCGCCAGCAGGCCCCGGACCGGGAAGCCTCCTCCCCGGCCTCGTGCAACGACCGCATCCTGGGTTCGGGTTCTGGATGGTGGGCGGTGCAGGGATTGAACCTGCGACCCCTCGCGTGTGAAGCGAGTGCTCTCCCGCTGAGCTAACCGCCCACGTGGCCAGCGTTCTCAAGTGTACTCGGGTCGGCGGGTGCGGGTCAATCGACAGCGAGCTCCGAGCTCGCCCCGCTCACACCGAGCCGAACCGCGAGCCGAGCGCGACCCGCGCCCCCTTACACCGCGACCCCGGCAGCGCTAGACTCCGCCCGAACAGCTCCACAGCCCGCGCTCCTGAAGCGTCCTTTCGCAACTCCCACGGGCTAGCGGAAGGGGTCCACGTATGGCACGACTCGTCTGCCATGGACGCTCGGGGGGAGCGCGTACCGACGCCATCACGGCACGAGCCGAGGCGGCTCTCACGGCACTGCTGGCCGCCCTAGCGACCACCGCTCTCGCCCAAGCCCCGACGGAGCTGACGCTCGTCGGCCCCACGGACCCCACGGAGCGCGTCACCGGCGTCTACTGCCAGGGCCCCACTGTCTGCGTCGTGACGACGGAGGCCAGCGAGGAGGGGCACCTCTACGCGACCGACGGCCAGGCGATCACCGCGACGGTCATCACGTCCGACTACGACCTCGGCGAGGCGTTCGGGGTGCTGGGGACGGTCGAGTTGATGGGGTTCGCGCGCGTCGGCGACACGGTGTTCGTGCTCGTCGACGGCGCGGCCAGCGCGCTCCTCACCAACACCGGCGACGTCACCGACCCCGGGTCGTGGCAGCGCTCCGCCCTCGGCCTCCCCGAGGGGCGTGACTCGTTCGGCGGCAACCAGCAGGTCGGGCTGGGCACCGACGGCTCGGGCTGGACGCTGTTCCTCCGCAGCATGATCTACACCGGCGACGACCCGCCAGGGCCGGGCGCGATCTGGTACGAGACCTGGGCGCCGGTCCCGCCGGGCGAGCGCCCGAACGACATCGCCCAGCGCGCCCGCGAGGACCCGACGCTGTGCGTCGCCGCGCCGGCCGTGGGCATCGCGCCCGCCCTCACGCAGATGGGCTACGTGGCGCCCGACCTCTCGCTCGTCGTCTACCCAGCCGGCGCGCGGAACCAGTCGGGCACTGCCGAGCCCGGCGTGTGCGTCTCCACCGACGGCGGCGAGACCTTCCACCACGTGCGGTTCGCCGGGGTCGAGGGCGACCTCGGGCCGCTGGGCGTGACCTGCGAGGGGGACGTCTGCGCGGCGTACGGCGGCCTCCAGAACGAGCCGGACTCGACGTACGTCTACGTCACGCACGACGCCGGCGCCGCCGCCGCCGCCACCTGGACGCGCGCCACGTTGCCGAGCCTGCGCGACGACGCCCGCTTCAGGTCCGCCGACTTCGCGCCGGGTGGCCAGGTCGGGTGGGCGGTGGGGGCGGTCGGCGCCGCCGCACCGCTGGCGCTCGTGACCAGCGACGGTGGGCTGACCTGGAGCGACGCCTCGCCTTTGGTGCGTGCCCACTCGGCCGACACGCGGCTCAACACCGTCTACGTGCCCGACGAGGCCCACGTGTGGATCGGAGGCGAGAACGGGCTGCTGCTCTCGGGCGGCTACTAGGCCGCGGCCGAGGGGGCGGCTGGGTGGCGGCCGCGAGGGCGGCTGGGTGGCGGCCGAGAGGGCGTCGGCATCGGACGAGAGAACCGGGCCAGGGAGGGGGCCATGGGAGTACGAAGGAAGGTGCGCAGGGATGGTCATCCGTCTGTGTCTCGCGCTGGTGGTCGTGGGCGCGCTCAGCCGTGCCGTAGCGCTCGAGGACTCCCGCCTCGAAGAGATGGTCGAGCTCATCGAGGACGAGCTGGAGGAAGGAGAGGAGAGGGAAGCGTTCATCGAGGCCGTGGAGGAGTACATCGAGGTCCGTGACGACGCGCTGCTCGAGCTCGTGGCGCTCGTCGACAGCGACGACGATGACGACGTGGAGGACGCGTGGGAGAGCGTCGTCGGGCGCCTGAGCGCCATCCCGGTGCTGGCGGACGCCGACGACGACCTGACCTCCGAGGCCGCCCTGAGCCTTTACGACCGGTTCATGGACGAGGAGCAGGAGTGGGTCGAGGCGCTCTCGGTGCTCGGCACGGGCATGTACCGCGACCTCCTGGTGTTCGGCCGCATCCGCCTCGCGAACATGGCCACTCAGCTCGACGAGAAGTGGACCGGGCTCTTGGACGCCGACGGGCGGCTCGACGAGCGCGAGCTGCGGGTGATGGCCGACATCTACGGGATCCTCGCGCAGCTCGCGCGCGAGAGCGACTCGAAGCGCCAGACGACCCGGAACGCCATCCAGGTCGTCGCCGACATCCTCTCGCGCGTCGACGTCGTGTCGGGAGCCGTGCCGGGCGAGGTCGCGAGCGCGATCAACCAGGCCCTCTCGGTGATCGCCGAGACCGCCCGCACGTACAACCAGTACCGGACGGCGGTCGAACAGCTGAGGCCGCAGCTCCGCGAGATGGCCGGCCAGGAGCTCGGGCTCCTCATCGACTTCAACGAGACGCGCGCCGACACCCAGCTCTTCGTGGACGAGAACGGCTACGACGTGCTGAAGGTCGCGTACGAGGCGGCGCTCGACGAGCTAGACACCTTCGAAGGCGTCGGCACCAGCGGGCAGCGCGACGACGCCGCCGTGTTCGTCGACCTCCTGACCAACGGGCTCGAGGCGCACCTGTCCGAGGCCGGCGATACCTTCAACGGGTTCGTCGCCAGGCACAACCTCAAGTTCTTCGGGCCGGTGGGCCCGGACATCAGGGACCTACTCGTCGAGACCGAGGTCTGGCTCGAGCAGGCCGAGAGCGTGTCCGACCTCGACCTCGAGAGCTTGCTCAGCACCTGGCGCAGCGACGCGAACGAGTTCTTCGGGGTCAGCCTCTCCGGCGATGGGATCACCGACTACGAGCGGGAATGGATCACCGAGCAGCTGGAGAGCGACCTCGCCACCCTGCAGCGGGAGATCGACGCGGCGGGCCAGGCGTTCTCGACGCAGAACCTGATGCTGATCTACGACCGGAGGGAGGTCGACGAGGCCATCGAGTAGGGAGCGGGCCCCTCACCGCGGCACGGCTTCGTCGGCCCGCGCGCGGGCCACCTTCGGCTCGAGGCCCTCCTTCAGGCCGGTGCGGAAGACGTGCTCCCACTGCTCGAAGCGCAGGGCCTTGGCGAGGTACTCCTCGGCCCGCTCCGCCGGGACCACGACCACGCCGTCGTCGTCGCCGATGACCACGTCGCCGGTGCGCACGAGCACCCCGCCGCACACGACCGGCTCGCCCACGGAGGCCGGCAGGTTCTGACGCCTTGTCGTGAGCGCGGAGAGGTTGCGTGCGAAGACGGGGTACTGCAGCTCCACGATCTCGCGCCAGTCGGTGGCCGCGCCGTCGATGACCGTGCCGGCGAGGCCGCGGCCGTGGGCGATGCGCGACATCAGGCCGCCCCAGGGCGCATGGCGCCGGTCGCCGTAGCGCGCGACGACCATCACCGTGCCGGGCGCGGCGCCCGACATGGCCTCGGCCAGCGGCGCGTTGTCCGTCGGCTGGCAGGCGACTGTCAGCGCCGGGCCGACCATCCGCACCGGCCGGAACAGCGGCTGGATCTCCCAGTCGAGGAAGCCGTCGGAGCTCAGGTGGCCGAGCGTCCCGCTCGACAGACCCAGGTACGGTCGGAGCCAGGAGTCGGCGTTACGGTCGTCGACGCTGCCTTGTCTCATGTCGCTCCCTCGCGCCTTGACGGTCGCAGGGCCGGAGCCTAGCATCCACCATGTCCCGTCCGACCGTCGTCCCTGACCCCCGTCCTACACGCTCCGGCGACCGCGTCCCGGGAGCCGAACGAGCGCGGCTCGCCAGGGAGGCAGCCGGCGCATGAAGAAGCTGACCGTCGCGCTCGTCCAGACCGACCCCGGCCCCGACAAGGAGGCCAACGTCTCGCTGGCGCTCGAGCTGGTGGCCGGTGCGGCGGCGGCAGGCGCCGACCTCGTGGCGCTGCCCGAGACCTTCCACTTCCGCGGGCCCAACGAGGCGCGCCGCGAGGCCGCCGAGCCCATCCCCGGACCGTTGTCCGAGCGGCTCTCGGCCGCGGCCAAGGAGCACGGGGTCTATCTGCTCGGCGGGAGCTTCAACGAGCTCCACGATGACGCGGCCGACCCGCGCACGTACAACACCAGCCAGCTCTTCGGCCCCGACGGCACGCTGCTCGCCAAGTACCGCAAGGTCCACCTCTTCGACGCCTTCATCGGCGGCAAGGTGAGGGCGATGGAGTCGAGCCGCAACCGGCCGGGCGACCGGGCGGTGGTGGCTGACACGGGGTTCGGGCGCGTCGGGCTGACGATCTGCTACGACCTGCGCTTCCCCGAGCT